>QHSZ01000044.1 GCA_003220595.1 Candidatus Rokuibacteriota bacterium | reverse complement strand
GGTAGAGCAGGGGCTGAAAGAGATGGTGGTTACGCCGGTCGAGCAGGGTGACCCGCACGGGCTGGCCGGCCAGCGCGCGCGCGGCGTAGAGCCCACCGAACCCGCCGCCCACGATCACGACGTGCGGAAGGGTCATGGGCGTATGTTGTGGAGCGAGGCGCCCGACGTGTCAACGCCGGCGTGCGTGCTTCGGGATCTACCGCGAGAGGAACTTCTTCGCCATCCGCGGGAACAGCGTGGGTCGTGCGTGGTCGGCCGAGCTGTGGGATCTCTGGGGCGCCCAGCGTTCGCGGCGGCTCGTCGATATCGCAGGCTGTCGAACCGGAGCGCCGTTCTCCACTGGCGCGGCGGTGCCGCTCTCCACCGGCGCCGCAGTGCCGTTCGTCACCGGCGCGTCCAGCTCAGGCGTCGACTCCTGCTGAGCCGCCTGGGGCCGACTGTCCGTCGCCGGCGGTGTGCTCATGAGGGCGAGGGCCACGAGGTGGTCGAGGTGCAGCAGATCGACGGGCTTCGGGATATAGGCGAAGACGCCGCTGCGCAGCGCCTCGGCCGCGGCGTGGGTGTTCTTGTTCCCCGTGAGCATGAGCACGGGGACGCGGATCGCGTCGTGCCGCATGTGCGTCAGCACGTCGAGGCCGCTCATGCGTGGCATGCCCAAGTCGAGCATGACGAGATCGAACTTTTCCCGGCGAAGAGCGCCCATCGCCTCGTTGCCGTCGCGAGCCGTCGCGAGGTCGTAGGCGTGCCCGTGCTTGAATGCTTTGAAGAACTCGACCAGGATCTCGCAGACCGTCCGATCGTCGTCGACGATCAGGATCCGCTTCGTCCCATGGTCAACGCGGGCGGGGGCCGACACGGCATTCACGACTTACCCACCTGGAGGCGTCCCGACAACGCGAGCCCGACGAGGTGCTCGAGCGACACGAAGTCGCAGGGCTTTGGGATGCACGCGAAGACTCCTGCCTGCATCGCCTCGGTCGCCGTGCGGCTTTCCTGGGTTCCCGTCACGACGATGACCGGGAGGCTGGGGTCGACGGCGCGTACCCGTTTGAGGAACCCGAGCCCATCGAGTCCCTTCATCTGTGGCTCGAGCACGAGCAGGTCGGGGCGACCGTGACGCAAGGCCGAGGCGGCCTGGGCGCTGTTCGAGGCGGTGACCACATCGTAGGCGTGGCCGTGCGAGAAGCCCCCGAAGTGCTTCGACACGTCTTCGATATGGGGCTGATCGCCGAGGACGAGAACGCGCTTGCTGTGCATGCCAGAACAGGAGACTGCAAGCGGGACACCAGTTCGGAAATCCTTCCAAGTATCTGAACAGCCGCACCTTTGGATGATCGGTTCGCCGTTTGGAACGCCGGGGCTGGCTGGTTCCTGCCGGTCGCCGTGGTAAGGGACGGGTCAGTCTTCGGACGATTTCTGGAAGTGACCTACCTCGGGAAGAGGTTGTTGAAGAAGTCCCTCACGCGCTGGGCGAACGACGGTTCGGAGCGCGGCGTCTCCCGCGTGTTGGGGGCGCTGGCCGAAGGGTCCACGCCGGCCATCGTGGAATTCGTGACCCGCTCCGGGCTTGAAGCCGCGGCGGCGGTCCCTCGGGCCGTGCCCTCTTCGGTCTGGCTCATCGCCTGCTGGAGGGTCTGAGAGACGCCGACGGCGAGGTAGGTGAACCAGAGACCCTCGTAGACACGAACCTGAAGCGCGTTGCCACCCTTCTCGTAGACCTGCCGGGTGCCATCCTTGGCCGAGGTGGTCGTGTTGACGTGGCGCCAGCCGTTCGACTCGAGCAGCGTCCGCATCGCGAGCCCGAGGCTCTCCGGTTCCAGGCGTCCCCGGTAGACGAGCTCCCCCGCCTTGATGGTGGGTGACTCGATCACGACGGAGCGGTCCGGCTGGTACGTCATGCCCCTCGGGACCGGGACGTCGTCGAACTCGCTGCGAAGCCCCTTCGTCGCGCATCCAGTGGCCAGAAGCATCAGCACGAGGGTCGCGCACAGTCGGCTTTTCATGGGCGCAGCTTAGCAAGGCCCAACGCGAGGGCCCAAGAAATTACCGCGCGGTTGCGCAGTTTCTACCGGTGGTAAGAGGTGATCAGCCTGGTCAACCTCCTCCCATCGAGATCCAGCTCCTCGAGCCTCGCAGCGCCTTGGGTCTGATCAATAATAGTCAAATATTCTAGATTCTTACGACACAGTGACAGAGTTGGTCCAGTGCTTGCTCTTGTATCGAATCGTCATGAACATCGAGTCAGTCGCGCACCTCCTGATGGCCTACGGATACGCGATCGTGTTCGTCGCCATCCTGCTGGACTGCGCGGGCCTGCCCCTTCCCGGCGAGCTCATTCTCCTGGCGCTCGGGGGCCTGGTCGGCCGGGGCCACCTCGATCCGGTGCTCGGTCTCGCCGTCGCCGTGGTCGCCGCGCTCATCGGGGACAGCATCAGCTACGGCGTGGGCCGACTCGGAGGCCACCGCGTCCTCAACAGGCTGCGCCTGAGGAATCGCTATTCCCCGGGGAGCACCGCGGTGGTGTTCGGCCGGTTCGTCGTGGGCGCGCGCGTGGCGCTCGCGCCGCTAGCCGGCGCGAATCGCATGCCGCTTCGGCGATTCCTGCTCCTCGACGCTCTCGGCGCGACGGTGTGGACGAGCGTGTTCGTGCTCATCGGCTACGCCACGCGGGTCGATCTCGGCGCCATCCAGCGCCACTGGGACAGGCTGACGTTCGGGGTGGAGATGGCGCTGGCGTTCGCGGTCGCCGCCTACCTCGTCACGAAGCTCGCTCGACTCCAGCACGTGCGGGCCTCGCTGGCGGTCGCGCTGATCGTGACGATGGCGCTCGGCGCCGCGCGGCCCTTCGAGTGGGAGGTCGAGATGATCGCTCCGCCGCCGGCTCCGGCCACTGACGCTCCCGAAGGCTCGAGCCCCGACGCGTAGGACGTCAGGACGCCCGCCTTCGCTCGAACACCACGACCGAGATAGCGCCGAACGGGCCGAGTGAGCGCGAGTCGAAATCGGCCCCCAGCCGGCTCTCGAACCATCCCCGGTACGGCACCTGCCTGACGCGATCGTCGTTCGACACGAGGATGAAGCGCCGCTCACGCGCCAGGACGACAGCGGCGAGGTCCTCGAGATAGCCTCGCGCTCCGACATCGAGGTCGTAGGGAAGGGGAATCGGCCGACCCGGGACCGGGTAGAACGACAGGGGCGCGAGCAGGTAGCTCGAGCGCTCCGGATGGCCGAGCCAGTCGATCTGAGCCGACTCGACTAGGCCGGCGCCGACGAGGATGGGGGTGTCGGCGCTCTCCGTCACCGAGCGCACGGCCTGCGTCGCCGCGCGCCAATCCTGCCGCGAACGCCGATACGGAGGGGAGACGGCGATCGAGAGGACGACGAGGCCCAGCGCGATCAGGCTCCGTGACCGAGCCCCGGGGAGCGTCCGGATCGCCAGGCCGGAGAGCAGCGCGAGCCCCGGTGTCCAGGCGAGATAGTAGCGCGGATAGAACAGCCGGGCCGACGTGAGCCACGACACGAGCGCGACCGTGAGCGGCGGCAGGATGCTCCAGACCACGGCGAGCAGACACGAGGCCCGATCGACGGACGCCCCGCGCCCGCGCGACCCTCGCCACGCGAGCACCCCGGCGAGGCCCAGAGGAAGGGCCAGCACAGCGAGCACGCCGGCCAGCGACGGGTCGTTCGCCCAGGACAAGGTCTCGCGCCGGCGGACGAGCGAGAGGAACCGAGGGCCGAGCGGTAGGAGGAGGGCGCCGAGTGCTCCGAGCACGAGGCCGAGACGTGCAGCGGACGGGGCGCGGTGAAGCCGTCGCCGCGCGACGGCGTGGAAGACATGAACGGCGAGCATGATCGCGAAGAGATAGTGCGCATAGACGGTGAGCGCCGCCAGCACGACATAGGCGCCCGCGCTTCCGGCGAAGGGTCGGTCGAGCCAGCGGACGAGCGCCAGCGTGCTGCCGACGGCGAGCATCAGTGCGATCGCGTAGGGTCGCGCGTTGGCCGGCACGCCGCCGATGCCGATCAGGCAGGCGAAGGCCGTGGCGGCGAGCAGGCCCGTCTCGCGGTCGAGGAGACGCAGGCCAAGGCGATAGAGCAGGAGCGTCGCGCCGGCCGCACCGACCAGGGAGGGCAGCCGGAGCGCGATCTCGCGCGCCCCGCCGAGCCCGACGGCCAGCCAGAGGATCACGTCGTAGGCCGGCGACCACTGATAGCGAAGCCCGCGATCCACCGCCTCCAGCAGGCCGTCCTTGACGACCCAGTAGCTCACGGCTTCGTCCAGCCAGAGGCTCGAGCCCAGCGGGGAGATCCAGAGGTAGGAGGCCGCACTCAGCCCCGCGATGAGCAGCGGGGTGGTCTGCCGGCGGTCGGCGTCGCGAGGGCCGGTCATCGAGGACCCGTCAGTCGTCGAGCGCCTTCACGACCACCGCCAGCTCGCGGCGGAGACGGTGGAGACGTGACTCCAGCCGCGGACCCCGCCGCGCGGCGCGCAGGAGACCGCCCTCGACCAGCGCGAGGAACGCGGCGGAGACCTCCTCGGCGCCCCAGGGCCCCGCCGGGTTGTACCACTTGTAGATCCAGTTGAGCATGCCCAGGAGCCCGAAGACGACGAGGCGTGGCGGCATCTCCCGGAAGACGCCCCTGCGGATTCCCTCGACCACGACCGACTCGACGCCCTTGTCGTAGCGGTCTTTCTGCGCCGCCAGCTGGCGAGCGAACCGGGCGGGCAGGCTGGCCTCCTCGCTGAAGAACACCGTCAGGAACGACCGGTTGGCGATCACGAACCGCGCGTGCTGCCGGACCACGCGGCGGAGCTTCTCGTCGGGTGGCAGGCTCGAGCGCAGCACGAGCGCGAGCTCCCGCGTGAACGCCTCGATCGTCTCGCGCGAGATCGCGGCCAGCATCTCTTCCTTGGCCCGGAAGTACGTGTAGAGCGTCGCCTTGGACATGGAGAGCCGGGCGGCGATGCCGTCCAGGGTCGAGGCGCGGTACCCTTTCTCGCGGAAGAGGTCCGCCGCCGCGCGGAGGATCTGCTCCCGGACCGCCCGCCGTCGCGTGTTCACGGGCCGGAGTGTAGCTTGACGCCGAGCGCCGGGCGGTGGTAAAAACTCAATAGTTCAGAAGGAAACTGGAGAGTTTCACCCGATTCACCCGAGACCCTGGGAGGCGCCATGGATCGCCGCGTGATCTCGAGCTCGCTCGACACGGTCTTCGAGTTCGACTATTCGGTGCAGGCCGAGGACATGCGCGGCCTCTACGAGAAGGCCAAGCGGGACCAGTGGAACGCCTCCCACGACATCCCCTGGGACACTCCGGAGCCCGACGATGGGCGGACGCTGGCCGACGAGCTGGTGGACATCCACGGCAGCCCGATCTGGGCGAAGCTGTCCGAGCGGGAGCGGGTCGAGCTCAACCGGCGCATCACCGCGTGGCGGCTCTCGGTCCTCGTCTACGGCGAGCAGGGGGCCATGCTCGCCTGCAGCCAGCTCGTGGACACGGTCACCGGCACCGACCAGAAGTTCTTCCAGGCGACCCAGGTGATGGACGAGGCCCGTCACAACGAGGTGCTCGAGCGCTATCTGGCGAAGCGGCTCGACGGTCTCCATTACCCCATGCCGGAGAACGAGCGGCTCCTCTTCGACAGCATCCTCACGGATCCGCGCTGGTACATCAAGACGATCGCGCTCCAGCTCGTCGCCGAGACGTTCGCGGTGTCCATGTTCAAGATGATGGGCGAATGCGCCCGCGACCCTCTGCTGCGCGAGGTCTGCCGGCGCATCCTCCAGGACGAGTCGCGCCACATGGGCTTCGGCATGCTGGCGCTCCCCGACGTCGTGACGCAGGCGAGCGAGTCGGAGCGGCACGAGATGGAAGACTTCACCTGTGTCGCGATCGAGAAGGTCCTGACGGGCTTCTTCCCGGTGGACGCGTATCGCGACATGGGCTTCTCGCCGGCCCAGATCCGCGAGGTCCAGGCCTACCGGCGGAACGTCGCCGCGAGCAACGACGACGCGGTGTTCCGGAAGTATTTCAGGCGCGACATGCACGCCGCGATGGTCAACAACCTGGCGCGCATCGGGCTCCTCACCGAGCGGGTCCGCCCGCGCCTGGCCGCCCTCGGCATCGAGCTTCCGGCCGCCGCCTGACCCGGGCGGTTCGCCCCCGTCCTATTCCTCCCAGGGACTGTGCTTCACCGGCGGCGGGAGCCAGATCCGCTCGTACACCTTCTGAAGCTCCCGCTCCTTGGCGATCTCCTCCCGGGGAGTGACCTTCGCGTACTTCGCCTCGGTCGGACTCGAAAAGTTGTAGCGGTTGAGATTCGGCGCCGAGATGATCCGCTTCACCGGCTCGGTGCATTTCGGACACGTCGCGAGGGGTGCGTCGTTCATCCCGTGCCTCACCTCATAGATGACGAGGCATGGCGCGCACTCGTACTCATACACAGGCATCGCGTTCCTCCTCTCGCGCGACGACGCGGGTGGCCGGCTCTCACCGGCCACCCGCTCCTCTCGTGAGCTACACCGCCACGACCCGAGGCGTCTCTGCGGGCGGGACGCTGGCCATGCTCTTGAGATTCCAGATGCGGGCGGCGTTCGACCCGAAGACCTTCGCCTTGATCTCGTCGGTGAGCTTGGGATACCCGTGACCCTCGACGAGCTGATCGGGGATCTGGAACTTCCGGAACGCCTCGATCTGCCACTGCGGGTTGCCCCAGAGCGCCGAGTCGGTCCCCCACATCACGTAGTCCGGCCCGAGGTCGCGCAGCAGCGTCCCGAGCAGGTGGGCGCACTCGAGCGGCCGGCTCGTCACCGTCGCCGCGAACGCCGAGCCGACCTCGGCGTAGAGGTTCTTCCGCTGCGGCTTGAACCCCTTCAGCGCGGCCAACTCACTGTGATACGGCCAGGCCGAGTGGTATGCGATGAAGTTGAGGTCGGGGAAGTCGTCGCAGACCGCGTCGAAATCCTCCGCATGGGCGTACCGCGCCATGAACTGGCCGAACGGGATGCCCTTGTGACAGCCGATGTTCTTGAGCCCGAGCTTGCGGGCCTTCTCCCAGATCGGGTACGCAAGCTTCTGGTCGTCGAACCACCACCCGCGCTTGGGGGTCGAGTCGAACGTGTAGAGCTTCAGGCCTGAGATCTTGTACTTCTCGACGAACATCTGCAGGCGGTCCAACGTCTCACCGCGCCCCTGATTGGGCGTCAGGCCACCGCCGAGCATGACGGTCCGGTCGGGCCAGCGCTGCTTGACCTCCGCCTGCTCCTCGATCGGGATCATGTCCTTGCCGCCGTAGTCCTCCCGGAAGCCGAAGGGGTTGAAGACCGCGACGCTGGTGTCGCTCCCCTCGAGGATCAGCTTGCCGAAGTTCTCGACGGTCATGTCCTTGGTCCCGTTCGGAAGGCCCATCGCCTTGCCGAGGTCGTCGAGGAGCTGGACGAACCACATGCCCCGCTCGGTGGTGTTCACGCCCGGGATGTAGCCGTCCTTGCGCCAGCAGATGTGGGTGTGGGCGTCGACGATGAAGTCGGCCCCCGGCTTCCGGGCGACCTTGATTTCCTTCGCCGCCGCGGGATCCATCGCCTCGGCCTCGGTGACCTCGAAGAACTTCATGCCGGTGATGTTGTTCACCGCCAGCATGGCGGCCGCGAACCCGGAGGCCGACCCGAGGAAGTTGCGGCGCGACATCCTGGCCTTGGCGGCGTGCCCGTCGACGTGCTGGCTGATCCGCTCGCCCATGTGGCCCGCGAGGAAGTACGATGCCCCCTGCTCTTCGGGGGTCATGGGGCCATGTGTGGTCCTCTCGTAGCCCTTGAAGTACTCGAAGACATTGAGCTCCATTCGTCCCCTCCCGATCGGAACCGACCGTCAGGACCCTCCATCGACACGAAGCGGTGCTTCCCACCCCGCGCGCATCCCACCCCCCCTCAGAGCGCTTCGACGCCCGACTGACCGGGAATCTGGCGCCGCCCACGGGCAAAGTCAAGGGCTCTGTCGAGGCGGTCGCGAGGGACGAAACCGAGGGGCGAGGTCGAGTTGAGCGCGTGCGGCGAGCGGGCTCTGAAAGGCGGGCGCTACGTCGGATCCTCGCGTCGACTCGCGATGCGAGCCAGCGCCTCGCTGAAGTGTTTCAGGACGTCGGGCTTCTCGATGATCTCGGTGACGCCGAGACGACGAGCCTCGGCGATTTCGCCCAGCGTGGCCAAGCCCGTCATGATGATGACCGGGAGCGCCTGATCGGTCGCCCTGATCTGCCGGAGCACCCCGACGCCGTCGATAGCCGGCAGCCGGACGTCGAGCACCACCGCGTCCGGACGCTCGCGCGCGAGATAGGCCAGACCATCCTCTCCCGAGTATCGGATGGTCGTCTCGTGGCCCTCGGCCCCGAAAGCCTCGGCGAGCACCCACGCGACGCGCACGTCGTCCTCGATCAAGAGGAGCTTCATCGGCGCCCTCCTCCAGTCTCTCCGGGACCACTCCATCATCGCAGGAGCGACGTGAATGTTTCAACGTGACAAGCAGGGCGCGAGAATGACATACTTCTTTCTCGAGGAAACGGAAATGTGCGGGTGGGCTTTCCGGAAAGCGAGATCATCTCAAGGATGAGAACCCTCTCAAGCATGAGAACCATCGTCGAGGCAGCGACCTCGCGTCCGGGCCGCGAAGACGTACTCGCACCTTCACGCACACGCGTTGAGCACACCCCACGGCTCGACGGAAGCCCGCAGATGCGGGCGATCCGGACCGTCATCGAGAACATCGCCGACACGGATGCGACGGTGTTGATCCGTGGGGAGAGCGGCGTGGGCAAGGATCTGGTCGCCCGGGCGCTCCATGCCGCCTCGGCGCGCCGGGCGGGGCCGTTCGTGAAGGTCAACTGCGCGGCGATTCCCGGCGAGCTGCTGGAGTCCGAGCTCTTCGGCCACGAGAAGGGGGCGTTCACGGGAGCCCATCGGCGCAAGCCGGGGCAGTTCGAGTACGCGAACAGCGGCACGGTCTACCTGGACGAGATCGCGGAGCTGCCGCTGGCGCTGCAGGCCAAGCTGCTGCACGTGCTGCAGGACTTTCGGTTCACGCGTGTCGGCGGCAACGGGGCGATCGAGGTCGACGCGCGCGTGATCGCGGCCACGAATCGGGACCTGGAGCAGGCGATGGCCCGGGGCGAGTTCCGGGAGGACCTCTACTACCGCCTCAACGTGGTGGAGATCCATGTGCCGCCGCTCCGGGAGCGGCGCGAGGAGATTCCGCTGCTGGTGGCGACGTTCCTGGCGCGGTTTAACGCGCAGTACGGGCGGCACAAGGAGCTGGCGCCCGAGACGCTGGCGCGCCTCATGGAGCACCCGTGGTCGGGCAACGTCAGGGAGCTGGAGAACGCGATCCGCCGCATGGTGGTCCTCACCGAGGGTGAGCAGGCGTTTGCGGCCTCGCTCGCGCGTCCTCGGAACGGGCAGGCCCCCGCGGCCGCGGCCCCCACGCCGGCCGTCACGGAGGGCCTGCGGGAGATCGCGCGCCGGGCCGCGCGCGCGGCCGAGCGCCAGGCCCTGGTGGAGGTGCTCGACCGCGTGCACTGGAACCGCGCGGAGGCGTCCCGGATCCTCAAGGTCAGCTACAAGACGCTGCTGAACAAGATCGCCGAGTGCGGGCTGACGCCGCCCTCACATCGCTGACACCGCCGGCTCCCCGGAGCGGCGTCGCATCCCACTGATCCGTCCGCCACGCCCGTCGGTCCCACGATAGGCCCCGCACCTCCCGCCGAGATCTGAGCAGAGCGGTTGACGGGCGCCCCGCGCCCCGCTATAACCGGCGCACTCCGGCCCCGCGGCGACGCCGGGCGGCCGGGCGCAGGCTCCCGGGCGGGGTGGGGGAGGGGCCGTGGACATCATCCTGCAGCTGGTGCTGAACGGCCTGGCCGTCGGCTGCATCTACGGCCTGGTCGCCCTCGGCTTCGTCCTCATCTACAAGGCGACCGAGCTCGTGAACTTCGCCCAGGGCGACCTCATGATGCTGGGCGCCTTCACCTGCTACATGTTCATCGTGTGGCACGGCTTCGGCTACTGGACGGCCGTGGCGCTGGCCGTCGCGAGCGTCGCGCTGTTCGGCGCGCTGCTGGATGCGGCGGTGCTCCGGCGGGTCCTCGGCCAGCCCCAGTTCGCCGTGGTCATGCTGACCATCGGCCTGGGCGCGGTGTTCCGGAGCTTCGCGTCGATCACCTGGGGATCGGAGATCTACACGCTGCCCACCCCGTTCAGCGCGCGCGCGACCATGGTCGGCGGCGTCAGCGTCAGTCACGAATACGTGTCGATCATCGTCGGCACCGTCCTGCTGTGCGCCGTGCTGTACGTCTTCTTCACCCACACGAGGATCGGCGTGGCCATGCAGGCCGCCTCGCAGAACCAGCTAGCCGCGTACTACATGGGGATTCCGGTCAAGCTGATGTTCTCGCTGATCTGGGCGATCTCCGCCGGCGTGGCCGCCATCGCCGGCGTCTTGCTGGCGCCCGTGTCGCTCATCGACACCAACCTCGGGTTCATCGGGCTCAAGGCGTTCGCCGCCGCGGTCCTGGGCGGCTTCGGGTCGATCCCCGGCGCGCTCGTCGGAGGCCTCACCATCGGGCTGATCGAGCTGTACTCCGGCGCCTACCTGCCGCAGGGATTCAAGGACGTTGCCGCGTACGTCGTGCTGCTCCTCGTGCTCGCGGTCCGGCCGCAAGGCATGTTCGGGGCCGTCGGCCGGAAGAAGGTCTGAGCCGCATGCGGTTCGCGTTCAAGACGTCCTACGCGCAGGACCTGGGCCTCTTCCGCGACCGCGTCCAGCGGAACGCGTACATCGCGCTCTTCCTCGCGCTGCTCGTGCTCCCGCGCCTGGTGCCCGAGTACCTCGGCGACCTCAGCCTCGTCTTCATCTACGGCCTCTGCGGCGTGTCCTTGATGGTGCTCGCCGGCTACACCGGCCTCGTCAGCCTGGGGCACTCCGCCTTCCTCGGCATCGGCGCCTACGCGCACGTCTACTTCGCCCAGGACCTCGGCGTGCCCTGGGTCGTCGCGGTGGCGCTGGCGGCGGCCGTGACCGCGGCGGCCGGCGTGCTCGTGGGCCTGCCCGCGTTGCGCATGACCGGCGTCTACCTGACCATCGCGACCCTGGCCTTCGCGCTCATCATCCAGGAAGTCTTCACGCGCTGGGACCGGGTGACGGGCGGGCTCAAGGGCAAGCCGGTGCAGAAGGCGGTCGTCTTCGGCCTCCCCCTCGGGCACGAGGTCGGCTTCTACTTTCTCTGCCTCGCCTTCCTCATCGCCGGCCTCTGGCTCACCTCTAACCTGCTGCGGTCCCCGACCGGCCGCGCGTGGGTCGCCATCCGCGACAGCGAGGTGGCCGCGCAGTCGATGGGTGTCAACCTCGCCGTGTACAAGACCATGGCGTTCGCGTACTCCGCCGGGCTCATGGGTGTCGCCGGCGCGCTCTTTGCGCACAAGATCGGCTTCCTCGCGCCCGACATCTTCAGCGTGCTGCTCTCGATCCAGTTCCTGCTCATGGTGGCGGTCGGTGGTCTCGGCAGCCTGCACGGCGCCGTCTACGGCGCCGTCTTCGTCGCGATGCTGCCGGTCGTGATCTCCCAGGCGCGAGACGCCGTCCCGGTGTGGCTCGGCCAGGTCTTCGCCGTCTTCGGGCGGGAGGCTGGCCGCGCGGTGTTCTCGCTCGTCGACCGCTTCGTCAAGCAGCCCGGGCTCGAGCCCGGCATCTTCGGCCTGATCCTCGTGCTCTTCATCCTGTTCGAGCCGCTCGGCGTCTACGGCCGCTGGCGGAAGATCACGCTCTTCTTCTCGACGTTCCCGCTCTACAAGCACGCGACCTTCAAGCGCCAGAAGTCGTACATGCGATCGGAGCGCCTGCGGTGACGTTCTTCGAGGCCGAGCGTCTCGCCATCAACTTCGGCGGCATCCGGGCCCTCGATGGCGTGAGCTTCAGGGTGGATCCCGGGCAGGTGTTCACGATCATCGGCCCGAACGGCGCCGGGAAGACGACCATCTTCAACCTGGTGAGCCGGATCTACGACCCGAGCGACGGCCGCCTGACCTTCTGCGGGGAGGACATCACGCGGGTGTCGCCGCACGAGATCCCGCGGCGCGGCATCGCCCGCACGTTCCAGAACATCGAGCTGTTCGAGCACGCGACCGTGCTGCAGAACGTGCTCCTCGGCCGCCACGCCCACCGGCGCTCGCGCTTCGTCGAGGAGCTCCTCTTCCTGCCCCGGGTGCGGGTGCTGGAGATCGAGCATCGCGAGGCGGCGGAGAAGGTGATCGACTTCCTGGATCTGCAGCGGTATCGCGACAGCCTGATCGTCAACCTGCCCTACGGCGTCCGCAAGGTGGTGGAGATGGCGCGCGCGCTCTGCGCCGAGCCGAAGCTCCTCCTGCTCGACGAGCCGTCCTCCGGGCTCAGCGTCGAGGAGACCGAGGACATGGCGTTCTGGATCCAGGACATCCGGACGCTGCTGGGCATCACCGTGCTGATGGTCGAGCACGACATGAGCCTCGTGAGCGCGGTCTCCGACCGCGTGCTCGCGCTGAACTACGGCCGACCCATCGCCCTCGGCACCGCGCGCGAGGTGCAGGACCATCCCGACGTGATCAAGGCGTACCTGGGGGGCTGACCGATGCCGGACGCGCTCCTCAAGGTCGAGAACCTCGAGACGTACTACGGGCCGATCGTCGCCATCCGCGGGGTGAGCTTCGCCGTGCCGCGGGGCGCCATCGTCACCGTCCTCGGCGCCAACGGCGCCGGCAAGACGACGATTCTGAAAACCGTGTCCGGCGTCATGGACCCGCAGAAGGGCACGGTGACGTTCCAGGGCCGGGAGATCCAGGGCCTGGATCCGGACAAGGTGACGCGGCTCGGTCTGAGCCACGTGCCGGAGGGGCGCGAGGTCTTCCCGTTCCTCACGGTCCAGGAAAATCTGCGGATGGGCGCCTACATCCGGGAGGACGCCGACGGCGTTGCCCGGGACCTCGAGATGGTGTACGAATACTTCCCGGTCTTGAGAGCGCGCGCCGAGCAGCGCGCCGGCCAGCTGTCCGGCGGCGAGCAGCAGATGCTCTCGATCAGCCGCGCCCTGATGGCGCGACCGACGATGATGCTGCTGGACGAGCCGTCGCTGGGCCTCGCGCCCAAGCTCGTGAAGGACATCTTCGATATCGTCGTTCGGATCAACCGAGAGCGGGACGTGACCGTCCTGCTCGTGGAGCAGAACGCCAACATGGCGCTGCACATCGCCGACTACGGCTACGTCCTGGAAGTCGGGCGCATCGTGATGGAAGATACCTGTGCGCGGCTGCTCGAGAAACCGGACATCAAGGAGTTCTATCTCGGCATCAAGGACCACGGCGTCCGCGGCACGCGGCGGTGGAAGCGGAAAAAGATGTGGCGGTGAGGGCCGCGATCCACGGCCACGACACCCTGCCCACGCTCTTCTGCCACGTCGTGGCGGCGCGCGCCGACCAGGTGGCCATGCGGGAGAAGCGCCTCGGGATCTGGCGCTCCATCAGCTGGCGCGAGTACGGCGAGAAGGCCCGGCACGTCGGCCTGGGGCTCGTCGCCCTCGGCCTCCGGCCGAAGGACGTCGTCGCCATCGCCGCCGAGAACTGTCCGGAGTGGCTCTACACCGACCTGGGTGCCTTGTCGGTCGGCGCGATCACCAACGGCATCTACACGACCGATTCGGCGACGCAGGTGGAGTACATCGTCAACGACAGCGGCACGCGCTTCTTCTTCGCCGAAAACGAGGAGCAGCTCGACAAGATCCTCGAGGTCCGCGCCCGCTGTCCGCAGCTCGTGAAGATCTTCGTCTACGACATGGAGGGGTTGCACGGCCTCCAGGACGACCAGGTGATGCGGTTCGAGGCGCTGCTCGATCTCGGCGCGCGGTACGAGCGCGAGCATCCCGGCGCCTTCGATTCGATGGTCGAGCTCGCGAAGCCCGAGGACCTGGCGATCCTGGTCTACACGTCCGGCACCACGGGCCCGCCCAAGGGGGCCATGCTGAGCCACCGCAACATTCTGTTCCAGCTCGGGTACTCCGACTTCATCGCGGAGCCGCGCCCGGGCGACCAGCAGCTCTCCTTCCTGCCCCTCTCGCACATCGCGGAGCGGAC
>QHSZ01000281.1 GCA_003220595.1 Candidatus Rokuibacteriota bacterium | reverse complement strand
TGGGCGACCAGATCGAGGCCATCAAGGACGCCGTGGAGCTGCCCTACCTCTACGCCGACTACTACAAGGAGCACAAGCTCACGCCCCCCAAGGGCGTGCTGCTCTACGGCCCGCCCGGCTGCGGCAAGACCATGATCGCCAAGGCCGTGGCCAATAACCTGGCCGAGAAGATCTCCGAGAAGCGCGGCGAGAAGATCAAGGGCTTCTTCCTCAACATCAAGGGCCCCGAGCTCTTGAACAAGTACGTCGGCGAGACCGAGCGCAAGATCCGCGAGATCTTCGTCAAGGCCAAGGAAAAGGCCGCCGAGGACGTGCCCGTCATCGTCTTCTTCGACGAGATGGACGCGCTGTTCCGCACCCGCGGCACCGGCATCTCGTCCGACGTCGAGACCACCATCGTGCCTCAGCTCCTGGCCGAGATCGACGGCGTCGAGGGCCTCAAGAACGTCATCGTCATCGGGGCCTCCAACCGCCAGGACCTCATCGACCCGGCCATCCTGCGGCCCGGCCGGCTGGACGTGAAGATCAAGATCGAGCGGCCCGACCGCGGCGCCGCCGCCGACATCTTCCGCAAGTACCTCACGGCCGACATCCCCTTCGCCGAGAGCACGGCCCGCGGCGACGTGGCCGCGGCCATCGACCAGATGATCGCCGGCACCGTGGAGGCCATGTACAGCCTCTCCGAGGACAACCGCTTCCTGGAGGTCACCTACGCCAACGGCGACAAGGAGGTCCTCTACTTCAAGGACTTCGCCTCGGGGGCCATGATCGAGTCCGTCGTGCGCCGGGCCAAGAAGCTGGCCCTCAAGCGCTACATCGGTGGCGGGCCCAAGGGCCTCACCGCCGACGACCTCACCACGGCCGTCCGCGAGGAGTTCAAGGAGAACGAGGACCTGCCCAACACCACCAACCCCGACGACTGGGCCAAGATCGCCGGCAAGAAGGGCGAGCGGATCGTCTACGTCAAACCGCTCATGGGCGAGGCCAAAGAAAAACAGCGCAGCGTCGAGAAGGTCGTCAACACCGGCCAGTACCTGTAACCGAGATCGGAAGGGGGGCGCCGCGGCCCCCCTTCGTTCCTCCCCTGGCCCCCGGCCAGGGGTTTCTGTTCTCACGCGACGGGGGACGCATGGCCATCCCGAAAGTCATGGGCATCGAAACCGAGTACGGGATCACGGTCAAGAACCAGCCGGACTTCAACCCGATCCTGTCCTCGTTGTTGCTGATCAACTCCTACGAGACGTTCCGGTCGTCCCGCGTCCGGTGGGACTACGAGGCGGAGAGCCCGCTCCGCGACGCGCGGGGCTTCGAGTACATGGAGGAGAAGGAGGGCACCTCCAAGGAAGAGTCGCGCCTGATCAACCTGATTCTTTCCAATGGCGCCCGCTTCTACGTCGATCACGCGCATCCGGAGTACTCGAGCCCCGAGACGACCAACCCGCGCGACCTGGTGATTTGGGACAGAGCGGGAGAGCGAATTCTCAACCTGTCGCGCCAGCGAGCGGAAGCGGTCTCACCGCCCGAACAACGAATTCTGATCTACAAGAACAACACCGATAATAAGGGCAACTCATACGGCACCCACGAGAACTACCTGATGGACCGCAAGGTGCCGTTCGCGCGGATCGTGCAGCACATGATGCCGTTCTTCGTGACCCGCCAGATCTTCACGGGCGCCGGCAAGGTCGGCGCCGAGAACAACGCCGACCCGTGTGACTACCAGATCTCGCAGCGCGCCGACTTCCTCGAGACGGAAGTCGGTCTCGAGACCATGCACTCGCGTCCGATCATCAACACGCGCGACGAGCCCCACGCCGACCCCGAGAAGTACCGCCGCCTGCACGTGATCGTCGGCGACGCGAACATGAGCGAAACCGCCAACTACCTCAAGGTCGGCACGATGGCGCTCGTGCTCAGCATGGTCGAGGACGACTTCATCGAGCGCGACCTCTCTGTCGACGGGCCCGTCGCCGCCTTCCGGAAGGTCTCGCGCGACCTCACCTGCCGCGACACGATCCGGCTGAAGGACGGCCGCACGATCACCGCCGTCGACCTGCAGCGCGAGTTCCTCGCGCTGGCGCAGCGCTACTACCGCGACCGGGAGAAGGAGCCGTGGGTCACCGACGTCCTGGCGCGCTGGGAGACCACGCTCGACCGCCTCGCCGAGGATCCGGCCCAGCTCGGCCGCGAGCTCGACTGGGTCATCAAGCGACAGCTCATCGAGAACTACATGGCGAAGCACGAGCTCGAGTGGAACGACTCCCGCGTGCAGATGATCGACCTCCAGTACCACGACATCCGCCCCGGCAAGGGCCTCTACTACAAGCTGGAGGAGGCGGAGGCCGTCGAGCGGATCGTCACCGACGACGAGATCTCCAAGGCGATCTACGACCCGCCGAAGGACACGCGCGCCTACTTCCGCGGCATGTGCCTGCAGCGGTACGCGGAGGAGATCGTCTCCGCGAGCTGGGACTCGGTGATCTTCGACCTCAAGGAGGGGCCGCTGAAGAAGATCTTCATGCTCGAGCCGCTGCGCGGCACGGAGGCGCACGTGCGCCAGCTTCTGACCGAGTCGCCCACCGCCGCCGACCTCCTGCGTAACATCTCGCGCGCCGCGTCCGGCATGTGACGCAGATGCCAGGGCCGAGCGGCTGGCAGAACCTCTTCAACGACTACGGGAACCCGAGCTTCATGGAGCTCCTGCGCCGCGAGGCGCCGCACCTGATGCCCGGGGCCGCGTCCCCGGCGCAGGACGCGCCGCCGCCCGAGCCCCCGCACGGCACCACCGTGCTGTCCGTCCGCTACCGGGACGGGGTCATCATGGCGGGGGATCGGCAGGCGACCGCCGGCTACCAGGTCGCGGGCCGCCGGCTCGAGAAGATCTTCAAGGCCGACGAGCTCTCCGGTGTGGGCATCGCGGGCGTCGCCGGCCCCGCGACGGAGATGGCGAAGCTCTTCCAGACGGAGCTCGAGCACTACGAGAAGGTCGAGGGGGACAACCTCTCGCTCGAGGGCAAGGCCAACCGTCTCTCGCAGATGATCCGCATGAACCTCCCCGCCGCGATGCAGGGGCTCGTCGTGGTCCCGATCTTCGCGGGCTTCGACGAGAAGGCGGGGATCGGCCGGCTCTTCAAGTACGACGTCACGGGCGGCCGCTACGAGGAGACGAACTACGACGCACAGGGCTCGGGCTCGAAGGACGCCCGCGACTCGCTGAAGAAGCTCTGGCGGCGCGACATGACGCGCGAGGAGGCGCTGCGCGTCGCCCTCGAGGCGCTCATCGACGCGGCCGACGAGGACGTGGGGACCGGCGGGCCCGACCTCGTGCGGGGCATCTTCCCGTCCGTCAAGACCATCACGCGCTCCGGGTTCCAGGACGTGCCGGACGACGAGGTGCGGCGCGTCTGCGAGGCGATCCTCGCGGACCGGACCCGCAACGCGACGGGAGACTGACGCCATGCCGCTCCCCTACTACGTCAGCCCCGAGCAGATGATGAAGGACAAGGCCGAGTACGCGCGCAAGGGCATCGCGCGCGGCCGGTCGATCGTCACGCTCGAGTACCGCGACGGCATCCTGCTGGTCGCGGAGAACCCCTCGACGCTCCTGCACAAGATCTCGGAGATCTACGACCGGATCGCGTTCGCCGGCGTGGGCAAGTACAACGAATTCGAGAACCTGCGCATCGCGGGGATCCGGCACGCGGACGTGAAGGGCTACTCCTACAGCCGCGGCGACGTGACGGCGAAGGCGCTCGCGAACGCGTACTCCCAGGCGCTCGGCAACATCTTCACCCAGGACATCAAGCCGTTCGAGGTCGAGGTGCTCGTGGCCGAGGTGGGCGACGACAACGGCGCGCGCAACGAGATCTACCACATCCTCTACGACGGCACGATCGAGGACGAGCGGAACTACGCCGCGATGGGCGGGCAGGCCGACGAGATCCGCCGTGTCCTCAAGGACCACTACGCGGAAGGCCTCGCCCTCGACGCGGCGCTCCAGCTCGGGGTCCGCGCGCTCACGGTCACGCAGAACAAGACGCTCAGCGAGCGCGACCTGGAGGTCGCGGTCCTCGACCGGACCAAGGTCCGGCGCAAGTTCCGGCGCATTCCCATGGAGGCGCTCGGGCAACTCCTGGGCACGGCGAGGTAGGTCGTGTTACGCTGAGGGCCTCATGAAGCGCCGCATCTTCGGCCTCGAGAACGAATACGGCCTCACCTGCACCCTGAACGGCCAGCGGCGCCTCTCGCCCGACAACGTCGCGCGCTATCTGTTCGAGAAGGTGATCCCGGGCGCGCGCAATGCCAATGTGTTCCTCGAGAACGGCGCCCGGCTCTATCTGGACACCGGGTTCCACCCCGAGTACGCGACGCCCGAATGCGACGATGTCGCGGAGCTGGTCATCCACGACAAGGCGGGCGAGCGCATCGTCGAGGACCTCCTGCACCAGGCCGAGAAGCGCCTGCGCGAGGACGGGATCTCGGGCAACATCCTGCTGTTCAAGAACAACACCGACTCCGCGGGCAACAGCTACGGCTGTCACGAGAATTATCTGGTCAGCCGTGACGTGTCGTTCCAGCGGCTCGCCGAGGCGCTCATTCCCTTCTTCGTCACCCGCCAGATCTTCGCGGGTGCGGGCAAGGTGCTCCAGACGCCGCGGAGCTTCCACTACTGCCTCTCGCAGCGCGCCCAGCACATCTGCCAGGAGATCTCGGGCGCCACGACCTCGTCACGCTCGATCATCAACACGCGCGACGAGCCTCACGCCGACGCCGAGCGCTACCGGCGCCTGCACGTCATCG
>QHSZ01000280.1 GCA_003220595.1 Candidatus Rokuibacteriota bacterium | reverse complement strand
GCTCCGCCAGGACCGGGCCCCGCATGACGCGCGCGAAGAGCGGCGTGTAGACGATCGAGATCGCGACGACCGCGCTGTTCACGCCGGGCCCGCGCATCGCCGCGATCCCCACGGCCAGGAGGAGCCCGGGGATGCTGAAGAACACGTCCATCACCCGGTTGATGACGTTGTCCCACGCGCCGCCGGCGTACCCGGCGGTGAGCCCGAGCGCGCCGCCGATCGCCATGGCGATGCTGATCGAGACGAGGGCGACGTAGAGCGAGATCCGTGAGCCGTGGATGACCCGGCTCAAGACGTCGCGGCCGAACCGGTCCGTCCCGAAGAGCGCCTTCCCACCGGGCGCCGACTCGACGAGGTCGAAGTTCTGCTCGTCCGGCGGATGGGGCGCGAGCGCGTCGGCGAAGACCGCGGTGACGACGATCAGGAGGGCGAAGAGGCCGCCGACGACCACCACGGTGCTGCGGGCGACGCGCCGGAGCTGTCGGGCCCACCGGCCTCCTCCCCGTTCACCCGACGCGGGCATCGATGAACGCGCCGATCGCGTCGACGGCGGTCTGCGCCTCGGGCAGCATCGGCAGGAACCAGTGCCACACGTGGATCATCCGAGGCGCGATCTCGAGGGCCGCGTCGACGCCCGCGGCCCGCGCGCGCTCCGCGAGCCCCGCCGCGTCGTCGAGCAGCACCTCGTCGCTGCCGACGTGGATCAGGAGCGGCGGCAAGCCGCGCAGGTCGGCGTAGAGCGGCGACGCGAGCGGCGTCCGCGGATCCGCGCCCGCGAGGTAGGCGCGCGCCATCTCGCTGACGAGGGCGGGCCGCACGATCGGGTCCGCGGCGGCGTTCTTCGCGTAGCTCGGCGCGCTACACGTGAGATCGACCCAGGGCGAGATGCAGACGCCGGCCGCCGGCAGCGCGAGGCCGCGCTCGCGCAGCGCCACGAGCGTCGCCACGGTGAGGCCGCCCCCGGCGGAGTCGCCGGCGATGACGAGGCGCGCGGGCCTGATCCCCTGCTCCGCGAGCCAGCGGTACGCGAGGACGGCGTCCTCGACCGCGGCGGGGGGGCGCGGGCGGCCCGGGCCAGGGCCGCGGCGAGATGGCGGTGCGAGCGGGGCGAGCCGATGACGTAGCCGCCGCCGTGGAGGTAGAGCAGGACGACGTCGTCCCGCGCCGAGGGCGGCACGAGCCACTCCGCGGGCGCGACGGGCGCGGTCACGTGCCGGACGGCCACCTCCGGCGGGATCGGGAACGCGCGCTCGGCGCGCTCGTACTGCGCCCGCTGCTCCGCGAGCGTCAGCGACCCCGGCGGCGGGAGCTTCGCCAGGTGGGCGAGGACGGCTTCGATGCCATGCTGGGTCATGTCGGGCCTCCCATCGCGCGCCCCGAGTGATAGCATCGGGGACCGTGAAGACGCCAGTCAGCTTCTACAGCGAGGGATGCCGACTCGTCGGCGACGTGTATCGTCCCCAGGGCCTCGAGCCGCAAGACCGGCGGGCGGGCATCGTGCTCTGTCACGGCTACACCGGCGTCAAGGATCTCTACCTGCCGGAGAACGCGCGAGTCCTGAACGAGGCCGGCTACGTGGTGCTGACCTTCGACTACAAGGGCTGGGGAGACAGCGAGGGGCCTCGGAGCCGCCTGGCGCCGTACAGCCGCGTCGCCGACGCGCAGGCCGCCCTGACGTTCCTCGGCACGCTCCCCGAGGTCGATTCCGAGCGCCTCGGCATCTACGGCACGAGCTACGGTGGCGCCACCGTCGTCTGGGTCGGGGCCGTCGACGCCCGCGTGAAGTGCGTCGTCAGCGTGGTCGGCATCGGCAGCGGCGCCCGGTGGATGCGGAGCGTCCGGCGACCCGACGAGTGGCACGACCTCGTGGAGCGCGCACGCCGCGACCGGGTGAAGCGCGTCCTCGAGGGCGCCTCGGAGCTCGTCGGCCGCGAGG
This sequence comes from Candidatus Rokuibacteriota bacterium, assembly GCA_003220595.1. Taxonomy (GTDB): domain Bacteria; phylum Methylomirabilota; class Methylomirabilia; order Rokubacteriales; family CSP1-6; genus AR19. The sequence goes on along the minus strand of QHSZ01000280.1, from coordinate 5,370 downwards.
AGATCCTGCTGCCCGATCGGCAGTCGGCCACGCTCGCCGCCGCGGCCCGACGTGGAAACCCCGCCGCGGTCAGCACGATTCCGCTGGAGTACGTCGACCAGACGCTGGAGTTCTCGCCCGAGTGGATCGTCGATCGCATCGCGCCGCGGCCGATCCTGTTCATCACGACGGACGACGACCGGCTGGTGCCTCCGGACGAGTCGATCCAGCTCTACGCGCGCGCGGGCGAGCCGAAGAAGCTCGTGATGCTGAAGGGCTATGGTCACTACGAGGTCTACCTCGAGCCCGCGTTCGGCGAGGTCATGCAGGCGGCGCTCGCCTGGTACCGGCAATACCTGCCGGCGCGGGGCGCCTGAGGGAGGCCCCTCACCGCGCGGCGCCGGCCAGCGGCGCCTTGGGCCCCGCCCGCCGCAGGTAGCGTCCGTAGCCGGGCTTCTGCTCCAGGGTGCCGTCGGGGTTGAGCACGGTCTGGCCGCGCACCAGGGTCATCCAGGGCTTGCCGCGCACGGCCCAGCCCTCGTAGGGCGTGAAACCCGCGATGCCGAGGTGCTGGCCGCGCTCGATCGTCCACTCGCCCTCGGGGTTCCAGATCGTGAGATCCGCGTCCGCGCCGACGCGGATCGCGCCCTTGCGCGGGTAGAGACCGAAGATGCGAGCCGGATTCTCCGACATGACGCGGGCCATCCAGGTGATCGGGAGGCCCCGCTTGACGACGCCCTCGCTGTAGACGAGTGGCGCCATCGTCTCGAGCGATGGCGCGCCGAAGGGAATGGACTTCCCCTCGGCGTCGACGAAGATGTTCTTCCGCCCGGGCTCCTTCGCGGCCGGCACGCGAGGCGCATGATCGCTCGCGATCGTGGAGACGAACCCGAGCTCCGAGCCCGTCCAGAGCGCCTGGCGGTCCGGCCCGTCGGCGGGCCGGAGCGGCGGGCCGATCTTGGCGAAGGGGCCCCAGCGCTCCATCTCCTTGTCGGTCAGGAGCAGGTACTGGGGACAGGTCTCCGCCCACACCCGCTGCCCCTCGGCCTGGGCCCGCTTGATGCGCTCCAGGCCGAGCTTGGTCGAGAGGTGGACGACGTACATCGGACAGCCCGTGAGCCGCGCGATGAGGATCGCCCGGTTGATCGCCTCCTCCTCCGTCCAGTCCGGGCACGTGGGCGGGAAGTCCGTCGGGGCCGTCCGGCCCTCGGCGATCGCCTTGTCCTCGAGGTAGCAGAGGATGTCGCCGTTCTCGCAGTGGAGCTGGCAGAGGCCGCCGAGCGGGGCGAGCCGCTCCATGGTCTTCGCGATGAACTCGTCCGAGACCATGCGCTTGCCGCGCTTCTTGTAGGTCATGAAGAGCTTGAACGACGTCACGCCCTGGCGCACGGCCTCGGGGATGCCGTCGAGGATCGCCGGCTCGTGGTTCAGGATGAAGTGGAAGCCGAAGTCGAGGACGGAGCGCGCCTCGGCCTCCTCGCGGAGCCTCGCGAAGGCCCGCGGCAGCGTCTCGCCCTCGTCATAGATGACGAAGGGCAGGAGCGTCGTGAGCCCCGTCCGGGCCGCGGCGCGCGGCGCCGTCGTCCAGTCGTCGTACTCCGGGCCGACGTGGAGGTGACAGTCGATGAGCCCGGGCAGCACGTACTTGCCGTGGGCGTCGATCACGCGGTCGGCGCCGGGCAGCAGCGCCTCGGGTCCGATGGCGACGATCGTGTCGCCCGTGATCGCCACCGACGTCTCGACCACGTCCGAAGCGGTCACGACCTGGCCGCCGCGGACGATCGTGTCGACTCCCCGCTTCATCGGTTGGTCTCCTTCTCCGTGACGGGCTGCTGCACGAGCCCGTAGTGCTGGGGCTGCCGACGGCCGAGGAAGTTCCAGCGCTTCCGGACCGGCCGCATCTGGTCCAGGTCGACCCGCGCCTGGACGAGCTCGTCGCCGGTCGTCGCCGCCCGCGCGAGCACCTGGCCGAGCGGATCGATGATGCAGGAGCCGCCGATCAGCTCCACCCCGTCCTCGACCCCGGCCTTCGCGACGCCGACGACGAAGCACAGGTTGGCGTAGGCGCCAGAGCGCAAGCAGAGCTCGTTCAGGTCGAGGGCGAGCGCCGAGATCGGCGTGTTGTAGCCGATCAGGATGATCTCGGCGCCCTGGAGCGCCAGACAGCGGTAGCTCTCCGGGTAGCGGCGGTCCTGGCAGATCGCGATGCCCACGCGCGCGCCCGCGGCGTCGAAGACCCGGTAGCCCGTGTCGCCGTGGGCGAAGTAGTAGGGCTCGTAGACCTGCGCGAAGCCGTCGGGCGCCTTCGTGCCCGGCAGGTGGATCTTGCGGAAGGTGCCGCAGAGGCGGCCGTCGCGGTCGGTCAGGAGCGCGGTGTTGAAGTACCGGCCCTGGGCCTTCTCGCAGAAGCCCACGTGCAGCGCGACCCGCGCCTGCGCCGCGCGGCGCAGCAGCGGCTCGAGCGCCTTCGGCGGCACCTCGGTCTCGAAGAACTGGTCGAAGTCAGGGCGGACCCTCTTGGGAAAGTACGTCGTGAGCGCCATCTCGGGGTAGGCGATCAGCTCGATGCCGTCCCGAATCGCGTGCTCGAGCAGGGCCAGCATCCGCTCCACGATCTCCTCGCGGGGCGTGCCCTCGTTGTTCGGGCCCAGCTGGGCGGCGGCAACCTTCACGTGGCGCGGCATGGCGACCTCCCTCGGCGGGCGTTGCTCCGCCCGTGACTCACGCTGATACCGCATTCGTCGAGCCTGGGCAAGCCGCCGTCGGATGACGCGCCGCGTTCGGGCGTCCGGGACCTGACGCGGCCTCCGCTTGACAGGCCGTGACGCGAGTGTGAAGGTGAGGCCGTGCGGCGGATCGTCGCGTTCGCCCTCGTGCTGGTGCTCGTTGTCGGCGTGACGGCGCCGAGCGCCCACGCCGGCGGCGGGGTCGCGACGAACGTGGCCCTCGGGCTCGCCTCCTTCGCGGTGTTCAATCAGCTCTTCTTTCCCTTCGCCTACGCCCGGCCCGTCTACGCGGCGCCGGTCTACTCGGTCCCCGCGTACCCCGTCTACGTCGAGCGGCCCGTGTACTACCAGCACGTCTACCCGACCGTGATCAACTATCCTCACGGGCGCTACGAGCTCCGCGGCGACGGGATCCAGACGCCGTATCAGTGGGTGTGGATTCCGAACCCGCCGCCGCCCCCACCGCCGCCCGCGGCTCCGCCCGCTCCCCCGTCCTCGCCGACGCGCTAGGCGCCGACGAGGCGAGGATCCTGCGCGGCCTCCAGGCCGCAGGCGAGCGCATGTGGCCGCGGATGGCCAAGCACGACTGGGCGGGCCGCGACGTCGACCAGCTCTCGCCGCAGACCTACCCGGAGTGGAGCGCCTAGCGTTCGATCAAGTTGCGCAGGATCGACGGCTGGCGGAAAATCGCCGCTGTGCTGAGTCGGCAGGTCGCGGCATGACGATCGTACGCGTGGCGATCCCGGCCGCGCTTGCTCTCAGCGTCCTCGCCGCGTCGCTCACCGCTGAGGCGCAGCCACCGGTCAAGGTCTACCGAATCTCCCTCTTTCACGTGGGCCTCGACCATGTGCCGCCGTCGCTCGACGGCCTGCGCGACGGGCTCAAGGCGCTGGGCTACGAAGAAGGCAAGGACCTCCGGCTCGACTTCCGCAACCTGCCCGACGAGGCCGCAGCCCGCGTCACGGCCGCCGAATTCGCGCGGACGCGGCCGGACCTCGTCATCGCGTTCGAGGACCAGACGATCAGGGCTGCCCGCGGCACGATCACGGACATCCCCGTCGTCTTCCTTCACGTCACGGATCCCGTCGCGGCCGGCATCGTGAAAAGCCTGGCCCATCCGGGCGGTAACATGACCGGCTTCGTGGCGCTCGGGAACGCGCCGCTCAAGGAAGTACAGCTCTTCAAGGAGATCGTTCCCGGTCTTCATCGAATGCTTGTCCTCGCCGATCCGGACGATCCGGGCGCCCCGCAGTTCAGGCGTGAAGTGCAGCAGGCCGCCTCCGCGCTGAAGATCACGACCATCGAGCGCGACGCGGGAACAGAAAAGGAGCTGGAGCAGGTCTTCGCGCCATTATCGCGGAACAAGACGGATGGCGTCTTCATCGCCTCGCTGAACCTGCGCGTGAAGTTTCACTCGCTGATCCTTCGCCTGGCCGCCGAGCGGGAAATTCCGGTCGCGGGGCATCGTAAGGAATGGGTCGAACGCGGCGCGCTCTTTTCCTACGCCGAGAATATCAGGGAGATCGGGCGCGTGGCGGCCGGGCGTTACGTGGACAAGATCCTCAAGGGAGCGAAGCCTGCCGACCTCCCGATCGAGGCGTACGAGCGCCCGGAGCTGGTCATCAACCTCAAGGTGGCGAAGGCGCTTGGGCTCACGATGTCTCCGTCGGTGCTGCAGCGCGTGGATCAGGTTATTGAATGATGCCTTGCTGGCCAATTGCATGCCCATTCGATGGGCGCCGCTGAGCGCGCCAGGGGATGCAAGACGTCGATCGCCCAGCCGAGATCAAGGCGCTCCCCCAACCAACCCGGTGTTGCAGTCCGCGCGTGCAGGACGAGCCCCTGCGCCTCGTGCCGCGCTCTGATGGCGTGCACGGGATCGTCGGGCACTTCATGAGGAAGCGGGACCTCGGGGAGAACCCGCCCGTCCGGGCGGCGGAACCGAAGCTCGCCGTCCGCTTGTCGATCGAGCGTGTAGCCCTCCTCGTGCACAGCGCGGTGGTGCCGGCGACAGAGTAGCGCCAGGTTCGAGAGCGTGGTGGGCCCCCCGTGCGCCCAGTGGCGGAGGTGATGCCCCTGGCCGAACCGCACGCCACAGCCCGGGAAGCGGCAGCCCCGGTCCCGGTGATGGAGCGCTCGCCGTAACGCCGGGGGAATCGTGCGGGTCCGCGCGCCGACCTCCACGACCCGGCAATCCGGGGCGTGCCGCATCACCACCCGGCTCGCGTCGCACGCCAGGCGTTGGGACGTTCCAGCTGGAACGCGCAGCCCGTCCTCAAGCACGGACTGGCCGGCCTGGTCGGCGTCGGCGAGGACCGGGGCGTCGACGTGGACCACGACCTGGTAGCGTTCTCCAGGCGCGCCGGGATCGATCCCGTGGTGGAGCGCGGTCTCGGCGAGGAGGGCCAGGGCATCGGCCTGCTGCTGCTCCATCGTGGGCGTTTCCTGGGAAACGCCTGGCGCGCACGTTCCCGCGGGAACGTTTTTCGGATACACCGCCTCCCGGGCCGCGGCCAGCGCCTGCATGAGCAGGGCGCCGACCTCGGGGGTCAGGCGCCCTCGGATCCTCACGGTGCCGTCCTCATCGGGATACACGTGCAGCGCCCGGCCGGCGTGCTGACGCTCGGCCTCCCGGGCCTCGGCCTTGCGGTCCACCCGGCGCCAG
>QHSZ01000043.1 GCA_003220595.1 Candidatus Rokuibacteriota bacterium | reverse complement strand
CAGGAGCCTCCGGCCGAGCTCGTGATGGTGGCGCTCGTCGGGCTCGATCACATCGCGGTAGAGCGTCGCGGTCTCCCGGTCCTCCGCGTGCTCGCAGAACGTGATGAACTGGCGGTTCTTGACGATGGCGATCGCCTCGCGCGTGAACTGGCCGGCGGCGATGCGCTCCACGATCGACGTGAGGCCGTCGAGGTACGTGAAGAGCGGCCCGTAACCCTTTGCGAGCGGGTTGAAGGTCGTCGGAGCGAAGCCGAGCGCCTTGAGCCGGTCGGCGATCAGGCGATAGTGCTTGGCCTCGTCACCGACCTGCCGGGCGAGGGCGAGCTTCACCTCCACGTCGTCGGTCGTGACGAGCCAGCGCGCCGCGATCTCCGTCGCCTCGATCTCGTTCTTCAGCGCGACCTTGAGGAGGTTCACCACGCTGAGGTCGCCCGTGACCTCGGGCCTGAGCGTGTCGTCGGGGGCGAGCCGCCCGAGGAGCTTCTGGTTCTCGTCGTCGAGCCGGCGGACGAACTCTTCGGCCGTCATGCCGTGATCCCTTCGGTCAGGAGCTGGGGCAGCTCCTGCGTGAGCGTCTCCTTCGTGACGACGCGCTCGCAGCGCCCGTGCCAGGGCTGGGTCTCGCGCGCGAGCGCGTGGGTGGTGAAGGCGAGGACGGGCACCTTCGCGGCTTCCGTCAGCCCGAAGACGCGCGCGTAGTCGAAGCCGCCCGTGAGGTCGAGCACCACGAAGCGCGCCGCCTTCAGGAGCGCGGCCTCGAGCTCCTCCGGGGTCCGCGCGAACACGAGCGGGACACCCGCCAAGCGCGCGGTCTCTCGGATGCGGGCCACGAAGAAGAGATCGCGGACGACCGCGAGGACGGGGCTAGTCGTTCTGCTCACGGAGGCCGAGCCAGTGCTTGTTCCACTCGGCGATGTGGCTGAGCGTCGACAGGTCGGGCATCCGGTCCAGGTACACGACCCCGTTCAGGTGATCGGTCTCGTGCTGGACGACGCGCGCGAAGAACTCCTTGGCGACCACGTCCACCGGCTGTCCCGCGCGGTCGAGACACTGGAGCCGCACCGCCGTGTGGCGCGGGACGAGCCCGCGCATGTCCGGTACCGAGAGACAGCCCTCCCAGCCCTCTTCCAACTCCTCGCTGAGCGGCGTGACGACCGGGTTGATGACGACCGTCAGCGGCACCTGCGGGGCGTCGGGGTAGCGCTCATTCTCGAGCACCTCGATGACGGCGATCTGCTTGAGCGTGTGCACCTGGTTCGCCGCGAGCCCCGCGCCGTCGTACTCGCGCATGGTCTCGATCATGTCGTCGATGAGCCGCTGGATCTCGGGCGTGCGGACCTCCTCGGGGGGCACGGGGCTCGCCGGCCGGCGGAGCACCGGGTGGCCGAGGCGCGCGACCTTCAGGATCGCCATGACGTCCCCGAGTTTAGCACGTGGACTCGGAGGTCTACTGCGTCTCGACCTTCCCCACCCTGCGCACGCCCTCGCCGAGGCGCCTCGCGTCGGCCTCGAAGAAGCGCCGGAACTCCTCCCCCTGCTTGAACACGATCGGGGTCTCGAGCTTGTCCGTCGCGGCCTTGAACGCAGGCTCCTCCACCGCCGCGCGGGCCGCGTCGCGCAGCTTCGCCAGCACCGGCTCGGGCGTCCCCGTCGGCGCGAAGACCCCCGCCCAGATGTAGAACTCGGCCCCACGATAGCCGAGCTCCGCGAAGGTCGGCACGTCCGGCAGCGCCGCGACACGCTTGTCACCCCAGCCGCCGAGCGGGCGGAGCTTGCCGGACTTGATGTGCGGCAGCACGACGGCCGGGCCCGAGGCGAGCGCGTCCACGTGGCCGCCCAGGATCGCAGTGAGCGCCGGGCCCGCGCCCGCGTACGGCACGTGACGGAGCTTGATCCCGGCGGCGTGCGAGAGCAGCTCCATCGCCATGTGGAGCGTGCCGTAGACGCCCGAGGAGCTGAAGGCGATCTGGCCGGGCCGCTTCTGCGCGTCCTCGATGAACTCCTTCGCCGTCTTCCAGGGCTTGTCGGCGGGCACCACGAGAATCGTCGGGTCGGCGGAGATGAGGGCGATCGGCGCGAACTGGTCGACGGTGAACGCGGGCGGGCGGCCGAAGAGCTTGTCGGCCTCCGGGATGATCGAGATGGACGAGAGCGCCAGGAGCAGCGTGTAACCGTCGGGCCGGCTGGTCGCGACGGACTGCATGCCGACCGCGCCCGCGGCCCCCTGCTTGTTCACGACGCCGACCGGCGCCTTGAGCACTTTCTCCAGCGCGGCGGCCACGGGGCGCGCCGTGAGGTCGGCGACGCCGCCCGGCGGAAACGGCACCACGAGCGCGATCGGGCGCGTCGGGTACGGCTCCTGCGCCGCTGCGGCGGCGGCGAGCAGCAGGCACGGCACGAGCGCGCACACGCGGGCGAGCGTCATGGGTGTTCTTCCCCCTTCGCGGCCAGGGCGAGCCTCGCCCGCCAGTCGAGCGTGCGGGTCACGAGCGGCCGGAGGCCGAGCAGCACGAGCGCGCCGGCGCCGGCGAGCAGCACACCAGAGATCGGTCGCGCGACGAAGATCGCGTACCGGCCATCCGACATCGCGAGCGACTGGCGCAGCGCCATCTCGAGCATCGGCGCGAGCACCACCCCGAGCACGATGGGCGCCGTCTCGAAGTCGAGCTTCCTCAAGACGTAGCCGAGCGCGCCCATCACGAGCATGATCCAGATGTCCACCACGCTCGAGTTCACGGCGTAGACGCCGAGGATGCAGAAGACCAGGATGGACGGGTAGAGGATCGGGTACGGAACGCGCAGCAGGTTCACGAAGACGCCGACGAGCGGCAGGTTCAGGATCAGGAGCACCACGTTGCCGACGTACATCGAGGCGATGAACCCCCAGAAGAGCTCGGGCTGCTGCGTGACGAGGAGCGGCCCCGGTGACACGCCGTGCACCATCAGTGCCGCGAGCATGACGGCCGGAATCGGCCCGGAGGGCACGCCGAGCGCCAGCATCGGCACGAACGCGCCCGACGTCGCGGAATTGTTCGCCGACTCCGGCCCGGCGACGCCGGCGACGGCGCCGCGGCCGAACTCCTCGGGCCGCTTCGCGAGCTTCCGCTCGACCGCGTAGGAGACGAAGCTCGCGATGATGTGCGCCGAGCCCGGCACGATGCCGATGAGGAAGCCGAGCACGGTGCCCCGCCCGATCGGCCACGCCGACTCCCGCCACTCCTGGCGCGAGGGCAGGAGCTCGCGGAGCCGTGGCTTGACGATCTCGGGGGGCGTCGGCTGGCCGGCGGTGGCGAGGATCTCGGCGAGGCCGAAGAGCCCGACCGCCACGGGCACGACGCCGATGCCGTCGCCCAGCTCGACGATCCCGTACGCGAACCGGAAGTAGCCCGTCATCTGGTCGATGCCGATCATCCCGAGGAGGAGGCCGAGCGCGGCCATCGCGAGCGCCTTGAGCATGGAGCCGCTGCTCATGTATGCGAGCACGAGGAGCCCAAGCGTCAGGAGCGCGAAGTACTCGGGCGGGCCGAAGCGGAGCGCGAACGCCGCGAGCGGCGGGGCCAGGAGCATCAGGGCGACGACGCTGACGGTGCCGGCCACGTAAGACCCGACGGCGGCGATCGCGAGCGCCGCGCCCGCGCGCCCCTTGCGCGCCATCGCGTAACCGTCGATGCAGGTCATCACGGACGCCGCCTCGCCAGGGATGCGCATCAGGATCGAGGTCGTCGAGCCCCCGTACATGGCGCCGTAGTAGATCCCGGCGAGCATCACGATCGCCCTCGTGGCGTCCAGGCCGAACGTGGCCGGCAGGAGGAGGCTGATGCCGGCGAGCGGGCCGACGCCGGGCAGCACGCCGACCAGCGTCCCCACGACGCACCCCACGAACGCGTAGAAGAGCACGGGCGGCGACAGCGCGACGCCGAAGCCGACCGCGAGGTTCCCGAGGGTCTCGGCCATCAGAGCCCGAGGGGCCCGCGCGGGAGCGGCACCCGGAGGAGCGTGTCGAACAGGAGGAACGAGGCGAGCGCGAGCGCCAGCGAGAAGACGGCGGTGAACACGATCCCCTTGCGCTCGACGACGCCGAGCAGGCACGCGAGCGCGAGCGTGACGGTCGCCCGGTAGCCGAGGCGCTCGAGCGCCAGGGCGGCGAAGGCGCAGACCGCGAGGATCGCGACCGCGTGCCGCCACTCGGGGAAGCCCACGCCCGCGAGGGCCGTCGCGCGGCGCCCGGTGAGCACGAGGACGGCCCCGAGGCCAAGCAGCACGAGCGCCAGCACGACGGGCGCCCCGGCGGGCCCCGGCTGGCGGAGGCTCCCGAGCGGCAGGCGCCGGCTCTCCCAGAGCGTGAAGAGCGCGAGCAGGACGAGGGCACCGCCCGCGACGCGGTCGGTCGTGAGCATGTCCGGCGATTCTAGCGCAGGAAGCCCGACGCGTTCCCGCCCTCGATCGCCAAGCGCGTCGCGTCGTCGAGCCCGGCGCCGGCGAGAAAGCCCACGGGGTCGGCCACGCCGAGGTCGAACGGGTAGTCGCCGCCCATCAAGACGCGCGCCGCGCCGAGCTCCTCGACGATGAAGCGCAGGCTCGCGCTCGAGTGGGTCACGGCAGCGTGAACGGGAACGCACCCCCGCCGTGAGCGAAGCAGATCCGGAGGTCCGGCAGGCGCTCGAGCACCCCGCCGTACTTCGTGAGCCGCTCCTGCCCGACGAGCGGCGTCGCCGGGTGGACGTCGATCCGCACTACTTGCCCTCGACCCTGCCGATCAGCTTGATGACGCCGGCGAGGACCCGCGCGTCGTTGTCCCAAAACGCCTTGAACTCGTCCGCGTCCTGGTAGGCGATCGGCGTCTCGACCCGGGTCATCGCGCTCCGGAACTCGGGATCCTGGACGGCCTGTCGCGTCGCGTCCCGCAGGGTCTTCAAGATCTGCGGCGCGATGCCCTTCGGCGCGAAGAGCCCGGCCCAGAGATAGTACTCGACGTCGTAGCCGAGCTCCTTCAGCGTCGGGACGTCGGGGAACGCGGCGAGCCGCGCCCCGCCCCACGTCGCGAGCGCGCGGAGCTTGCCTGACTTGAGGTGCGGGAGCGCCAGGGCCGGCGGCGACGCCCACGCGGCGGCGTGGCCGCCGAGGAGGGCCGTCATCGCGGGCCCGCCGCCCGTGGTCGGGAGGTGGCGCATTCTGATCCCAGCGGCATGGAAGAGCATCTCCATCGGGACGTGCGAGGCCCCGTAGAGCCCGGAGGACGCGTACGTGATCTCGCCGGGCCGCTTCATCGCCTCCTCGACCAGCTCGCGGAGGCTCCGCCACGGCGTGTCGCCGGCGACGACGAGGAGGGGCGGATCGGCGTTGAGGCGCGCGATCCCGACGAACTGGTCACGGCTGTAGGCCGGCGCCCTCCCGAAGAGCGCGTCCACCTCCGGGATCGTCGAGATGCTGACGAGCGCGACCATCACCGTGTACCCGTCCGGCCTGGCGATCGCGACCGACTGCATCCCGACCGCGCCCGCCGCGCCCGCCTTGTTCGCCACGACGACGGGCTGTTTCAGCACACGCTCGAGGGCCGGCGCGAGCGGCCGTGCCGTGAGGTCGGCGATTCCACCGGGCGGGAACGGCACGACGATCGTGACCGGCCGCGTCGGGTACGCCTCCTGCGCTCCCGCGACGCCCGCGAGCGCCACGCACGTGAGGAGAAGCGCCGAGAGCGTGCGGTTCATTCGAGCCTCCGTACCCGCTCGAGGGCCCAGGCGGCGGCGTGGCGGACGGCCTCGTCCTCGTCGTCGAGCGCGCGCTCGAGCGCCGGCGCCGCGCGCGCGTCGCCCCGGTTGCCGAGGACGAGCGCCGCGTTCCTCAGGAGCCCGGCACGCTTGGCGCGCCAGAGGGGCGTGTGCCTGAACCGCGCGCGGAAGGCGTCGCGGTCGAGGTCCAGGAGCGCCTCGAGCGGGCCGAGCGGCCCCGCGGGCGCGAGCGCGGCGTCGCGCCCGGGCCTGGCCTTGCGCGTCCACGGACAGACCTCCTGGCAGACGTCACAGCCGAACAGCCACTCGCCGATCCCCTCCCGCAGCTCCTCAGGGACGTCGCCGCGGTGCTCGATCGTCAGGTAGGCGATGCAGCGCCGGGCGTCGAGCACGTACGGCGCGACGAACGCGCGCGTCGGGCAGGCGTCGAGGCACGCCGTGCAGGTGCCGCAGCGGTCGGGCTGGCCCTCGTCGGCCGGGAGCGCCGCGGTGGTGAGGACGACGCCGATGAAGAAGTACGAGCCGAGCCCGGTCGCCAGGAGGTTCGTGTTCTTGCCGACCCAGCCGAGGCCCGCTCGCGCCGCGACGTCGCGCTCGAGGATCGCGCTCGTATCCACCGCGACGCGGCAGCGCACGTCGGCGCCGGCCGCGGCGCAGACGAACTCGGCCAGCGCGGCCAGACGCGGGCGCATCAGCTCGTGATAGTCGTGCCCCCGGGCGTAGCGCGCGACACCCCGCCAGCCCGGCTCGTCGTCCTCGCGGGCGTAGGAGAGGGCGACCGCGATCACCGAGCGGCAGCCGGGCAGCAGGCGCTCCGGATCGCCGCGGTCGGCGCTCCCGCGCTCGAGGTAGTCCATCGTCGCCGCGTAGCCCGCCGCGAGCCAGCGCTCGAAGGCGCCCGCGTGCGGCGGCGGCCCCGCGGGGCCGACGGCGACCGCGTCGAAGCCGAGCTCCCGCGCCCGCCCCTTGACGGCTTCGCGCAGCGCGAGGCCGAGCAGCGTCACGCCTTGCGCGCCTTGACGACGAGGCGGGCGCGCGTCAGCGTGCGCCCGCCCTCCTCCAGGAACTTCACGTAGCGGAACCAGCGGCCGTCCTGCTTCCACTTCTCCCGGAGCGCGACGGCCGCGGCGAGCCCCTGCTCGACCGTCTCGAACTGGGCCACCTCGCGCTCGACCGTGAGCGTGTCGACCGCGAAGCCGCACTTCCTCAGCAAGCGCTTGGCCCCGACCTCGCCGTAGGCGAAGCGCGACGGCCGGCCGGTCTCCTTCCACTGATCGTTGTGGAAGGCGACGAAGGCGAAGACGCCGCCCGGCTTGAGGACCCGGCCGGCGCGCTCGGCGATGGCGTCGGACATGCAGAGGTGAGCCACGACCATGTCGGGCTTGAAGGGCGCGTACTCCTCGACCTCGACGTCGCCGACGACGAAGCGGACGTTCTTCAGGCCCGCGGCCGCCGCGCTCTTGCGGGCCTCGTCGATCAGCCGCGCCTCGCGGTCCACGCCGACCACGGCGCGCGCCCGGGGCGCGAGCGTGAGCGCAAGCCGTCCGGCGCCCGTGCCCACGTCGAGCACCGTCTGCTCGCCGAGGGGCTCGGCCTCGAGGAGCTCGAGGAAGGCCGGGCTGAGCCCCTCCGCGGGGTGCTCACCCTGTGACGGCGCCATCTGAAGCGGAGGAGACGAGGCGCGCGTACTTCGCGAGCGCGCCCCACGTGTAGCGCGGCTTCGGGCGCTTGACGCTCCGGAGCCGCTTCTTCAGCTCGGCGGCCGAGAGCTCGACGTCGAGCCGCCGCCGCTTCACGTCGAGCACGATGGTGTCGCCGCTCCTCACGGCCGCGATCGGCCCGCCGACCGCCGCCTCGGGCGCGACGTGGCCGACCATGAAGCCGTGGGAGGCGCCGGAGAAGCGGCCGTCGGTCATCAGCGCGACGCTCCCGCCGAGCCCGGCGCCCTGGATCGCGCCCGTGACGTGGAGCATCTCGCGCATGCCGGGGCCGCCCTGCGGCCCCTCGTAGCGGATCACGACGAAGTCGCCCGCCTTGAGCCGGCCGGCCTTCACCGCGACGAAGGCGTCCTCCTCGCGGTCGAACACGCGGGCCTTGCCGCGGAAAACCTCCTCGGCGTGGCCCGCGAGCTTGGCCACGCACCCTTCGGGAGCGAGATTGCCGCGCAGAATCGCGAGACCGCCGTGCTTGGCGATCGGCTTCGACAGCGGCCGGATGACCTTCTGCCCCGGGGCCTCACGCGCGGCGCGCGCCTCGTCGCCGATCGTCCGGCCGGTGACCGTGGGCTCGTCCGCGTGCAGCCGGCCGGCGTCGAGGAGACGCCTGGCGACCACCGCCATGCCCCCCGCCTCGTGCATCTCGGGCGCCGTGTAGGCGCCCCAGGGCTTGAGGTCGGCGAGCAGCGGCGTCACGCGCGAGACCTTGTCGAACTCGTCGATGCCGAGCTTGACGCCCGCCTCGCGGGCGACGGCGAGGAGGTGGAGGACGGCGTTGGTGGAGCCGCCCGTCGCCATCACCCCGGCGATCGCGTTGTAGAGGGCCTTCCGGGTGATGATCTGCCGAGGGCGGACGCCCTTCCGGAGCAGCTCCATCACGAGCTTCCCGCTCTCGAAGGCGATCTCTTCCTTGCGCGGGTCCGTCGCGGGAACGCCGTTGAATCCCATCGGCGAGACGCCCAGCATCTCGAACGCGGTCGCCATCGTGTTGGCGGTGAACTGGCCGCCGCAGGCCCCGGCGCCCGGGCACGCGCGGCTCTCGATCTCGTTGAGCTCGCGCGCGTCGATCTTGCCCGCGTTGAAGGCGCCGATGGCCTCGAACACGTCCTGCACCGTGAGCCGCTTGCCCTTGTACTCGCCGTAGAGGATCGAGCCGCCGTAGAGCATGAGGCTCGGCAGGTCGAGCCGCCCCATCGCCATCACCATCGCGGGGATCGTCTTGTCGCAGCCGGAGATGCCGACGAAGCCGTCGAGCAGGTGGCCTCGCACGACGAGCTCCACGGAGTCGGCGATGGCCTCGCGGCTGATGAGCGAGGCCTTCATCCCCTCGGTGCCCATCGCGATGCCGTCGGTGATCGAGATCGTGTTGAACTCGATCGGCGTGCCGCCCGCGGCCCGGACCCCCTCCTTCACCTTCTCGGCGAGCTTCCGGTGGTTCCAGTTGCAGGGCGTGATCTCGATCCAGCAGTGCGCCACGCCGACGAGCGGTCGCCGGAGGTCCTCGTCGCCGAAGCCGATCGCCTTGAAGTAGGAGCGCGCCGCCGCGCGGTCGGCGCCGTCGAGCAGGGTGCGGCTCTTGTGCCGTGGATCGAACGTCATGCGGCGGCCTCCTTGGGGCGTCGGCCTACCAGGAACGTGAACCGCCCGCGCTGCGCCACCTCGCCCGTCTGGGCGAGGATCTCGCGCTCCTCGACGACCACGCCACCCTCGCGCAGCGCGCGCGTGTTGACCACCCGGGCGCGGCTCGAGATCGTGTCGCCGACGCGCACCGGGCCCAGGAACTCCCACTCGAACCCCATGAACGCGAGCACCACGAGCGGCGGCGCAGGCGCGCGCCAGCCGAGGCCGATCGCCAGGCAGAGCGGGAGGAGCTCGGGCACGACGCCGGGCGCCTCGCCGGGCTCGCGCACGAGCCCCTGGAAGATCGCGACGTGGGCCTCGGTGACGGTCATCGCCGGGGTCGTGACCGTCATGCCCACCGCGACGTCCTCGAAGTAGAGGTGCGCCTGCGGCGTCACGGGCGGCGCTCCACGATCAGATCGGTCTCGCCCTCCTGCACGACCTCACCCCGCTGGTTCAGCACGGTGCGCTCGAGCGTGATCAGGCCGCGGTCGGGCTTCCCGGTCTCCTTCTTCGCGATCACCTTCGCGCGCAGCTTGATCGTGTCGCCGATCTTGATGGGCCCCTTGAACTTCCAGCGGAGCCCCGCGAACGCGAGCGTCGCGTACGCCTGGGTCGCCCGGGTGAAGAGACCCGCCTGGATGGCCAGGCCGAGGAGCCCGTGCGCGATCCGCTCGCCGAAGATCGAGTGCTTCATGAGCTCGGCGTCGGTGTGCAGGACGTTGTAGTCGCCGGAGAGCCCCGCGAAGATCACGATGTCGGTCTCGGTGACCGTGCGGCCCGGCGACTCGTACTCCTCGCCCGGCTGGATGTCGTCGAAATACCGTCGCAGGTCGGCCATGGAGAACCAAAGAATAGCACAGGGACGGGGCGTCGCCGGCGCCCCGGGCGGCTTGACACCTGCGGAATCGCGCCCTAGAGTTCGCCCAGCGAAGGGAGACGCATATGAGCGACAACCTCAGCGTGAACCGCCGACGCTTCCTCAAGACGACAGCCACGGGGGCGGTCGCCGCCACCCTGGGCGCCAACATCGTGATCCCGGGGCGGGCGAACGCCGCGCGAAAGAAGCTGCGGATCCTCCAGTGGGTCCACTTCGTCCCCGCCTACGACGAGTGGTTCAACAAACAGTACACGAAGGAGTGGGGCGACAAGAACGACACCGAGGTCACCGTCGACAACATCGGCATCGCCGGGATCGCCGCCCGGGCCTCCGCCGAGATCTCCGCGCAAAAGGGTCACGACCTGTTCCTGTTCAACTGGCCGCCGCCCACGGTCGAGGAGCAGACCGTTGACATGAAGGACGTCTACCAGGAGCTCGAGCGGAAGCTCGGCAAGTCGATCGATCTCGGCGTCAAGAGCACGTACAACCCGAAGACCAAGAAGTACTATGCCTTCTCGCCGTCCTTCACGCCCGACCCGGTCAACTACCGGCAGGATCTCTTCGCGCAGGTGGGCCTGCCCAACGGGCCCCAGAGCTGGGACGAGGTGCGCACCGCCGGCGCCAAGATCAAGAAGCAGCTCGGCAATCCGGTCGGCATCGGCCTCGCCAACGAGATCGACACCGGCATGGCGATGCGGACGATCATGTACGCCTTCGGCGCCCACGAGCAGGACGAGCAGGGCAACTTCGTGCTCAACTCAAAGCAGACCCTCGAGGCGGTCAAGTTCGTCAAGGCGCTGTTCGAGGAGACGATGACACCCGAGGTGTTCACGTGGGACGCGTCCTCGAACAACCGGGCGATGATCGCCGGCAAGATCTCGCTGGCCCTCAACGCCATCTCGATCACGCGGACGGCCGAGAAGGACGACCCGGCGATCTCCCGGAAGATCCAGCTCACCAAGGCCCTGCGCGGGCCGGCGCGGGCGATCGGGCTCGAGCACGTCATGGATTGCTACGTCGTCTGGAAGTTCGCCGAGAACATCGACGGCGCGAAGAAGTTTCTCATCGACTACACGACGACCTTCCGCCAGGCCTTCGTCGCCGGCGAGTTCTACGACTTCCCCTGCTTCCCGAAGACGGTGCCGGACCTCTCCAAGCTGATCGCGAACGACCCGAAGGCGCATCCACCCGAGAAGTACAAGGTCCTCGACGACGTCCTGAACTGGGCCACCAACGTCGGGTACCCGGGCTACGCCAACGCGGCCATCGACGAGATCTTCAACACGTGGGTGCTGAACGTCATGTTCGCGAAGGCGGCCAGCGGGGCGGCGACGCCCGAGGAGGCGCTGCGGGAGGCCGAGGCCGCTTGCAAGCGCATCTTCGGCAAGTGGAAGGAGAAGGGGCTGGTATAGCCACTGTCGAGAGCAGGAACATCCGGAAGCTGTTCGGGGAGGTTCGCGCCGTCGACGGCGTGGATCTGGTCACGCGCGAGGGTGAGTTCCTCGTGCTGCTCGGCCCGTCGGGCTGCGGCAAGACCACCCTGCTCCGGATGATCGCGGGCCTCGAGCAGCCGAGCTCGGGTGAGATCCTCATCGGCGGCCAGGTCGTGAACGACCTGCCGCCGCGGGCGCGGAAGATCGCGATGGTCTTCCAGAGCTACGCCCTCTACCCCCACATGACGGTGTTCAAGAACATCGCCTTCCCGCTGAAGGCCCAGGGCGTGGCGAAGGAGGAAATCCCCAAGAAGGTGGCATGGGCGACGGGCCTGTTCGGCATCGGCCACCTGCTGGAGCGCAAGCCGCGGCAACTCTCGGGCGGCGAGCGGCAGCGCGTCGCACTGGCGCGCGCGGTCGTGCGCGAGCCCGCGGTGTTCCTGCTCGACGAGCCGCTGTCGAACCTCGACGCCCAGCTCCGGACCTCGGCGCGCGACGAGCTGCAGCAGTTCCAGCGCCGGATCGGCATCACCACCATCTACGTCACGCACGATCAGATCGAGGCCATGGGCCTGGGCGACCGCATCGCCGTCATGCAGGGGGGCCGGGTCCGACAGCTCGGCACCCCGGCGGAGGTCTACGGCGAGCCGGCCGACACCTTCGTCGCCGGATTCCTCGGCTCGCCGCCGATGAACATCGTCGAGGCCGCGGCCGACCGCCTCGTCGGGTTCCGCCCGGAGCATTTCCTGCCGCGCGAGGTCCACGACGGCTCGGGCGCGCTCGTCGCGCTCGGCTTCCGTGTCACCCGCGTCGAGTACCTCGGCGCCGACCGGCTCCTCTACGGCGTGCTCGAGGACAAGTTTCCCGGCGCGAAAGTCATCGCGCGCCTGCCCTCGACCGTCACGCTCCCGTACGAGGGCGGGCGCCGGTACGAGTTCGCCGTGCCGGAGAAGGAGCTGAGGTTCTTCGACCGCACCAGCGGTCTCCGGACGGCGCCGAGGCCGGTATGAGCGCTCGGCCGGCGATGGCCGCCCTGCTCGACAGCCCGCGCTGGCTCGGCGTCCTCATGATCGCGCCGGCCGTGCTGTACATCGTGCTGGTGGTCGGCCTGCCGTTCGTCCTGGCGATCCTCTACGCGTTCAGCGGCGTCACGATGGGGAGCCGCACGATCGAGTTCGTCGGGTTCAAGAACTTCATCAGCGTGCTCGAGACGACGAAGTTCCAGACCTCCCTCCGAAACACCTTCGTCTTCGCCCTCATCGCGCAGGTCCTCGTGATGGTGCTCGGCACCGTGCTGGCGATGGCGCTCCTCAAGGACTTCCGCGGCAAGTGGCTCGTCCGGCTCCTGATCCTGCTCCCCTGGGTCGCCCCGATCTCGCTCGGGACGATCGGCTGGCTCTGGATCCTCGACTCCACCTACAGCGTGATCAACTGGACGCTCGAGGCGCTCGGGCTGATCGGCGCGGACGGATGGTTCATGTGGCTGGGGGTGCCGTACCTCGCGATGGGCTCCGTCATCACCATCCACGTCTGGCGGATCCTGCCGCTCGCCACGGTGATCCTGCTCGCCGGTCTCACCTCGATCCCCCACGACATCCACGACGCGGCGCAGGTCGACGGGGCCAGCTTCTGGCGGCACCTGTTCCAGATCACGCTGCCGCTCATCCGCCCGATCATGCTGGTCGCCGGCCTCTTCGGCCTCGTCTTCGCCTTCACCGACATGATCGTGATCTTCGTGCTCACGCGCGGGGGGCCCTACGACACGACCCAGGTCCTCGCGAGCCTCGCCTTCTTCACCGGCATCCAGGCGGGCGACCTCGCGGAGGGCGCCGCCATCGCGCTCTTCCTGTTCCCGCTCCTGCTGGCGGTCGCCGTCGCCTTTCTCCGGGTCGCCCGGCGAGCCGAGGTCACGTGAGATGGCGATGTCGCCAGCGCTCAAGCGCGTCACGGCCCGCGGCGGCCACCTGGGGCTCATCGGCCTGTTCACCGTCTTCAGCGCCTTCCCCTTCTACTGGATGTTCATCACCACCTTCAAGCGCACCTCGGATCTCATGAAGCGGAGCAACAACCCGTTCATCTACAACGAGCCGCCCACGCTCGAGAACCTCCGCGTGTTGTTCTTCGACACGCTCTACGTCCGCTGGCTCGGCAACACGCTCTTCGTCGGCGTCCTCGTCGTGTTCGTCACGCTGTTGCTGGCCGTGCCGGCGGGTTACGCACTCGCCCGGCTCACCGGCAAGTGGGGAGAGCACCTCGGGATCGGCATCTTCTTGACCTACCTGGTGCCTTCGACACTCCTCTTCATCCCGATGTCGCGCCTCATCGGCGACCTCGGGCTCCAGGACTCGCTCTGGTCGCTGGTTCTCGTGTACCCGTCCTTCACGATCCCGTTCTGCACGTGGCTCCTCATGGGGTTCTTCAAGGCCATCCCGCGCGACCTCGAAGAGGCCGCGATGCTCGACGGCTACAGCCGCTTCGGCGCCTTCGTGAAGGTGGTGATCCCGATCTCCCTGGCGGGGATCCTGACGGCGGTCATCTTCACCCTCACGCTGGTCATGCAGGAGTTCGTCTACGCGCTGACCTTCATCACGGCGGCGCGCAACTACACGGTGAGCGTCGGCGTCCCGACCTTCCTCGTCCACGGAGACGTCTACTTCTGGGGCTCGCTGATGGCGGGCTGCTTCATCGCCAGCGTGCCGGTCGCGGTGCTCTACAACTTCTTCGTCGACCGGTTCATCGCCGGCTTCACGGTCGGCGCGATCAAATGATCCGCGCGCCGGGCTAGCGCGTGAGCTCGCGGCGGACGATCGCGGCGCCGGCGGCGAGCGCGCGGAGCTTGCCGCGCGCCACCTCGCGCGCGAGCGGCACCATGCCGCAGTTCGTGCACGGGTAAAGCCGCTCGGCCGGGACGAACGCGAGCGCTCTGCGGATGACCGCGGCCACCTGCTCCGGCGTCTCGACCGCGTCCGTCGCCACGTCCACGGCGCCGACGAGCACGTCCTTGCCCAGCAGGAGTGAGAGCAATTCCAGCGGCACGCGCGAGTTCGCGCACTCGAGCGAGACCTGATCGATCCGGCTCGCCGCGAGCAGCGGGAAGGTCCGCTCGTACTGGCGCCACTCGCCGCCGAGCGTCGCCTTCCACTCGACGTTGGCCTTGATGCCGTAGCCGTAGCAGATGTGCACCGCGGTCCGGCAGCGGAGCCCTTCGGTCGCGCGGTGGAGCGCCTCGATCCCCCACGCCGCCACATCGTCCATGTAGACGTTGAAGGCCGGCTCGTCGAGCTGGAGGACGTCGAGCCCGAGCGCCTCCAGCTCCAGCGCCTCCTCGTTGATCACGCGCGCGAACTCGAGCGCGAGCCGCCGCCGGTCGCGGTAGTGCTCGTCGGCGAGCGTGTCCACGATCGTCATCGGCCCCGGGATCGTGAACTTGAAGGGCTTCGTCGTGTGGGCGCGGGCGAAGCCGACCTCCTCCCCGTGGATCGAGCCTTTGCGACGCAGCGGCCCCGTGACGGTCGGCACCTCGGCCTTGTAACGGTCGGCCCGGATGCCGATCGTGACGCGCCGGGCGAAGTCCACGCCCTCGATCCCCTCGAGGAAGCCGTGGACGAAGTGCTGGCGCGACTGCTCGCCGTCGGTGACGACGTCGATGCCCGCCGCCTCCTGCTCCTTGAGCGCCGCAAGCACGGCGTCGCGCTTGCCCTCGGCGAGCGCCGCGCCCGCGAGGCTCCACGGCGCCCAGAGCGTCCGCGGCGTCGCGAGCCAGGACGGCTTCGGCAGGCTCCCCGCGATCGTCGTGCGAAGCATTGACGAAATCGCCTGGAGAATAGCATCCTTGCGCCATGCCGCGACAGGAAAACCTCGACACCCTTCGCGGCCCCTGGATATAATCCGACGCGCGACCCTGGAGGTGTGGATTTGCACTTTGCCGACATTCGCTTGGCCCCCGTCTGGGGCAAGGTTCTGACCGGCCAGCGCCTCGGCCGCGACGACGGCGTCCTCCTCTTCGAGACCGACGACCTCCTGGGCGTGGGCCGCATGGCCGACCATGCGAAATCCCGCCGCGAGGGCGACCGCGTCTACTTCGTCATCAATCGCTACATCTCGCCCACGAACGTCTGCGTGCTCTCGTGCGCCTTCTGCGGCTTCGCGCGCAAGCCCGGCCAGGCGGGCGCGTTCGAGTACACGATCGAGGACATCGTCGGCATGGTGAAGGACGAGATCCGCGAGGTCCACATCGTGGGCGGCCACCACCCCGACTGGCCGTTCGAGTACTACGAGCGGATCATCGCGGCGCTGCACGCCGCGCGCCCCGACGTCCAGATCAAGGCGTTCACCGCGGCGGAGATCGACTACTTCTGCCGGCGCTGGAAGCTCGAGCCCCGCGAGGTGCTGAACCGCCTGAAGGCCGCGGGCCTCCAGACCATGCCCGGCGGCGGCGCCGAGATCTTCTCCGCGCGCGTGGCGAAGCTCCTCAAGTACACGGGCAAGGCGGACGCCGAGCGCTGGTGCGAGATCCACGGCCTCGCCCACTCGCTCGGCATCCGGACGAACGCGACGATGCTCTATGGTCACATCGAGACGCTCGAGGAGCGCGTGGACCACCTGCTGCGCCTGCGCGAGCAGCAGGACGCCTCGGGCGGCTTCCTCACCTTCATCCCCCTGCCCTACCAGGTCGGGACGACGAAGCTCGTGCCCCGCCCCACGCCGCCGGCCGACAACCTGCGCACAATCGCCGCGGCGCGCCTGCTCCTCGACAACTTTCCTCACGTGGAGGCCTACTGGGTCCTCTTGGGCGAGGAGACGGCGTCGATCGCCCTCCACTTCGGCGCCGACGACGTCAACGGCACCCTCGAGGACGAGCGCGTGCAGCACATGGCCGGCGCGCAGACGCCGGCGGGGCTCGCGCGCGAGCAGCTCTTCCGCATGATCCGCGACGCCGGCAAGATCCCGGTCGAGCGCGACGCCCTCTACAACGTCCTCCAGATATGGAATTAGCGGGTGGTCCGCCCGACCGTCGGGCGCCAGAGGCCTCCGCAGGCGCCCCGACGGCAAATCAGATGGAGCTAGCGGGTGGTCCGCCCGACCGTCGGGCGCCGGAGGCCTCCATTCGCGAGAAGACGCTCAACGGCAAGCGCCTCGATCGCGACGAGGGCCGCTGGCTCCTCACGGACGCGCCGCTCCTCGAGCTGGGCGCGCTCGCCCAGGAGGTCCGGTTCGCGCGGATCCCGGACCGCGCCGTCACCTTCGTCATCGACTCGAACCCGAACTACACCAACGTCTGCGTCACCGACTGCCAGTTCTGCGCCTTCTACCGCAAGCCCGGTGATCCCGAGGCCTACACGCTCAGCGTCGAGGAGGTGCTCGCCAAGGTCGAGTTCGCGGCCAAGAAGGGCGCGACGACGGTGCTCCTCCAGGGCGGCCACAACCCGGCGCTGCCGCTCGATTACTACACGACCCTCGTGAGCGAGACGCGCCGCCGCTTCCCCGGCGTGACGCCGCACTTCTTCACCGCCTCCGAGATCCAGACCGTCGCGCAGGTGAGCGGCCTCGGCGTCGGCGAGGTGCTCGACCGGCTCTGGGAGGCCGGTCAGCGGACGCTCCCCGGCGGCGGGGCCGAGGTCCTCTCGGAGCGCGTGCGCCGGCGGATCGAGCCCAAGAAGGGCGGTCCCGGCGCCTGGCTCGAGGTCCACCGCGAGGCGCACCGGCGCGGGTTCAAGTCCACGGCGACGATGATGTACGGCCACGTCGAGGGCCCCGACGACCTCCTCGACCACTTCGACGCGATCCGCGATCTTCAAGATCTCCACGGCGGGTTCACGGCCTTCGTCCCCTG
>QHSZ01000291.1 GCA_003220595.1 Candidatus Rokuibacteriota bacterium | reverse complement strand
GCCGTCTCCGCCGAGAGCATGATGGCATCCGCGCCGTCGAAGATCGCCGTCGCGACGTCCGAGACCTCCGCGCGCGTCGGGCGGACGTGCGTCACCATCGACTCGAGCATCTGGGTGGCGACGATCACCGGCACGCTGGCCGCGCGCGCCTGCCGGATGATCTCCTTCTGGATCAGCGGCACGTCCTCCAGCGGCACGTCCACGCCGAGGTCCCCGCGCGCGACCATCACCGCGTCGACCGCTTCGAGGATGCCGGGAAGGTTGGCGATCGCCTCGTGGCGCTCGAGCTTGGCGACGAGCGGGACCCGCGCGCCGAGCGTCGTGAGGTAGTCACGGACCTCGGCGACGTCGGCCGCCGTGCGGACGAACGACACGGCCACGAAGTCGACGCCGTGCTCGACGCCGAGGCGAAGGTCCTCACGGTCCTTGTCCGTCAGGCACGACGTCGGGAGCGCGACGCGCGGGAGCGAGACGCCCTTGTGGTCGCTGACGCGCCCGCCCACGACCACGCGGCAGACGACCTCCTCCGTCGCGGCCCGCTCGACGCGGAGCTGGAGCATCCCGTCGTCCATCCAGATCTCGTCGCCGGGCCGGACGTTCGCGAGGTACTCGGGGTGGTTCAGCGAGGCGCGCTCGGCCGTGCCCTCCACGGGACGCGCGCACAGCGTGAACGTCCGGCCGGCGACGAGGTCCACGTGGCCCCCGCCCGCCGGGCCGAAGGTGCCGAGGCGGATCTTCGGCCCCTGGAGGTCCTGGAGGATCGCCATGGGCCGGCCCCAGCGCGGCTCGCGCTCGCGGATCAGCCGGATGGCCGCCGCGTGCTCGTCGGGGCTGCCGTGCGAGAAGTTGATGCGCGCGACGTCCATGCCCGCAGAGACGAGCCGATCGAGGGCGTCCGCGCCGCTGCTGGCCGGGCCGAGCGTGCAGACGATCTTGGTCCGCCGCACAGAGGCTACCCCGCCTTCACGAGCGGGCGGAGGAACCGGCCCGTGTAGGAGCGCTCGGCCTGGCGCGTGAGGTCCTCGGGGGTGCCCGCGGCCACGACGCGCCCGCCCTCGTCGCCGCCCTCGGGCCCGAGGTCGATGATCCAGTCGGCGGTCTTGATGACGTCGAGGTTGTGCTCGATGATCACGACGGTGTTGCCCTGGTCCACCAGCTTGTTCAGGACGTCGAGGAGCCGCTGGATGTCCGCGAAGTGCAGGCCCGTCGTCGGCTCGTCGAGGATGTAGAGGGTCCTTCCCGTGGCTCGGCGGGAGAGCTCCGTAGCCAGTTTTACCCGTTGTGCCTCACCACCTGAAAGCGTGGTGGCGGACTGACCCAAGCGGATGTAGTCGAGCCCTACATCATCAAGCGTCTGGAGCTTCGCCTTGATGACCGGCACCGCGTCGAAGAACACGAGCGCCTCGCGCACCGTCATGTCCAGGACCTCGGCGATCGACATGCCCTTGTAGCGGACGTCCAGGGTCTCGCGGTTGTAGCGGCGGCCCTTGCAGACGTCGCACGTCACGTAGACGTCGGGCAGGAAGTGCATCTCGATCTTCACGAGGCCGTCGCCCTGGCAGGCCTCGCACCGCCCGCCCTTGACGTTGAACGAGAAGCGGCCGGGCTGGTAGCCGCGCATGCGCGCCTCGGCTGTGCGGGCGAAGAGCGTGCGGATGAAGGTGAACACGCCCGTGTAGGTCGCCGGGTTCGAGCGCGGCGTCCGGCCGATCGGCGACTGGTCGATGTCGACGACCTTGTCCACGCGCTGGGCGCCCTCGACCCGGTCGTGCGCGCCGGGACGGTCCTGCGCCCGGTGGAGCATCTGGGCGAGCGCGCGGTAGAGGATGTCGTTGACGAGCGTCGACTTGCCCGAGCCCGACACGCCCGTCACGCACGTGAACGTGCCGAGCGGGATCTTCACCGGCATGCCCTTCAGGTTGTGCTCGCGCGGGTTGTGGATCGTCACGGCGTGGCCGCTCCCCTTGCGCCGGGTCTTCGGCACCGGGATCTCGAGGGCGCGCGCCAGGTAGCGCCCGGTCAGCGAGGCCGGGTTCGCCATGATCTCGTCGGGCGTGCCGACGGCGACGAGGTGGCCGCCCAGCTCGCCGGCGCCGGGGCCGAGGTCCACGACGTAGTCGGCGGCGCGGATCGTCTCCTCGTCGTGCTCGACGACGAGCACGGTGTTGCCGAGGTCGCGCAGGCGCTTGAGCGTGTCGAGGAGGCGCCGGTTGTCCCGCTGGTGCAGTCCGATCGACGGCTCGTCGAGGATGTAGAGCACGCCGACGAGGCTCGAGCCGATCTGCGTCGCCAGACGGATGCGCTGGCCCTCTCCGCCCGAGAGGGTCCCGGCCGGACGCTCGAGGGTCAGATAGTCGAGGCCGACGTTGATCAGGAAGCCGAGCCGCTCCCGGATCTCCTTGAGCACGCGCCGGGCGATCGCGGCCTCGCGGTCGGCGAGCCGGAGGCCGTCGAAGAAGGCGGCCGCCTCCTTGATGGTGAGGCGCACGACGTCGGCGATCGAGCGGCCGGCGAGCTTGAAGCCGAGCGACTCCCGCCGCAGGCGCGAGCCGCCGCAGACGGGGCACGGGCGCTCGGCCATGAACTGCTGGATCTCCGCGCGCGCGTCGTCCGAGGTCGTCTCGCGGTAGCGGCGCTCGAGCGTGGCCACGACGCCCTCGAAGCCCCCGTCCTTCTCGCCGTGGAGGATCACCTCCCGCACGCCCCTTCGCAGCTCGCGCCACGGCGTGTCGAGCGAGAACCGGTGGCGCTTCGCGAGGACCTGGAGCGTCTGCCGGAAGTAGGCGGACTCGCGGCCCGCCCACGGCGCGAGCGCCCCCTCCTTCAGCGTGCGCCCGGGGCTTGGCACGAGCCGCTCCGGGTCGATCTCGTCGCGCGAGCCGATGCCGCCGCACTCGGCGCAGGCGCCGTACGGGCTGTTGAACGAGAACATCCGGGGCGACACCTCGGGCAGCGAGATGCCGCACTCGGCGCACGCGAGCCGCTCGGAGAACAGCATGGGCTCGCCGGCCTTGCCTCCCTCGCTCACGGGCTCCACCTGGACGATGCCGTCCGCGAGCCGCAGCGCCGTCTCGAGCGAGTCGGCGAGCCGCGGGCCGAGCGTGTCGCGCACGACGAGCCGGTCGACGACGACCTCGATCGTGTGCTTGCGCTTCTTGTCGAGCTCGATCTCCTCGCCGAGCTCGCGGACCACGCCGTTGACGCGGACGCGCGTATACCCCTGGCGCTGGAGGTCGAAGAAGAGCTTCTTGTACTCGCCCTTGCGCCCGCGCACGACGGGCGCCAGCAGGAGGAGCCGCGTCCCCGGCGCCAGGGCGAGCACGCGGTCCACCATCTGCTGCACCGTCTGCGCCGAGATCACCCGGTCGCAGGACGGGCAGTGCGGCACCCCGACCCGGGCGAAGAGCACGCGGAAGTAGTCGTAGATCTCGGTGACGGTGCCGACGGTCGAGCGCGGGTTCTTGGACGTCGTCTTCTGCTCGATCGAGATCGCGGGGGACAGCCCCTCGATCGAGTCCACCTCGGGCTTCTCCATCTGCTCCAGGAACTGGCGCGCGTAGGCCGAGAGCGACTCGACGTAGCGGCGCTGGCCCTCGGCGTAGATCGTGTCGAACGCCAGCGAGGACTTGCCGGAGCCGGAGAGCCCGGTGATCACGACGAGCTGGTCGCGGGGGATCTCGAGGTCGATGTTCTTGAGATTGTGCTCGCGGGCGCCCCTGACGACGATCCTGTCGCTCGCCATGTCGAGCGTCTATTGTGTCAGCCCCGCGTGGTCCCGGCAACCCGCCAGGCGCGGCTCGTGGCGAGGGCGAGCGGCGCGGCGAGGAGCGCCGGATAGGACCCCGCGGCGGCCGCCCAGTCCGGGAGCCACGGGGCGCCCGCCCAGAGGAGCAGGAACGCCGCGGCGCCGACGAGCGAGCCGGCGAGCCCGGCGCGCGCGCCGACCCGCGCGAGCCGCGGGGCCGAGGCCGCCGCCGCGGCGAGGCCGCAGCCGGCCAGGAACACGCGCCAGGCGTCGGCGGACCAGACGCTCGCCGCCGCCGCGGCCAGGACGAGCCCTGCCCAGACGAGCGACACGCCCTGCTCCGAAGAGCCGGTGGCCAGCGACGCGACGAGAGCCCGGAGCGCGAACGCGCCCGCCAGGAACAGCAGGAGGAGCCCGAGCACCGCCAGGGTGGCGAGGGCGGGCCCGGCGGGCGCCGGCACCACACGCGCCGGAAGCTCGA
>QHSZ01000294.1 GCA_003220595.1 Candidatus Rokuibacteriota bacterium | reverse complement strand
TATCTCCGAAGGCAGAACCTGGCACAGGCGGAGAGCACATTCAGGGAGGCTCTGTCCAAGGATCCAAAGTCAGTCGAGGCGCACATGGCGCTCGGTGATTTTTATCTGATGAAACCGGACGTGGCTCAGGCCGAGCGAGAGTACCAGGCTGGGGCCGACCTCGCGCCGGTGGATTCCATGGCGCGGATGAAGCTCGTCGATTTCTACTATCGTGTCGCGCAGAAGCCAGAGGATGCGAAGCGGATCCTCACGGAGATCTCCGCGAAGGCCCCCGACTTCCTTTTGGCCCGGCGTCGCCTCGCCGAGATCACCTTCGCGCAGGCGAGGTACGACGAGACGCTGCACGTGCTCGACGGCCTCCTCAAGAAGAACCCGTCCGACCCGAATGGACGGGTGCTGCGCGGGCGGGTGCTGCTGGCGAAGGGGCAGACAACCGAGGCGATCCAGGAGTTTCAGCAGGCTCTGAAGCTCGAGCCCAAGAGCGCCGAAATTCACTACCACGTGGCAACGGCCTATCTCAAGGCGGGAAATCGCGAACAGGCGAAGGCGGAGTTCAAACAGGCGACGACGATCGCGCCCGACTTCAGGGACGCCGTGCTCAGGCTCGCGGAGCTGAACGTCCAGTCCGGTGCTGTCCGCCCGGCCATCGAGGACCTGGAAACGTTTGTCGCGAAACGGCCGAACGAGACCGGCGCGTACGCGGTGCTCGGGTCGGCGTACCTGGCGAACCGCGAGCCCGGGAAGGCCACCGAGGCCTATCGAAGGATCATGGCGCTCGCTCCGAAGGATGCGCGAGGACCCTACCTGGTCGGCGTCGCGCTCCGAGCACAGGGGAAGCCTACCGAAGCAAGGAAGGCGTTCGAGGCTTCTCTTTCCCTCGCTCCAGGCTTCGTGGAACCACTCTCGAATCTCGTCGCGATGACTATGGCCGAGAAGGCCCCCGATGTCGCCCTCGAGCGGGTCAGACAGGAGATCGCGCGCGTACCTGCCTCGGGAGCTCTCAGGGAGCTGCTCGGTCGCGTGTATCTGGCGCGCGGCGAGCCGGCCCTGGCCGAGGCCGCCTTCCGCAAGGCCCTCGAGCTAGAACCGGCTCTGGTGGGCGTTTATCTGACGCTTGGCCAGCTCTATGCCAAGTCGGGAAAGTACGACCAGGCGCTCGCCGAGCTGAACGCCGCGCTCGGAAAGAACCCGAGGAATCTCCCCGCGCTCGTGCTCACCGGCATGTTTTACGAAGCGAAGGGTGACCTCTCCAACGCTCAGGCGGCGTACGAGAAGGTTCTCGCGGACGCACCCCGGTTCGCGCTCGCCGCGAACAATCTCGCGTACCTGTACTCCGAGCACGGAGGCGACCAGGAAAAGGCCCTCCAGTTGGCCCAGACGGCCAAGGAGGTGGCGCCGGATGACCCCCGCATCTCCGATACGCTGGGATGGATCCTCTACAAGCGGGGCGTCTATCACCAGGCCCTCGGCCAGCTGCAGGAGAGCGCCTCCAAGCTCGCCGACAACCCCGCGGTGCAGTATCACCTGGGGCTCACTTACTACAAGCTCGGGAACACTGAGGGGGCCAAGCGGGCCCTTGGCAAGGCCTTGACGCTGAACCCTCGATTCCAGGGCAGCGAAGAGGCCCGGAGGGTCCTCGCCGAGCTCAAGTAGGCTTGTCTAACCTGTAACTCGCCGACGCGTAAGCGCTTTCCGGAAAGTGTAATTCTTTTCATAGTGGGTCCTGAACTACCCACCCCAGCTCGAGCGGTATGAACCCGGTTGCATGAGATTGACACAAAGATTTCGATGAAAGATCCGTAATATCTGACGCACTCAGTCTTCGAAAATCTTTTTGGTATGGCATTTGCGGTTAGCTGGCGCGCGATGGTAGCAAAATGATTGAGCGAAGAGCCCTCGTGGTCGAAGTCGACGCCGCAACCCAGGTGGGACTCCTCGGCTCCCTGCAGGCCCGCGGGTATCAGTGCCTGATCGTCTCGTCCTCGGAGGAGGCGCTGGAGGCGCTCGCCGACGGCAGCTTCAGCGTCACGCTCGTCGACCTGAGTAGCAACGACTCCGACCCCGACGAGTTGATCCAACGTCTGAAGCGTCACGGCCGAAATTCCGGCCCCATCATCGCGCTCGCGGACCATCGCGACAACGGCCACTACACCGTCCCCCTCGAGGTCGACGCGGTACTGACCAAGCCCTTGAGCCTCGATGAGCTCCAGCAGGCCATGGAGAAGTTCGTGCGCCCCCAGCCCGAAGCGCTCGGTTCGGCTTCAGAGCAGATGGGGGGGAGACTCCGGCGCGAGATGGAGCTCTGGTGCAGCCCGAAGATGCTGGAAGCAAGCCAGATTCTCCGTGAGGCGGCGCGAGTTGACGTCACCGTTCTGGTCACGGGCGAAACCGGCACCGGCAAGGAGCTCATCGCGCACGCGATCCACCACTTCTCCTCCCGTCGGGCTGGGCCCTTCGTCAAGGTCAACTGCGCCGCCATGCCGCGAGAGCTGCTGGAAAGCGAGCTGTTCGGTTACGAGCGAGGCGCCTTCACGGGCGCCCACAAGCTCAAGATCGGCAAGTTCGAAGCGGCCCATCGCGGCACCATCTTTCTCGACGAGATCGGCGATCTGCATCCCGCGCTCCAGGCGAAGCTGCTCCACGTTCTGCAGGACGGCGAGTTCTCACGCATTGGCGCCAAATCGACGCTCAGCGTCGACGTCCGTGTGCTCGCGGCCACCAACCAGGACCTGGAGCGGGCGGTGGCAGAAGGCCGCTTCCGCGAAGATCTCTATTATCGGCTGAACGTCATCCACGTGTTCGTCCCACCGCTCCGCGAGCGCGCGAGCGAAATCGCGCCCTTGGCCAAGTACTTCGTCGAGCGCTACGCGAAGCTCTACCGCCGCGATCGATTCACCATTCCGGAGTCGGTGATGGAGCGCCTCACGCGCCTGCGCTACCCCGGGAACGTTCGCGAACTGGAGAATCTGATCAAGCGGATGATCGTGCTCGACGATCCCTTCTTGACGAGGAGCCCTCTGCCGGAGGGCGATGGGGACGGCGCGCGGCCCGAACCTCCCTCCACCGTCGCTCCAGAGCTCTCGCTCAAGGACATCGGGCGGCGAGCGGCGCAGGCGGCCGAGCGCTTGGCGATCGCCAAAATGCTCGAGCAAACCGGCTGGAACCGGGTGCGGGCGGCGAGAGCGTTGCGAATCAGCTACCGCGCGCTCCTCTACAAGATCAAGCAGGCCGGACTCGACGTCGAGCGATCGTCCGCGCGCCCGGCCTCGTGAGGCACATTGTGATCAAGCATCCCCTGGTCTGCTCCCTCGCAACGGTGCTGCTCGTCTCGTCCGTCATCGTTGCCAAGCCCGCCGGCGCTCAGGCGCCCGTCGGCGGCGCCTCAGAGCGTGGACTGGCTCGTAACGGCGCGCTGGGCGAGTACAGGATCGGCCCCGAGGACATGCTCCTCATCTCCGTCTGGAAGAACGAAGCGATGACCCGGACCGTGCCCGTCAGGCCGGACGGCAGGATCTCGCTTCCCCTTCTGAACGACGTCGTGGCCGCCGGGCTCACCACGCTCGAGCTACGCGAGATCCTGACGAAAAAGCTCGCGGAATACATCCCGAGCCCAGAGGTCTCCGTGATCGTGGCGGACGTCAGGAGCTTCAAGGTCTCAGTCATCGGCGAGGTCGTCCGCGCGGGTCGCTTTGAGCTCAAGAGCGCGGCGACCGTGCTGGACCTCTTGGCGCTGGCCGGTGGGTTCACGACGTTCGCAACACGCTCGCAGATCGTCATCCTCCGTCCAGAGGGAGCGACGATGAAGCGCATTCCGTTCAACTACAACAAGCTTTCCGGGGAGCAAGAGAACTTCTATCTCCGGAACGGCGACATCGTC
>QHSZ01000041.1 GCA_003220595.1 Candidatus Rokuibacteriota bacterium | reverse complement strand
CTTATCCACCCCCTGCTCGTCGTCCGTCGGCATCCCCGTGAGCTGAGCCAGCTCGGCCTCGTTGGGCGTCGCCGCCGTGACGCCCGCAAAGCGCGGCAGCTGATAGCGGCTGTCCACGCTCACGATCGCGCCGGTCCGGCGCGCGAGCGCCCGGACGCGCTCGAAGATGCGCGAGGTGACCGTGCCGTAGCCGTAGTCGGAGACCAGGATCGCGTCGGCGCGGGCCCCGAGCGCGGAGAGCCGCGTGAGGAGCGCGTCCTCGCTCGTGGCGATGAGCTCACCGGCCGGCTCGCGGTCGAGACGTACCACCTGCTGGCGCGTCGATTGGTAGCCGCCCGCCATGACGCGCGTCTTCACGGGCGTCGTCCGG
>QHSZ01000042.1 GCA_003220595.1 Candidatus Rokuibacteriota bacterium | reverse complement strand
CGCCACGCGTTCCCCGAAAGTGTCGCCGTCTCGCAACGTTGCCGCTCATCAGGCCCTGGGATTCAGGATCGTCCGGAAATTCCAGACCTATTATATGGCACGATGTTAGGACAATCACCCTCAGGATCTACTCGAGTGATCGGAGGTCAATCGGGAGCCTCAGTCCATGAGGTAGAGGGGCGTGCTGAAGAGCGGCAGCGACGGGCGGAACACGCCGAGCCCGCCCCCGCCGAGCTCGCTCCGGAGCAGATCGACGACGGAGAATTTCCGCCGGGGTCCGACGACCCGCGGCGGCTTCGGGAGCCCCGCCAGCGTCGCGGCGCCGTCGATCGCCTCCTCGAGACCGCCGAGCGCGTCGACCATGCCCAGGGCCTTGGCCTGGCCCCCGGAGACGATGCGTCCGTCGGCGAACTGGACCACCTGGGAGCGCTCGAGCTTGCGGCCCGCCGCCACGGCGGCGATGAACTGGCCGTGCACGTCGTCGAGCAGCGTCTGCAGCACGCGCCGCTCCTCGGGTGTCATGGGCCGCGCGAAGCTGCCGATGTCCTTGTACTGGCCCGCCTTGACGACCACGTAGTCGACGCCCACCTTCTTCAGGAGGTCGTGGACGTTCGCGAGCTGCATGATGACGCCGATCGAGCCCGTGAGGGTGCCCGGGTTGGCGTAGATCCGGTCGGCGGCGACGGCGACGTAGTAGCCGCCCGACGCCGCCACGGCGCCGAGCGACGCGACCACCGGCTTGCCTGCCTCGCGCAGGCGCCGGAGAGCCGTGTGGAGCTCCTGGGTCGGCGCCACCACGCCGCCCGGGCTGTTGATGCGGATCACGACCGCGCGCACCGCGGGATTGTCCCGGTGGCCCTTGAGCTCCCGGACGAGCTCCTCGACGTCCACGATCACCCCCTCGAGCTCGACGAGCGCGATGCGCTCGCCGAAGATCGCGCCGCCCCCGCCGACGCCGGGGCTCCCGAGCGACGCCAGCGAGACGAGCAGGAGACCGCCCACGGCGACGTAGACCGCGAGGGCGACCCCCACGAGGGCGAGCCGGCGTCCCGCGCTAATTGTCGTCGTCGTACTCATAGTCGTCGCGGTGCTTGCCCTTCTTGCCGCGACGGCCGTGGGTGGTGCGCTCGTCGCCGACCTTCGGCGGCTCGATCGCGTGCGCCAGCTCCTTGAGGGAGAGCCCGATGCGCCGCTCGTTCGAGTCCACGCGGATCACGAGCAGCGTGAGCTCGTCGCCCACGCTCACGATCTCGTCCGGGCGGCCGATCGGCCGGTTCGACATCTGTGAGATGTGCAGGAGGCCGTCGACGCCCGGCTCGAGCTCGACGAACGCGCCGAAGTCGGTGAGCCGGACGACCTTGCCGGTGACGCGCGAGCCCATCGGGAAGCGCTGCGCGACGGTGGCCCACGGGTCGGGCTGGATCTGCTTGAGCCCGAGCGAGATGCGCTTGTTCTCGCGGTCCAGGTTCAGGATCAGCGTCTCGAGCTCCTGGCCCTTCTTGAGGACCTCCGACGGGTGGCCGACGCTCCGTGTCCAGGACATGTCGGAGATGTGGAGCAGGCCGTCCACGCCGGGCTCGAGCTCGACGAACGCGCCGAAGTCGGTGAGGTTGCGCACCTTCCCCAGGACGCGCGTGCCGGGCTTGTAGCGCTCCTCGATCGTCGCCCACGGGTCCGGCTCGACCTGCTTCATGCCGAGCGATATCCGCTTGGCCGCGCGGTTGACGTCGAGCACGATCACCTCCACCTCGTCGCCGACGTTCACGAGCTTCGACGGGTGCCGGACGCGCCGCGTCCACGACATCTCGGAGACGTGCACGAGGCCCTCGACGCCGGGCTCGAGCTCCACGAAGGCGCCGTAGTTGGTGAGGCTCACGACGCGGCCGCGCGCCTTGGTGCCGGCGGCGTACGTCCGCTCGACGCGCTCCCACGGATCGGACGACTTCTGCTTGTAGCCGAGCGACACGCGGCCGGTCTCGCGGTCGAAGTGCAGCACGACGACCTCGACCTGGTCGCCCACCTGGAAGATCTCCGAGGGGTGGCCGACGCGGCCCCAGCTCATGTCGGTCACGTGCAGGAGGCCGTCGATGCCCCCGAGGTCGATGAAGGCACCGTAGTCGGTGATGTTCTTCACCGTGCCGGTCAGCACCATGCCCTCGGAGAGCACCTCGAGGGTGTGCTTCTTCTTCTCCTCCCGCTCCTCCTCGAGCACGGAACGGCGCGAGAGCACGACGTTGCCGCGCCGCCGGTTCAGCTTGATGACCTTGGCCCGGATGCTCTGCCCGACCATGCCGGCGAGGTTCTTGACCGGCCGGAGGTCCACCTGCGAGCCCGGCAGGAACGCCTTGACGCCCACGTCCACCGCGAGGCCGCCCTTGACGACCTCGACGACCCGGCCCTCCACCGGCAGGCCCTTTTCGTGCGCCTGCGTGATGGCGTCCCACACCTTGATCTTGTCGGCCTTGTCCTTGGACAGGACGATGAGGCCCTCGGAGTCTTCCTTCGCCTCGAGGTACACCTCGATCTCGTCGCCCACCTTCGGGAGCGTCCCGTGGCGATGGAATTCCTCGATGGGGATCGTGCCCTCGCTCTTGTAGCCGACGTCGACGAGCACCTCGCTCGTGCCGACATGGACGACGCGGCCGTGGACGACCTCGCCCTCCTCGAACTCGCTGGTCACGCTGTCCCGGAACCAGTCCTCCATCCGCTCCTCGGCCGGCTCTTCGCCCTCCTTTCGCGATCCGGCGAGGGTGCTGCGTGGTTCGTCCTTCTTCATTCCGCCAGTTCCTCCAGTCATTGAATTTGAGCGTGAAGCCGCGGCGCCGATCGTGTCTCCCCGGCCGCCAGGGAATCTCTCAGGCTCGCGATCGCCGCCATCATGTCGCGGCTTGCGGCCTCGTACAGTCGCCTGCGGTCGGCCCCGGGCGGCGCGGCGAAGTACCGCGGCTCGCCGAACACCACCCGCACCTTCGTCGGGCGCGGCAGGCGCCGGCCCCGGGGCCAGGCGCGTCCGCTACCGCTCACGTACACGGGCACGACGGCGGCGCCGCTCATGACCGCGAGCATCCCCGCCCCCGGCTTCGCCGGCCGCAGCCTGTCCTCGTGCTCGGCGCGTGTGCCCTCCGGAAAGACGAGCAGCGCGCCCTCGCCCTCGAGCGCGCGCAGCGCGGTGCGGAGGGCGGCCGGATCGGCCCCGTCGCGCCGGACCGGCCGCGCGCCGAGCGCGTGGATGAGCCGGCCGAAGAGCGGGATCCTGAACAGCTCCGCCTTCGCCAGGAACGCGAGCCGCCGCGGGCACACGCCGCCGACCAGCGGGGGGTCGAGCAGGCTCGCGTGGTTCGAGACGACCAGGAGCGGCCCCGCGGCGGGCACGCGCTCCGGGTGGAGCACCTCGAGCCTGAACAGCAGGCGCAGCAGCACCACCACGAGCGGCTTCAGCGTCCGGTAGAGCATTTCCGCTCGACCTCCGCCAGCATGCGCTCGACGACCTCGTCCTCGGTCAGCTCCGACGTGTCCAGCTCGATCGCGTCCGGCGCCTTGCGGAGCGGCGCGAGCGCGCGCGTGGTGTCCTGCGCGTCGCGCGCCCGCAGCTCCTCCCGGACCGCGGCGAGCGGCCGGGCGATGCCCTGCGCCAGGAGCTCCGCGTGCCGCCGCCGCGCGCGGGCCGGGAGCGACGCGGTCAGGAAGAACTTCACCTCCGCGTCCGGGCAGACGACCGTGCCGGTGTCGCGCCCCTCGAGGACCACGCCGCCCGCCGCGGCTTCCCGCCGCTGCAGCGGCGTCACCTTCTCTCGCACCGCCCGCAGCGTCGTGAGATCCGACGTCGCCTGGGCGACTTCCTGGGTCTGCACCGCGGCCGTCACGTCCTCGCCGTTGAGCCAGACGCTGCCGTCGGCCACGCGGATGGCGAGCGGCGCGAGATACGCGCGCAGCGCTGGGCCCTCCTGCTGGGGTACCCGGTCACGGAGGATGCCGAACGCCACCGCCCGGTACATCTTCCCCGTCGCGACGAGCCTGTACCCGAGGCGCTCGGCGAGCCGGCGCGCGACCGTGCTCTTGCCCGCGCCGGCCGGGCCGTCGATCGTGATCACCGGATTCCTCGCGCCCATTTCACCGTTTACGCGTCCTCCACGACGATCGCGGATCCGCCGGCGAGCGCGTTCAGCGTCTCGGCGAACTGCGGAAAGGACGTCGCCACGCAGGCCGTGTCGTCGACCACCGTCTCGCCGTCGGCCACGAGCCCCGCGACGGCCAGCGCCATGGCCACGCGGTGGTCCCCGCCGCTCGACACCCGCGCCCCGCGGAACCGCTGCGGCCCGGCGATCGCCATGCCGTCGGGGCGCTCCTCCACGTGGACGCCCATCCTGGCGAGCTCGCGCGCGAGGGCCGCGATGCGGTCCGACTCCTTCACGCGGAGCTCCGCCGCGTCGGCGATCGTCGTCACCCCGTGCGCGACCGCCGCCGCCACGGCGAGCGCCGGGACCTCGTCGATCAGCCGCGGCACGAGCGCGCCCGCGATCGCGGTCGCCAGGAGCGGGGACGCGCTCACCGTGAGGCTCGCCGTGGGCTCTCCCTCCTCGCCCGCGTCCCCACCCTCGGTCTCGAGCGCCGCCCCCATCGCCCCGAGGACGTCGAGCAGGCCCATGCGCGTCGGGTTCACCCCGACGCGCCGGACCGTCACGCGCGCATCCCTGACGATCACGCCGGCCACCAGCAGGAAGGCGGCGGACGAGATGTCCCCCGGCACCTGCACGGTGGCCGCGCGGAGCTCGCCCGGCGTCAGCGTGATCGTGGTCCCCTCGACGCTGAGGCGCGCGCCGAACTGGCGGAGCATGCGCTCCGAGTGATCGCGCGACCGCGCCGGCTCGGTCAGCGAGACGGGCCCGTCGGCGAAGAGTCCCGCCAGCAGGATGGCCGACTTCACTTGCGCGGAGGCCACGGGCGACGTGTGGGCCAGCGCCCTGAGGGGCCGCAGGCCCTTCACCGCCAGCGGGAGCCGGGTCGCGTCCTTGCGCCCGACAATCGTCGCCCCCATCCGCGCAAGCGGCTCGGCGACGCGGCCCATCGGCCGCCGCCTGAGCGACTCGTCGCCGGTCAGCATGGTCCAGAACGGCTGCCCCGCGAGCACGCCGAGGAGCAGCCGCGCTGTGGTGCCCGAGTTCCCGCAGTCGACCACGTCACCCGGCTCCTGGAGCCCGTCACGACCCACCCCGACGATCCGATAGTGCCCCGGCCCCTTGCGCGTGACGTCGGCGCCGAGCGCCTGGACGGCGGCGAGCGTCCGCAGGCAGTCCTCCGCCTCGAGGCAGCCGTGGACCTCCGTCGCTCCGTCGGCGAGCGCGCCCAGGAGCGCCGCGCGGTGGGAGACGGATTTGTCGCCCGGCACCTCGCACGCGCCGCGCAGGCGCGCCACCGGACGGACCCGGAACCTCACCGGAGCGCCTCCCGCGCCGCCTTGACGCGCGCGAGCAGCGCCCGGATCTCCTCGCGCGAGCCCCCCGCGATCGCGCCCTCCAGCGCGGCGAGCGCCTGCCGGAAGGCGCCGAGGCTCGCGCCGAGCGCCGTGCGGTTCGCCAGGAAGATATCGGCCCACA
Organism: Candidatus Rokuibacteriota bacterium; assembly: GCA_003220595.1. Lineage (GTDB taxonomy): Bacteria > Methylomirabilota > Methylomirabilia > Rokubacteriales > CSP1-6 > AR19. The sequence continues at coordinate 8,277 of QHSZ01000042.1, read as the reverse complement.
TGTCCGGGTCGGACGCGGCGATCCGCGTGGTGTCCTTGAAGCCCCGCGCCGCGAACTCGAGCGCCTCGGGGGCGAAGCGCGCCACCGCGTCCATCAGCGCGTCGACGACTGCATGCGGTAGGTGGCTGATCGCGGCGACCGCTCGGTCGTGGGCCTCCGGGTCGAGCGCGCTCACGCGGGCGCCCAGCGCCTCCCAGAAGCCGGTCACCGCCTTGAGCGCCCGCGGCTCGGTGCGGTCCGTGGGCGTCACGAGCACCGTCGCGCCCTCGAAGAGGTCGGCACGCGCCGCGCCGTACCCGCTCTGCTCCGAGCCGGCCATGGGGTGGCTGCCGACGAACGCGAGCGGCCGTCCCGCGGCGAGCGCCTCCGCGCGGCGGACGATGCCCGCCTTCGTCGAGCCGACGTCCGTCAGCGTCGCCCCGTCGGGCGCCGCGCGCCAGACGCGCTCGAGCAGCGCCTCGATCGCGAGGACCGGTGCGGCGAGCAGGACAAAGTCCGCGCCGCGCACGCCCACTTCCAGGTCCGTCGTGGCGCGATCGAGCGCGCCGTCGCCCAGGGCTCGCTCGAGACGCGCGGCATCGCGGCCGACGCCGACGAGCGTGCGGGCGAGCGCCGCCGCCCGGGCCGCCTTCGCGACCGAGCCTCCGAGGAGCCCGACACCGACGATCGCGAGCGTCTGGATCACGCGGGCTTCTTCCCCAGCACGCTGCGGAGGGCCTTGACGAGCTTCCGGTTCTCCTCCGGCGTGCCGACGGTGATGCGGAGCGCGGTTTCCATGCCGAACGGGGTCATCGGACGCACGATCACGCCGTGGTGGAGGAGCTTCTGATAAATGTCCGCCGCGCTCCGCCCGACGTCCGCGAGGATGAAGTTCGCGCGCGAGGGCACGTAGGAGAGCCCGAGGTTCTTGAACTCGTCGTACAGGTAGTGGCGCCCGGCCTCGATCATCCGGACGCACTCCATGACGTGCGCCTCGTCCTCCAGCGCCGCGAGCGCCGCCGCCTGGGCGAGCGAGTTGACGTTGAAGGGCTGGCGGATCCGGTTCGTGAGCGCGATGGCGTCCGCGTCGGCGACGCCATAGCCCACGCGCAGTCCGGCGAGGCTCGCGGCCTTCGAGAAGGTTCTGAGGACCACGACCTTCCGACCGTGCTTCACGTACTGGAGCGTCTCCGGGAAGTCGGGGCCGAGCGCGAACTCGATGTACGCCTCGTCGAACATGACGATGGTCCGCTCGGGGACCCGCGCCATGAAATGCTCGACCTCGTTGGCCGTGACGATCGTGGCGGTCGGATTGTTCGGGTTCGCGACGAAGACCAGCTTCGTCGTCGGTGTGATCGCACGCGCCATCGCCTCGAGGTCGAGCCGGTGATCCCTCAGCATGACCATGACGCGGACGCCGCCCGCGGCCTGGACGATCATCGGGTAGACGACGAACGACGGATGCGGGATGACCGCCTCGTCGCCCGGCCGCAGGAACGAGCGCACGAACAGCTCGATCAGCTCGTTCGACCCGTTGCCGAGCACGATGTTCTCGGGCGCGAACCCGTGCTTCTTGGCGAGCGCCTGGCGGAGGTAGAAGCCGCTCCCGTCCGGGTAGCGGTTGCCGTGGTGCAGCGCCGCGACGATCGCCTTCTGCACACGGTCGGACGGCGGCAGCGGGTTCTCGTTCGAGGCGAGCTTGATGGCGTCGGGGATCCCGAACTCGCGCTCCAGCTCCTCGATCGGCTTGCCCGGCTCGTACGGAGCGATCCCCAGGATGTGTTCGTTGGCGAGGGATTCCCACTGCGTAGACATGCGTTCTCCTTAAGCTGCCGGATAGGACCCGAGGACCTTCAGGAACAGGGTCCGCTCCCCGATCTCACGCAGCACCGACGCGACCCCGGGGGTGTCGCGGTGGCCCTCGAGGTCGACGAAGATGACGTACTCCCACGGGCCTTGCTTCGCCGGGCGGGACTCGATCTTGGTGAGGTTGATGCCCACCCGGGCGAGCGGCTCGAGGATCCGGTACAGCGAGCCGGGCTCATTCCGCATCGCGAAGAGGATCGTCGTCTTGTCCCGGCCCGTCGGGCCCACGGGACGCCGGCCGACGACGAGGAAGCGCGTCGCGTTGTGCGGGTTGTCCTCGATCCGCGAGCGGAGGACCGGGACACCGTAGAGGCGGGCCGCGAGGTCAGAGGCAATCGCCGCGACGGTCGGGTCGGACGCCGCGAGCTCGGCGGCCGCCGCCGTGGACAGCGTCTCCTCGGTCGTGACGTCCGGCAGGTGCTCCGCGAGCCAGCCCCGGCACTGGGCGAGTGCCTGCGGGTGCGAGACCACGCGCTTGATCTCTTCGACGTCGGCCGCCCGCGAGAGGAGCTGCTGGGCGATGTCGAGCCGGAGCTCGCCGCAGATCAGGACGTCCGAGAGGCTCAGCCGGTCGAGGGTGACGTTGACCGCGCCTTCCGTGCTGTTCTCGACCGGCACGACCCCGTAGTCCACCCGGCCCCGCTCCACGTCGTCGAAGACCTCGCCGATGGAGCGCGCGGCGCGGCACGCAGCACCGGCGCCGAAGCGCTGGAGGGTGGCCTGGTGGGTGAAGGTCGCCTGGGGCCCCAGGTAGGCGACGGTGAGGGCGGCCTCGAGGGCCCGGCACGCGGACAGGATTTCGCGCCAGACGGCGACGAGAGACTCGGGGGTCAGCGGCCCGGCGTTCAGCGCCCCGAGCCGGCGGATGATCTCGGCTTCACGCTCCGGGGCATAGGTCGGCGCGTCCTGACGTCGTTTGAGGTCTCCGATCTGGAGGACGGCCTCGGCGCGTTGGGTGAGGAGCTGAAGGATTTTGTCGTCGAGGTCGTTGATCCTGGAACGCCAATCGTCCAGGTTCATAGAGACTCCCGCGAACCGCACTCTCGTCGTATCCCGGGATTATAGGCCCACGTGTCATCCAAGAGCAAGTCAAGGGCGTCCCGGCTCGGCCACCGCGGCGCGCAGCGACCGCACCTCGCGCGGCGTGAGGCGACGCGAGGCGCCGGGCCGGAGGTCGCCGAGCGTGATCGGTCCGAAGGCCACGCGCCGGAGTCGCGTGACCCGGTGGCCGAGCGCCTCGCAGTAGCGCTTCACCTCGTGTCGGCGGCCCTCGGTGAACGTGAGCCGCACGCGGCTCCCCCCCGCTGCGGCGGCGAGCAGCTCGACGGCGAGCGGCGTGGCGCGCCCGTCCTCGAGCAGGACGCCCTCGCGCCAGCGGCCGAGGTCGGCGCGCCCCACCCGTCCCTCCACCAGGGTCTCGTAGACGCGCGGGAGCGCGTAGCGGGGGTGGAGCAGGCGGTGCGTGAGCGGCCCGTCGTTCGTCAGGAGCAGGGCGCCCTCGACGTCCCAGTCGAGGCGCCCGACCGGGTAGAGGCGGACGCCGGAAACGACGAGGTCGGCGACCACCGGCCGCCCCTGCGGGTCGGACAGCGTCGTGACGTACCCGCGGGGCTTGTGGAGGAGAACGTACTCGTGGGCCTCGACGGGCGGCAGCGGACGCCCGTCCACGGTGATGAGGTCCGTCTGCGGATCGGCGAGGGTCGCGTGGTTGCGCGTGACCACGCCGTTGACGGCGACGTGGCCCTCGGCGATCAGGCGGTCACCCCCCCGCCGGGACGTCAGCCCCGCCTGCGCCAGGATCTTGTTGAGCCTCAGCTTCGCCATGCTCGGCGACGGCGGCGAGCTCCGGCACGACGAGCTCGCCCTCGACTCGGGGCAGCTCGCCGAGGTCGCGCAGACCGAAGGCGACGAGGAACTCGCGCGTCGTCTCGAAGAGGTAGGGCCGTCCGGGAGCGTCCTTGCGGCCGGTGATGCGGATCAGGCGCCGCTCGAGGAGGTTCTCGAGCACCGCGTCGGAGTTCACGCCGCGGATCGCGTCGACCTCGGGGCGCGAGACCGACTGCTTGTAGGCGACGATCGCGAGCGTCTCGAGCGCGGGTCGCGACAGGCGCTGCTTCGTCCGCGCGCGCGCCAGCTTCACGAGCCACGGCGCGAGCTCGGGCCGCGTGACCAGGCGGTAACCCCCGCCGACCTCGACGAGCATGAGGCCCCGCTCCTGGTAGCGGGCGCGCACCTCCTCGACCAGCTCGCGGGCGGCCTGCGCGCTCTCGAGGTCGAGCACGTCGCGGATGCGCTCGGCCTCCAGCGGCGTGTCGGAGGCGAACAGCAGGGCTTCGACAACGTCAACCGGCGTCGGCATGGCTCTCCCCATTCTGGCGTTCGATCACGATGTCCCCGAAGAGCTCGGTCTGCTGCGTCTTGATCCGCCCGAGGCGCACGAGCTCGAGCACGGCGAGGAGCGTCACGACGATCTCCGACCGGTGGCGCTCGCCGCCGGTGAGCGAGGAGAAGAGCAGCGACCATGTGTCGCGGAGCAGCCCGAGGATCTCGGCCATCCGCTCGAGGATCGACGGCGGGTTCGGCTCCACCTCGCGGGGCTTGCGCCGGAGCTGCTCCTCGATGAGCCGGCGCACCGTCCGTTCGAGGAGGTGGACGGACAGGTCCTCGAGCGGCACGTCCTCCGGCGCCGGCAGCGTGCTCGAGGGCCTCCCCCACACGAGCGCCTGCTCGGCCTCGCGCTCGGCGAGCTGGGCGCCGAGTGCCTTGACGCGCGCGTACTCGCGCAGGCGCTCCTCGAGCTCGAGGCGCAGCGACTCGCCCTCCTCGTCGAGCACCTCGGCGACGGTCTCGTCGGGTGGCACGAGGAGCTTGGACTTGAGGTAGATGAGGGTCGCCGCGATCACGAGGTAGCCCCCGGCGGTCTCGAGGTCGCGAAACTCCATGGCCTCGAGGTGGGCGAGGTACTGGTCGGTAATCGCCCGGACCGGCAGGCGGGCCAGGTCGATCTCGTTGGTGCGGCAGAGGTGCAGCAGGAGGTCGAACGGGCCCTCGAACTCCCCGACGCGGAGCCTGAGGTCGCGCCCCGTGTCGAGCGTGGGTGCCCCGTCGGCGCTCATGGCGTGAGGTTCACCGCCACCCGCACCTCGGCCATCGTCGCCTCGGCGACCCGGCGCGCGTGCCGGGAGCCCTCGTCGAGGATCTGGACGATCACGTCGGGCTTCTCCGCGAACTTCTGCCGGCGGTCGCGGATCACCGCGAGCGCGGGCTGGAGATGCTTGAGGAGCACGTCCTTGCAGTCGAGGCAGCCGATGCCCGCCGTACGGCAGCCCGTCGCACAGGCCTCGCGCTCCGCCGTGGGCGTGAAGATCTTGTGCAGGTCGAAGACCGGACAGATGGCCGGGTCGCCGGGATCGCTCCGGCGCTTGCGCGCCGGATCGGTGACCATCGGCTTCACCTTCCGCGCGATCTCCTCCGCCGAGTCCGAGAGCAGGATCGCGTTGCCGTAGGACTTCGACATCTTCCGCCCGTCCGTGCCCGGCACCTTCGGGATCTCCGTGAGCTTCGCCTCCGGCTCGGGGAAGACGGGCTTGAAGGTGTTGTTGAACCGCCGCGCCACCTCGCGCGTGAGCTCGACGTGCGGCACCTGGTCGATCCCGACGGGCACCCAGCGTGGCTTGTACATGAGGATGTCGGCCGCCTGGAGGACCGGGTAGCCGAAGAGGCCGTACGAGGGCGAGGCGATCCCCTGCTGCTCGATCCGCTCCCGGTAGGTCGGCACGCGCTCGAGCCAGCCCACCGGCGTGACCATCGAGAGCAGCAGGTGGAGCTCCGCGTGCTCCGGCACGAGCGACTGGATGAACAGCGTTGCGCGCTCAGGGTCGAGGCCCGCGCCGAGCCAGTCGGCGAGCATCTCGACCGTGTCGCCGGGGACCTCGGAGGTGTCCTGATCGTCCGTGAGGGCATGCCAGTTCGCGACGAAGAAGAAGCAGTCGTACGCGTCCTGCATCCGCACCCAGTTGTCGAGCGCCCCCAGGAAGTTGCCCAGGTGGATCTTCCCGGACGGGCGCATGCCGGACAGCACGCGATCCTTCGCCCCCGTCATTCGAGCCTCGTCCTCTCCCATACCTTCGCCGAGCGGATGAACACATAGTACGCGTAGAGGACCGCGAGAAGGAAGCCTCGCCAGCCGTCGCGGAACCCCCCGTGGACGACATACATCGAGAGGAACCGTCCCGCCGGCCGGAGGATCAGATCCCTCGTCCGCGGGCGCCGCCCGCTCCGGACCCAGTCCTCCGCCGCCAGCGTGGAGTACCGGTCGGCGCGCGTCAGGAAATCGCTGATGTCGCGGTAGCTCCGGTGGACCAGCGGCGCGCCCAGCCGCTCCACCTCGCCCGTCACCTCGACAGACTCGTGCACGGCGCGCTCGACGAACCGTCCCCGGCCACGCCGGAAGAGGCGGAGCTGCCAGTCGGGATAGAGGCCGCCGTGGCGCATGAAGCGTCCCCACATGATGTTCCGGCGGGGGATCCGGTAGCCCGCGCAGGGCGTGGCCGTCGCGAGGGCAGCGCGGATCTCGTCCCGGAGCTCGGGGGACACCTCCTCGTCGGCGTCGAGCGACAGGACCCACTCGCCCGTCGCCTGCTCCAGGCCGAAGTTCTTCTGGGCGGCGAAGCCGGGCCAGGGCTGGACGAAGACCCGGTCGGTGAACTCACGCGCGACCTGCACCGTCTTGTCGGCGGACTCGGCGTCGACGACGATGACCTCGTCGGCCCACGCGGCGCTCTCGAGGCACCCGCGCAGCCGCTCCTCCTCGTTCAGCGTGACGACGACGACGGAGATCCGCGGCCTCACGGAGAGAGCGCCGCCCGGACCGCGTCGAAGACCGCCGCGACGGCGAGGGACTCGAGCCGGCCATCCGGGCTCGCGAGCGCCCGCTGGCGCCACGGCCCGTTCCGCTCCGCCGAGGTGGGCCCGTAGAGCCCGACGCAGGGCACGCCGAGTGCCGCCGCCAGGTGGAGCGGCCCCGTGTCGCCCGCGACGACGACGCTCGCGCGGCGCAGGACCGAGAGCAGCGTGCCGAGGTCCGTCGGGGGCGCCAGCGTCACGGGCCCGCCGGCGATGGCGAGGGCGAGCTCCCGCTCCTCCGGGCCCCAGACGACGAGCGGAGCGGCGCCGGCCTCGCCAGCGAGGCGGCGCGCGAGCTCGCGGAAGCGGTCCGCGGGCCAGCGCTTGTCGGGCCGCCCCGCCCCGGGGTTCACGACGACCAGGCGGTCGCGCGGCTTCAGGCCCGCCGCCGCCAGGAAGTCCTCCACCCGCGTCTCGGCGGCGGCGTGGGTCGGCAACGAGAAGTCGACGCTCGCCCCCGACACGCCGAGCGGCTCGAGCAGCGCCAGGTTCTGCTCCACGACGTGCCGCGCCTCGGCCGGCGGCCTCACGCGGCGGTTGGTGAAGAGCGCAGCGAGCGGCTCCCGGCAGAGGCCCGCCACAAACCCGATGCGGAGCGGCGCCCGCGTCGCCAGGGTGAGGATGCCGCTCTTGAGCAGGCCCTGCAGGTCGACCGCGACGTCGAAGCGCGCGCCGGCGAGGTGACGCCGGAGCTCCGCCAGCGCGCCCGCGACCGCGACGGCGCCGACGGGGGTGCGGACCCGTCGCCAGCCGCGCGTGTCGACCGGGACGACCTCGTCCAGCATCGGGTTGTCCCTGAGCAGCGCGGCCTCCCGCCGCTCCACGATCCACGTCAGGCGCGCGCGCGGGAAGCGCGCCCGGAGCGCGCCCGCCGCCGGCAGCGCGTGCACCACGTCGCCGAGCGAGGAGAGCTTGACCAGCGCGATGTTCACCGGAAGCGCTCGACGATGCGCGAGATCAGGTCGCGCGTCGAATGGTCTTTCGCGTCGCCCACGACCGCGACCCGGCCGCCGAGCCTCCGCACGGTCGCCGCCTCCGGTACCGCGTCCTGCGTGTAGTCGGTCCCCTTGGCGTGGACGTCGGGGCGGATCCGCTCGATCAGCCGATCGGCGCGGTCCTCGTCGAAGACGACGACGTGGTCCACGTCGCGGAGCGCCAGGAGCATCTCGGAGCGCTCGGCGGCGGCCATGAGCGGGCGCCCGGGCCCCTTGAGGCGCGACACCGTCGCGTCGGAGTTGATGCCGACGAAGAGCACGTCACCGAGGCGCCGGGCGGCGCCCAGGTAGCGCACGTGGCCCACGTGGAGCAGGTCGAAGCAGCCGTTGGCGAGGACGATGCGCTTCCCCTCCGCTCGAAGCCGCTCGGCGAGCGCCGCGGCTTCGTCGAGGGTCATAGGTTGAGGGCCCGCCGCAGCTCGTCGCGCGCGACCGTCGCCGTGCCGCGCTTCATGACGACGAGCCCGCCGGCGACATTGGCCAGCGCGGCCGCCTCCGCCGGCGCGGCGCGGGAGGCGAGCGCGAGCGTGAA
>QHSZ01000293.1 GCA_003220595.1 Candidatus Rokuibacteriota bacterium | reverse complement strand
GATGCCTTCGCGGATCTCGGCCTCGGTCGGCGACGGGTTGGTGTGGAGGAGGTCGAGCGCGGTCAGCAGCATGCCCGGGGTGCAGAAGCCGCACTGGAGGCCGTGGTGCTCGCGGAACGCCTCCTGGAGCGGGTGGAGCTTGCCGTCGCGCATCAGCCCCTCGACCGTCAGGAGCTCGGCGCCGTCGGCCTGGACCGCGAGCATGATGCACGAGCGCGCCGCCTCGCCGTTGAACAGGATCGTGCAGGCGCCGCAGACGCCGTGCTCGCAGCCGACGTGCGTGCCGGTGAGGCCCAGGTCCTCGCGGAGGAAGTCGACGAGGAGCTTGCGCGGCTCGCACCGCCCCTCGCACGGGACGCCGTTCACGGTGAGTCGGACCGTCAGCGGCTCAGCCACGGGCTACTCCGAGCCATGTCACCGCTCACCTCGCCGCCGCGGCGGCGCCTCGGCTCGCACCGCCACTCCGAGGGCCCGCCTGATCGCGCGCCCCGTGAGCACGCCCGTCAGGTGGCGCCGATAGTCGGCCGAGGCGTGGAGGTCGGAGTCGGGTGAGACCAGCTCCGAGGCTCGGCGCGCGGCGGCGTCGATCGCCGCGTCGTCGAGGCCGTCCCGCTCGAGGATCTCCTCGGCGGCGCGCAGGCGCACGGGCACGGGCCCCGTTCCCGCCGTCGCGAGGCGCGCCCGCGTGCAGCGCCGGCCCTCGCGCACGATCAGCGCGGCGATCCCGACGATCGCGAAGTCGCCGTGACGGCGCGCGAACTCCTCGAGCGCGTAGCCCGCGCCGGCGGGCATCGCGCCGAGCCGGACCTCCACGAGGATCTCCTCGGGCGCGAGGCTCGTCGTGAGGTAGGTCTGGAACAGATCAGCCGCCTTCACCACGCGCTCGCCCCGCGGCCCGCGCGCGACGACCTCGCCCTCGAGCGCCGTGAGGACCGCCGGGTACTCCGCCGCGGGGTCGGCGTGGGCGAGCGAGCCGCCGATGGTCCCGCGCGTGCGGATCGGGAGGTGGCCCACCCACCGCGTCGCCTCGCGCAGGAGCGGAAGCTTCCGCGCGACGATCGGAGAGAACTCGATCGTCCGCTGCCGCGTCATCGCCCCGAGCCTCACCTGGCCGTCGTGCTCGCTGACGTACGCGAGCGACGCGATGCGATTCAGGTCCACGAGCGCGGCCGGGCGGCTCAGCCGAAAGTTCAGGAGCGGCATGAGGCTCTGGCCGCCGGCGAGGACCTTGGCGTCGCCGCCGTAGCGCTGGAGTAGGGCCAGCGCCTCCTCGACACTCGCCGGCGCGTGGTAGTCGAACTTCGCCGGCTTCATGGTCGTGGGGTGTGGCCCCGACCCGCCCGGTCAATCATTTTCCATAGCTTCGACGGAGTCATCGGGAGCTCGTTGATCCGGATGCCGAGGGGCCTGAGCGCGTCGCTCACGGCGTTGGCGATGACCGCGGGCACCGTCATCGACGAGGACTCGCCGAGCCCCTTCGAGCCGAGCGGCGTGAGCGGCGAGGGCGAGACGACGTGGGCGATCTCGATCGTCGGCGCCTCGCTCGCCGTCGGGACGAGATAGTCCATGAAGGAGCCGGTGAGGCACTGGCCGGCCTCGTCGTACTGGAGCTCCTCGTAGAGTGCGCCGCCGAGGCCGTGGAGCGCGCCGCCGTAGATCTGGCCCTCGGCGATCATCGGGTTGATGATCGTGCCGGCGTCGTGGACGGTGACGTAGCGGAGGATCGTGATCGCCGCCGTCTGCGGGTCGACCTCGACCGCCATGACCTCGGCGATGAAGCCATACGTGTTCGAGGAGTTCACGCGGTCCTCGGCGTCCACGGCCTTCGACACGCCGAAGCCGAAGACCGCCGTCGCCTGCAGGCCGGGCTCCATCCCGTCGGGAAGCGACTCGGTGTTCCAGTGCGCGCGCCCGGCGAGGTCCTTCACCGAGTACGCGGGCCCCTTCCCCGCCCGGCGCCTGACCGCGCCGTCGCTCCACTCGAGCTGCGCCGCCGGCACGTCCATCAGGTGCGCCGCGTACTCGACGAGCTTGGCCTTGAGCTTCCTGGCGGCGAGCGCCACCGCGCTCGTGCCGACGGAGCCGAAGCGGCTCGAGTAGGTGCCGGATGAGATGGACCAGATGCGCGTGAACGTGTCCATCTCGTCCACGACGGTCACGTCCTCCGGGTGGAGCCCGAGCTCGTCGGCGACGATCTGCGAGACGACCGTCTGGTGCCCCTGACCCTGTGGCGTCGTGCCGAGGATCGCGATGACGCGGCCGAGCGGGTCCACCTTGACGGTCGCCGAGTCCACCGCGCCCGACTTCGGCAGGTACTCGGGCTTGGCGCGGAACTGCGGGTCGAGCGCCGTCGCGACGTAGCCCATGTTCGAGACGGACGGGTCGACGGCGAGCGCCAGACCGATCCCGACGTAGCGCCCCGCGGCGCGCGCCCTCGCCTGCTCGCGGCGGAGCTCGTCGTACTTCGCGAGCTCGAGCGCCTTCTCGAAGGCCTTCGGGTAGTCACCCGAGTCGTAGAGGCCGCCGGACGGCGTGCGGTACGGCATCGCCTGCGGCTGGATCAGGTTCCGCCGGCGCAGCTCGGCGGGATCCATGCCGAGCTCGTCGGCCAGGCGGTCCAGCATCCCCTCGCTCTCGAAGTAGAGGTGGCCGCACGCGTAGCCGCGGTTCGGCCCCGTGAGGCTCTTGTTGGTCATCACGGTCGACGCGTCGACCTCGAGGTGCTGGAAGCGGTAGGGGCCGACGAAGTTGCCCGTGGGCCGAAAGCTGCAGCCGGGCTCGGGGCTCCGGATGTAGCCGCCGACGTTGTCCAGCCAGCGGAAACGCATGCCGAGGATGGTGCCGTCCTTCTTCGCCGCGACCTCCCGATACGCGATGCGGTCGGTGCCCGTCGACGAGGCCAGGAGGTGCTCGTGGCGGTCCTCGATCCACTTCACCGCGACGCCCGTGAGCTTCGAGGCGAGCGCGATCAGCGCCATGTACGGATAGATGAGCGACTTGATCCCGAAGCTCCCGCCGATGTCCGGCGGCACGATGAACCGGAGCCGGTTCTCGGGCAGGCCGAGCACGCGCGCCGTGAGCGGGTGCATGATGAACGGCCCCATGAAGTTCGACCACACCGTGCACACGCCGTCGAGCGCGTCCCAGCGCGCGACGACGCCGTACGTCTCGATCGGCGTGGAGCCGTACTTCGGGAACTTGAACCGCTCCCTCACGACGACGTCGGCCTCGCGGAAGGCGCCGTCCGGGTCGCCGTAGACGAGCCGCCGGTTGTTCGCGAGGTTCGAGCCGACGGCCTCGTGGAGGACGGGCGCGTCCGGCTCGAGCGCGCGCTCGGGGTCCACCACGGCGGGCAGCGGCTCGTAGCGCACCTGCACGAGGTCCGCCGCGTCCTCGGCGACATAGCGGCTCTTGCCGACGACGACGGCGACGGGCTCGCCGACGAAGCGCGCCTTGTCGGTCGCCGCGCAGTAGTAGCGGACGGGCGCGGTGACGCCCACCGCGAAGGGCTTGGTGTGCTTCAGGACGTCCTCGCCCGTGAGGACGCCGACGATTCCCGGGAGCGCGCGCGCGGCCTTCACCTCGTAGCCGAGGATGCGGGCGTGGGCATGGGGCGAGCGCACGATCGCGGCGTGGAAGAGGTTCGCGACCGGCGGATGATCGTCGATGTAGGTGCCGCGGCCGGTGAGAAGCCGCGCGTCCTCGACGCGCCTTACCGGCTTGCCGATCCATCCCGTTGCGGTCATGCGCGACGCACTCTAGTCAGCGCCGGCGTGACATGTCAAGCCGCGGGGCTCAGTGTCCGGCGCCGGCGACGGCGGCGCCCGTGACACCCGCGAGGCGCTTGGCGAGCGGCGTGTTGCGGCTCCGGCCGACTCTGACCTCGCCGTCGATCACCACGCACGAGATCCCGGGGATGTCGCCGCGGGCGATCGCGCCGAGGGCGTCCTTCGCCAGGGAGGCCGCCGGCGCGTCGCAGA
>QHSZ01000040.1 GCA_003220595.1 Candidatus Rokuibacteriota bacterium | reverse complement strand
GGCAACACGTCGATCGACGAGCGGATCAAGTGCGACCTCCACTACATCGAACACTGGAGCCTGGCCTTCGACCTCAAGATCCTGATCCTGACCCTCTGGTACGGCTTCCGTCACCGCAACGCGTATTGAGCGACGCGAAGCGCAACGCGTATTGAGCGACGCGATCGGGGGTGAATCGGCGCAGGGGCCCGGGCCGCGCCGGGCATGGGCGGACGTGGTCCGCGACGGGCTGCTCGTCGCGCTCGTGCTCGGGCTCGCCGCGTCCATCACCCTCTCCGAGACCACCCTCGTCGTCCTGGCGCTCTGGCTCCTGTTCGGCCGGCGGCCGGCCCGCGCGCCGGGCCCCGGCTGGCCGCTGCGAGCGCCCATGGCCGCCTTCGCCGCGTGGACGCTCGTGGCGGCGCTCGCCTCGTCGCGGCCGCTCGAGAGCCTGGCCGCGAGCAAGGGGCTCCTCACCCTCGGCGCATTCTACGTGGTGTTGCACGCGCTGCCCGACCGGCGCGCCGCGGGGCGCTTCGCCGACGGCCTCTTCGTCGCGGTATCGATCGTCGCGCTCCTGTCGCTCGTGCAGGTCGGCTTCTGCCCGCCCGAGGGGACCGTGAGCGGGGACGGGGGGCTCACGCGACTCCTCTTCCACAAGTGTGCCCGGGCGCGCGGCTTCTTCTCGATCTACATGACGCTCGCCGGTGTGCTGAGCTTCGTGCTCGTCAGTGCCCTGCCGCGCCTGGCGCGGGGCGGCCGTGGCCTCGCCTGGCGGCTGCCGGCCTGGCTCGTGGGCGCGCTGGCGCTCGGCCTCACCTACGCGCGCGGCGCGTGGCTCGGCTTCGCCCTCGGCGCGCTCGCGGCGGCGCTCGCGCTGCCGCGCCGCCGGCTCGTGCTCGCCGCGCTCGTCCTGGTCGCCGCGGGCGTGCTCACGCTCGCACCTCACGTGCTCGAGCGGGCGCGCACCATCGGCGACCTCGCCGACGATACCTCCCGCGACAGGCTCGCCATGCTGGAGACGGGGCTCGCGCTCGCCCGCGCCCATCCGCTCACGGGCGTCGGGCCGGGGCAGGTGAAGCATCTCTATCCCGCGTGGGCGGGGCCGCAGGCGCTGCGCCGCTCGACCAGCCATCTGCATGACACGCCCCTGCAGATCGTCGTCGAGCGCGGCCTCCCCGGCCTCGCCGCATGGCTCGCGATCTGGGTGGCGTTCTTCCGCGCCGCCGCGCGCATCCTGAGAACGCTCGATCCGGGCGACGGGGAGGCGCGCGCGCTCGTGTTCGGCTCGATCGCGGCGCTGGCGGCGTTTCTGGTCGGCGGGCTCTTCGAGTACAACTTCGGCGACACGGAGGTGCTCCTGGTCGCGGTCTCGGTGATGGCGCTCCCGTTCGTCGTCGAGCGCGACCTCCCTCAGTACCCCGGCACCGGCTCCGTCGCCTTCCGCACGCGGGCGAAATAATCTTTGAAGCGTTCGAGGTCTGACTCGGACACCATGTCCGAGACGATGAAGCACGCGAGGTCACCCTGCCTCCACACCCACGTGGAGAAGCCGTTGTCGTGCATCAGCGCGGGCCTGAAGCGATCGATCTGGACGCGCCGGCGCTCGGGTATCGGCAGTCCCGGCGCCGGCAGGACCACGTACGTCACGAGGTGGCCGTCGACGTCGCGGTAGTAGAGCGCGATGCCGCGTTGCCCCTCGAGGTACACGGGCTCGGCGCCGATGAGGCCCAGCCGCTCGTCCCCCACGAAGACGCGCGTGAGGCCGATGCCCGACTCCTGTGTGAGCCAGGGGAGGGCCGTGGGGATGATCTCCACGCGACGCGCGCCCCACATGAGGGCGCGCTCGTGCTCCGCGACGACCGAGCGCACCAGCCGCTCGGTCGGGTCGACGGGCTGGATCCGCGGGAGCAGGGGCAGGAACGCCAGCACCAGCGCGAGCGCCGTGGCGGCGGCGGAGAGCGTGGCCGCGAGCCAGACGGACCGCGTCGGCTGCGTCGCCCCCGTCTCGGCAATCGCCGCGCGCAGGCGCGCCGGCGCCGTGTAGCGCGGCAGCTCGCTCGCGAGCCGGCGGCCCAGCCCCTCGTCCGAATCATCCGGAAAGCGCTCGCTCATCCCTTGTCGTAGTCGGCGAGAAGCCCGCGCAGACGCTCCTTCGCCCTGAAGATCCTGGACTTGACGGTGCCGACCGGACAGCTCATGACGCGTGCGACTTCCTCGAGCGGCATGCCTTCGACCTCCGCCAGGAGGAGCACGGTCCGGAACTCCTCCGGCAGGCGGCTCAGGGCGCGCTCGAGGTCGGTGTGCGCGTCCATGGCGCTTGCCGAGTCCTCGGGCGCGTCGTGGAACATCGGCACGTCCCAGTCCGGCACCCCGTCGTCCGCGATCGCGGCCTCGCGCTCGCGGAGCCGGTAGAACGTCAGGAACGTGTTCCTCAGGATCTGAAACAACCAGGCGCGGAGATGGGTTCCCGCCTGGAAACGGTGAGCGAAGCGGAACGCCCGAAGGTAGGTCTCCTGCACCAGGTCGTCGGCCTCCGGCGGATTGCGCGTGAGGTAGATCGCGAAGTTGTAGAGCGCGTCCAGGTGCTCGAGCGCCTGCCGCGGGAAGTCGTCGGAGGCCACCGCCGCTCAGTCCTCGAACCAGCGCACCGGATAGTCGCCCGGCCGCACGTCGTGCTCGTCGGCGAGCTCCGCGAGGAGCTCGTGGATCGTTCGGTAGAGCGTGGGATGCTCGAGGTCGGGCGCGATGTCGGCGAGCGGACGGAGGACGAAGGCGCGCTCGGCCAGGAGCAGGTGCGGGATGTGGAGGTCGTCCGGGACGCTGAGGACCGTGTCGCCGTAGAAGAGGATGTCGATGTCGAGCGTCCGTGGCGCGAAGCGGCCCGCCTCGGGCGTGCCCGCGGGGCGCGCGCGGCCGAGGGCCTGCTCGAGCGCCTGCATCTCGCGCAGCAGCGCCTGCGGCGGCAGGGTCGTCTCGACCGCGACGACGCAGTTCAGGTACCAGGGTGCCTCGCCCCGCGTCAGGCCGGGCTCGTGCTCCCACGGCTCGGCCTCGTAGAGGCGCGACGCCGCCACGACCTCGACGGCGTCGAGCCGCCCGAGCCGGCGCACTGCCTCGCGGAGGAGCGCCGGGCGGTCCCCGAGGTTCGAGCCGAGCGAGAGGTAGACGCGCGGCATCAGCGCCTCCGCGTGAGCTCGACCGCGGGCGTGCCGACCAGCCCCGCGAGCGGCGGCGTGAGCTTCCGCACGCGGACCCGAACCTCGGGCGCGGGGAACTCCTTCAGGAGCGCCTCGGCGATGAGCCCCGCGAGCCGCTCGATCAGGTTCACGCGCTGGCGCGTCCCGATCTCGACGATGCGGCGCGCGACCGCGCCGTAGTCGACGGCGGCGGCGAGATCGTCGGAGACGGCGGCCGGGGCGAGGTCGAGCGCGAGCTCGACGTCGACGGAGAACCACGCGCCCACCGCCTGCTCGGCCCGCGTCAGCCCGTGCCGGCCGTAGAAGCGGACGTCCTCGAGCAGGAGCCGGTCCCTCATTCTACCGGGGTCCGCGAGGCCGGCGTGAACCGTGGGCGGCCCGAGACAGGTGCGCGTCGCTCATTCTACCGGGGTCCGCGAGGCCGGCGTGGACCGTGGGTGGCCCGAGACAGGCGCGCGTCGCTCATCACCACTTCACGACCGTGTTCCAGAGGCTCCCGATGCCCTCGATCCGCAGCTCGACGCGGTCGCCGGGCTCGAGCGGTCCCACTCCCGACGGCGTGCCGGTGGCGATCACGTCGCCGGGTAGGAGCGTCATCACCTCCGAGATGCGGGCGACGAGCTCCTCGACGGGGAAGATGAGCTCCTTGGTGCTCGACGACTGCCGGAGCTCGCCGTTCACGTAGGCCTCGATGGCTACCGCGTTCGGATCGATGTCCGTCGCGATGCACGGCCCGATCGGGCAGAAGGTGTCGAACGCCTTGGCGCGCGACGGCATGCCGTCCCGCCGCTGCAGGTCGCGCGCCGTCACGTCGTTGAGGCACGTGTAGCCCAGGACGTATTCGCGGGCGCGCGCGGCGGGCACGCTGCGGCAGCGGCGTTTCATGACGACCGCCAGCTCCGCCTCGTGGTCCACGCGCGCGCTCTGCGGCGGGTAGACGATCGGGTCGCCGGGCCCGATGACGGCGGTGGCGGGCTTCAGGAAGATGCGCGGCTCCTCCGGGATGGGGAGGTTCATCTCCTTGGCGTGGTCACGGTAGTTGAGGCCGACCGCGACGATCTTCGACGGCACCACCGGCGCGAGCAGGACCGTCTGCTTGAGCGGGTAGCGGCGGCGCCCCCGCCGGAAGAGGGTGAAGGGCGTGCCCGAGTACTCGACGACCACCGCGCCCTCGAGCGCCCCGTACCGCGTCTTGCCACCGGCCTTGAAGCGCGCGATCTGCATCGCGGCGCCCGCTCAGGCGAGGCCGAGGACGTGCTGCATCGAGTAGAGCCCGGGGGGCCGCTCGGCCACCCAGCGCACGGCGCGGAGGGCGCCGCGCGCGTACGTGTCGCGGCTGTGGGCGCGGTGGGTGAGCTCGAGCCGCTCGCCCAGCGCCCCGAAGGAGACCGTGTGCTCGCCGACCACGTCGCCCGAGCGGAGCGAGAGGATGCCGATCTCCTTCCGTGTGCGCTCGCCCGCGAGGCCCTGCCGGCCGTAGACGGCGACCGCGCCGAGGTCGCGGCCGAGGGCCTCCGCGACGACCTCCGCCATCCGGAGCGCGGTGCCGCTCGGCGCGTCCTTCTTGAAGCGATGGTGGATCTCGGTGATCTCGACGTCGTAGTCGTCGCCGAGCGCCTTCGCCATCGCGCCGAGGAGCGTGAAGGCGACGTTGACGGCCACCGACATGCTCGGCGAGACGAGGATCGCCGCGTGCTTGGCGAGGTCGGCGATCTCGTGCCGCTCGGCAGGGGAGAAGCCCGTCGTCCCGATCACGGCCCGCCCGCCGGCGCGGGCGACGAGGCGGAGGTGCTCGACCGACGCCTCCGGCACCGAGAACTCGACGAGCACGCGCTCGCGGGTGATGGCGGCGCCGGGCTCGGCGCCGACGGCGACGCCGAGGCGACCGAGGCCGGCGAGCTCGCCCGCGTCACGCCCGAGCGCCGCGTGTCCCGGCGCCTCGAGCGCCGCGGCCAGGCGCAGCCCGGGGGCCTCGCGGAGGCAGGCGATGACCCGGTGGCCCATGCGGCCGGCGGCACCGGCGACCACGACCTCGATCGCCGCCGGGCGCGCCGCAGCACCCGCGTTCGGGCCGACCACCGTCATCGATGACGTCTACTTTACGAGCGCGTAGGACTTGAGAATCGCGCGGAACCGCTCCCGGTTGGCGTCGCCCATGCGGCACATCGGGAGCCGGAATTCCGGCTCGATCATCGAGGCCATGGCCATGGCCTCTTTGATCGGAATCGGGTTGGTCTCGAGGAATGCGGCCCGCGCCAGCGGGAAGAGCTTGTAGTGGAGCTCGCGCGCGCGCTTCCAGTCGCCGTCGAGGGCGGCGTGCACCATCTCCGCGGTCTCACGGGGCACGATGTTCGCGATCACGGAGATGACGCCGTGGCCGCCGATGGCGAGGAGGGGCAGCGTCAGGTTGTCGTCGCCCGAGAGCACCGAGAAGTCGGGCCCGCAGGCCGCGACCACCTGGCTCATCTGGTCGAGCGAGCCCGAGGCCTCTTTCACCCCGACGACGTTCCGCGCGTCGCGGACGAGGCGCTCCAGCGTCGCGGTCTCGACGTTGACGGCCGTCCGGCTCTGGATGTTGTACACGAGGATTGGGATCGCGACCGACTCGGCGACCGCGCGGAAGTGCCGGTAGAGCCCCTCCTGCGTGGGCTTGTTGTAGTAGGGGTTGACCACCAGCGCGCCCGCGGCGCCCGCGCGCTCGGCGTGTCGCGTCAGATCGATGGCCTCCGCGGTCGAGTTGGAGCCGGTGCCCGCGATCACCGGGATGCGACCCTGCGCCGCCTCGACGACGAGCTCGACGACGCGCCGGTGCTCGTCGTGGCTGAGGGCCGGCGACTCGCCGGTGGTCCCGCAGGGGATGAGGCCGTCGGTTCCGTGGCTCGTGTGGAACTCGACCAGCTCGCGCACCTTCGCCTCGTCGACCTTGCCGTTGCGGAAGGGGGTGACCATCGCGACGAACGAACCCTGGAACCGGGCACTCATAGGGCAGTCTCCCCCGCCACCAGGTCCTCGTACGTCTCCCGGCGGCGCACGATCGTGTAGCTGTCGCCGTCGACCAGGACCTCGACGGCGCGCGGTCGCGTGTTGTAGTTGGACGACATCGCGAAGCCGTAGGCGCCGGCACTCATGATCGCCAGGAGGTCGCCCTCCTGGGCCTGCGCCAGCTCGCGATCCTTCGCGACGAAGTCGCCCGACTCGCACACGGGGCCGACGACGTCCACCGTCTCCACGGGGCCGCCGAGCCGCGCCTCGTTGACTGGCCGGATCTCGTGGTACGCGTCGTAGAGCGGGGGCCGGATGAGGTCGTTCATGGCGGCGTCGATGATGACGAACTTCTTCTCGCCCGTGTCCTTGCGGTAGAGGACACGCGTGAGGAGGAGCCCGGCGTTGCCGACGATCGAGCGGCCCGGCTCGAGCAGCACGGTGACGCCGAGCTCCCGGAGCGCCGGCAGCAGCACGGTTGCGTACTCCTGATGCGTGGGCGGCGTCTCGGCGCGGTAGCGAATGCCGAGGCCGCCGCCGACGTCCACCAGCCGGATCTCGATCGCGCGCTCGCGCAGCGTCTTCACGAGCGAGGCGATGCGCGCGACGGCGTCGGCGAAGGGCGCGGCCTTCGTGAGCTGGGAGCCGATGTGCATGTCCGCGCCGACGACCTCGACCCCCTTGAGCCCCGCGGCCTCCTCGTACGCCTCGAGCGCCTGGTCGTACGGGATGCCGAACTTCGAGGTGCGCAGGCCCGTCGCGATGTAGGCGTGGGTCTGCGGGTTCACGTCGGGGTTCACGCGGAGGGCCACGGGCGCCTTGACCCCCAGCTCGCGCGCGACCGCGTCGAGCGCGCGCAGCTCGCTGAGCGACTCGACGTTGAACAGGAGGATCCCGACCTCGAGCGCCGCGCGCATCTCGTCGGGCGTCTTGCCGACGCCCGAGAAGATGATGCGGTCGGTCGGGATGCCGGCGCGGAGCGCGCGGAAGAGCTCGCCGCCCGACACGATGTCGGCGCCGGCGCCCGCCTTGCCGAGCACCCCGAGGACGGCGAGGTTCGAGTTCGCCTTGACCGAGTAGCAGACGATGTGCGGCACCTCGGCGAACGCGCGGTCGTACGCGCGGTAGCCCTCGAGCAGCGCCGCCTTCGAGTAGACGTACGCGGGCGTGCCGGTCGCGGCGGCCAGCGCGCGCAGGGACACCCGCTCGCAGGAGAGCTCGGAGTGGCGATACACGAAGGGGTCCATGTAACGATTCTTGGTAGCACCCGCCCAGGATGAAGTCAAGGCACGGTGACCGTCGCCTCGTTCGAGCGTGCGCTCTCGTTGCGGATCGCCGCCGAGTCCTGCGCCGTCACGGCGTAGCGCCAGGCGCCGCCCGGGACGCCGCGGTCCGTGAACGTCGTGCCCGGCGCCGGCGTCGAGCCGACGCGGACGAACGGGCCGCCCGCGCCGGCGCGGTAGACGACGTAGGCGCTCACGTCGCTCTCCGGGCTCGGCTTCCACGAGAGCCGCACGGTCTGCTCGGACGCGATCGCGGCGAGATCCGCGGGCGGCGCGGGGGGCGTCAGCTTTCGCGGTGTCACGGCGACGCGCGCGGAGGGCGCGCCATAGACCGTCGTGCCGGCCTCCGTCCGCACGGCGCGCACCGCGTAGTAGTAGCTCCGGTCGTTCTCGAGGTCGCGCTCGGTCAGGGCGAGCGCGCCCTCGGCCGTGCGCGCCACCGGGGTGAGCGGCGCGTCCGGTGCTCCCGCCCGCAGCACCTCGTAGGCGAGCGGGCCGGGGATGGGGCCGCCGTCGCTCAAGCGCGCGGGCGGCTGCCAGGTCAGCCGCGCCTCGCGCTCGCCCGGCCGCGCGGCCACGGCGACGGGTGGCTCGGGCGCGGCGACGTACGCGACGGAGATCCGTTGGGAGGGCGGGCCCGCGCGCCCGAGCGAGTCGACCGCAACGACGACGTAGGTGTAGCGGCGGCCCAGCGCGAGCCCGCGGTCGTCGCTGAAGACGACGCGGTTGCCCCGGAGGGTCGCGGGCTCGGGCGCGGCGAGCCGGATCGTCGCGACCTCGCTCCACCCCGCGATCCCCCCGTTCGCGAGCAGCGCGGACGGGGGCTCCCGGCTCCCGTCGTCCTCGACGCGGTAGACGCGCGCGAGCGTGAGGTCGCGGAGCCGCGTGCGATCCACGCGGTGCGCCGGGTTGGTCCAGGCGAGCTCGATCGCCGCCTCGCGGACCGCCGCGCTGAGGTCGACGACGGGCGCGGGCAAGCGCAGCCCGGGCGCGACGGGCGGCCCCTTCTTGCCGCACGCGACGAGGGCGAGCGCCGCCAGGAGCGCGAGCCCCAGCGCGCGGCGCCCGCTCATGCGCGCGCGACCAGCGTCCGGGCGAGGGCGAGGGCTCGGCGCACGGCGGCCGGCGCGGTGCCGCCGGTGACGGCCCGGGCGCGGAGCGACGCCTCCACCGTGATCGCGTCCTTGACGTCGCCGTCGATCAGCGGTGAGAAGCGGCGCAGCTCGGCGAGCGTGAGGTCCTCGAGCGTCTTCCCCTCGTCGAGCGCGTGCCGCACGATGCGTCCGACGATCGCGTGCGCCTCGCGGAACGGCAGGCCCTTGCGCACCAGATAATCCGCCAGGTCGGTCGCCGTCGAGAAGTGCTCGCCCGCGGCGCGGCGCATCCGGTCGGCGCGGAACGTGAGCGAGGCCAGCAGGGGCGGCAGGACCGCCAGGATCGCGGCGAGCGTGTCGACGGAGTCGAAGAGGGGCTCCTTGTCCTCCTGCATGTCCGAGTTGTAGGCGAGCGGGAGACCCTTGAGCGTCGTGAGCACGGCGAGCAGGTTCCCGTAGAGCCGGCCGCTCTTGCCCCGGATCAGCTCGGCGACGTCGGGGTTCTTCTTCTGCGGCATGATCGACGAGCCGGTCGCGAACGCGTCCGCGAACTCGACGAACCCGAACTCCGCCGTCGCCCAGAGCGTCAGGTCGGCGGCGAGCCGCGAGAGGTGCATGCCCGCGATCGCGGCGGCGGCGAGGAACTCGAGGACGTAGTCGCGATCGCTCACGGCGTCGAGGCTGTTGGGCGCCGCCGCGGCGAAGCCGAGGTCCTGCGCGAGGGCCTCGCGGTCGATCGGGAACGCCGTGCCGGCCAGCGCGGCGGCGCCGAGCGGCAGGACATCGGCCCGCGCGCCACCGTCCTCGAACCTCCCGCGGTCGCGCTGGAGCATGAAGACGTATGCGAGCAGGTGGTGCGCGAGGACGATCGGCTGGGCGCGCTGCAGGTGCGTGTAGCCGGGGAGCGGCGTGTCCACGCTCTCCGCCGCGCGCGCCACGAGGGTCTCCTGGACCCGCCTCAACCCCTCGCCGACGTGCGCGAGGACGTCCTTGAGGTAGAGGCGCTCGTCGAGGGCGATCTGGTCGTTGCGCGAGCGCCCGGTGTGGAGCTTCCCGCCGACCTCGCCGACCAGCTCCTGGAGCCGGCGCTCGACGTTGGTGTGGATGTCCTCGAGCTCGGGCCGGAAGGGGAACGCGCCGCGCTCGAGCTCGGCGCGCACGGCCTCGAGGCCCTTCACGATGGTGTCGCGCTCCGCCGCCGTCAGGAGGCCGGCGCGGAAGAGCGCTCGCGCCCAGGCGACGCTCCCCGTGATGTCGTGAGGCCAGAGGCGCCGGTCGAAGGCGAGCGAGCTCGTGAAGCGCTCGGCGGTCGGGTGGGCGCTCTCGCTGAAACGGCTCCCCCAGAGCTTCTCCACGGCCGGCTTCGCCCGTCGGGCGCCGCGCGTCGGGCGCCGGCCTGCGCCGCGCTTCACGGCAGGAGCGCGGCGATGTCGTCCATGATCCGCCGGGTCACCCGCTCGCGCGCGGCCCGCCGCCCGTCGCCGCCCTCCGTCGTGAACCGGCGCGGCGGGCCGAAGCGCACCGCCAGCCGGCTCGGCCGTGGGATGTGGCACGCGCGCCCGACGAGGGCCTCGAACGTGCCCGCGATGCCCGCCGGCACGACGGGCACGCCCGAGCGCAGCGCGAGCAGCGCGACGCCGGGCAGCCCGCGCTCGAGCCGGCCGCGCACGCTGAACGGCCCCTCGGGGAAGATCCCGACCACGCCGCCCCCGGCGAGCCGCCCGAGCGCCTGGCGAAGCCCGCCCACGTCCGGCCGCTCGAGGCTGATGGGGATCGAGCCGATGTGGCGGTGGAAGAGCGGATGCAGCGGTGTCGCGCGCCACACACGCGGCATCACGATGAACCGGATCGGCCGCGGCGTCGCGAGCTGCAGCACGACGCCGTCCAGATAGTTGTGGTGGTTGGCGGCGACGATGCACGGCCCGGCGCCCGGCAGATGCTCGAGACCTTCTGCCGAGAAGTCGAAGACGCGCTCGAAGAGCCAGCGCACCGGGCCGCGGAGGAGCCGCTGGACGAGCGGCTCGGGCTCGGCGGGCGCGGGCTCCCGGAGGAGCCGGTCGGCGGCGAACGAGCGCGTCATGACGCGGGTTCTTATAGCACGGTTCAACGCTCGCGAGCGAGCCGGTACCGGGCGACGGCGGCGTTGTGCTGCTCGACCGTCGTCGAGAAGTAGTGACGCCGGTCGTTCATCGCGACGAAGTAGAGGTACTTCACCGGCGCAGGATCGAGCGCGGCCTCGATGGCGGGGAGTCCCGGGCTCGCGATCGGCCCGGGCGGGAGGCCGACGCGCCGGTAGGTGTTGTACGGGTGGTCCGTGAGGAGGTCGGCGCGCGAGAGGGCCCGCCGCTCCCGGCCGACCGCGTATTGCACCGTCGGGTCCGCTTGGAGCGGCATGTCGAGCTTGAGCCGGTTCCAGAACACCGCCGAGACGAGCCGCATCTCGTCGCGCGCGACCGCCTCGCGCTCGATGATCGAGGCGAGCGTGAGGAGCTGGTGCACGCTGAGCCCGCGCGCCGTGGCGCGCGCGACGAGGTCGGGGCCGAGCTTCGCGCGCAGACGCTGGACCATGCGCGTGAGCATCTCCTCCGGCGTCAAGCCGCGCACGAACTGGTACGTGTCGGGGAAGAGGTAGCCCTCGAGGCTCGGCGCCTCGACGGAGAGCGAGCGCAGGAACGCGGGCTCGCGGGCCAGGCGGAGCACGTCCGCCGCGCTCGCGAGCCGCGCGGCCTCGAGCGCCCGCGCCAGCTCGGCGACGCTCGCCCCTTCGGGGTGGAGCACCGTGTGCCGCTTGACCCGCCCGCTCTCGAGGAGCCGCAGGACCTCGAGCATCGTGGCCCCGCGCTCGACCTCGTACTCGCCGGCCTGGAGCCGCCGCGCGCTCCCGCGCGTGAGGCTCAGGAGGACGAACCCGGTCGGGCTCTCGATCACCTCCGCTCGCCCGAGGCTCGCCGCGATCGAGAGGATGCCCGCGTGCGCCGGAATCTCCACGACGCGCGCCGCCGCGGCGAGTGCTGCCGCGCTGCCGTTCGTGCGCCAGACGAGCCACACCGAGCCGGACGTGAGCGCGATCAGCACGAGACCCGCGACGAGACGCAACCGCATGATTCTATGAGTGTAACACCGAAGCTTTGGTATACTGGGGGGCCTGGGCCAGGCGCCCAGCAATTTCGTACTGGCTCGAGGGGGTCTTCATGCTGGAGCTTCAACTTCCCGCGCGGCACGAGTGGGCGTCTCAGGATAAGACGCACGGCAAACTGGTCATCGAGCCCTTCGAGCCGGGCTTCGCGCTCACGGTCGGCATCGCCTATCGCCGCGCTCTCTTGTCGGCCATCCACGGCGCGGCGCCCACGTGGGTCAAGATCGAGAACGTCCTTCACGAGTTCTCCCACCTGCCAGGGGTGATGGAAGACACGCTCGACATCATGCTGAACCTCCGGCGGGTGGTCTTCGCGCTGCACGTCAACCGCCCGAAGATCCTCCGGCTGAAGGCGCAGGGCACGGGCGTGGTGAAGGCCGCCGACTTCGAGAAGGACGCCGACGTGGACATCCTCACGCCCGACGTCCCCCTGGCCACGCTCGACAAGGACGGCGTGCTCGAGATGGAGGTCTGCGTCGAGCGCGGGCGCGGCTACGTGTCGGCCGAGAAGCGCGAGCCCGAGGCGCTCCCGATCAACGCGATCCTCCTGGACGCCGACTTCTCGCCGGTCCAGCGCGTGAACTTCCATGTGGAGCCCGCGGGCGACCGCGAGCGGCTCGTCCTCGAGGTGTGGACCGACGGCAGCGTAGCGCCGACGGACGCCGTCGCCGAGGCCGCCCGGATCCTCGAGGACCATTTCACCCTCCTCGAGCACTTCCCGGAGTCGGCGCCGCAGGAGGAGACCGCCGAGCGCACCGAGGCCGGCCCCCGGACCGAGCTCAACGAGAACCTCTTCCGGAACGTGGACGAGCTCGAGCTGTCGGTGCGCGCGTCGAACTGCCTGAAGACGGCCAACATCCGCACGATCGCCGACCTCGTGCAGAAGACCGAGGCCGAGCTCTTGAAGACCAAGAACTTCGGCAAGAAGTCGCTGAACGAGATCAAGACGATCCTCGGCGAGATGGGGCTCTCACTCGGCATGCGTCTCGACCCCGAGGAGCTCGAGCGCCTGCGCGCCCAGTACGAGCGCGCGTACGAGACCTAGAGCGCGACCCGGCGCTTGACGCGCTCGACCGCCTCCTCGGCCTCGGCCCGCCGGCCGAAGGCGGTCAGGCGGAAATACCCCTCACCGCTCGGCCCGAAGCCTGACCCCGGCGTGCCCACCAGGTGCGCCTCGTTCAGGAGCTTGTCGAAGAAGTCCCACGACGAGAGCCCGGGCGGCGTCTTCACCCAGATGTAGGGCGCGTTCCGGCCGCCGTACACGCGGAGGCCCGCGGCTTCCAGGCCCTCCCGGATGATGCGGGCGTTCTCCATGCGGCCATCGATCGCAGACCGCACCTCGCGCTGACCCTCCTCGGTGTAGACCGCCGCCGCGGCGCGCTGGACGATGTAGGCGACGCCGTTGAACTTCGTGGACTGTCGCCGGAGCCAGAGCGGGTTGAGGCTCACCGGGCTGCCCGCGGCGTCCCGGCCCCGGACCTCCTTGGGGACGACGGTGAAGGCGCAGCGCGTGCCGGTGAAGCCGGCGAGCTTCGAGAAGCTCCGGAACTCGATCGCCACCTCGCGCGCCCCCTCGATCTCGTAGATCGAGTGCGGGATGTCCGGGTCGCGGATGTACGCCTCGTACGCGGCGTCGTAGAGGAGCACGGCGCCCTGGCGGCGCGCCCAGTCCACCCAGCGCGCGAGCACGGGGCGCGTGAGCACGGCGCCCGTGGGGTTGTTCGGGAAGCAGAGGTACACGAGGTCCGCCGGCCGATCGGGCAGCGGGGGCTCGAAGGCGTTCTCCGCGACGCAGGGCAGGTAGACGACGCGGTCGTACCGTCCGTTCGCGTCGGGCGAGCCCGCGCGGCCGGCCATCACGTTGCTGTCGAGGTAGACCGGGTAGACGGGATCGGTCAGCGCGACCACGCAGTCGCCGGCGAAGATCTCCTGGATGTTGGCGCTGTCGCTCTTGGTCCCGTCGCTCACGAAGATCTCGTCGAGGTCGACCCGCACGCCGCGCGCGCCGTAGTCGTGCTTCGCGATCAGCGCGGTGAGGAACTCGTAGCCCGCGTCGGGGCCATAGCCGTGGAACGACTCGGCGCGCGCCATCTCGTCCACGGCGGCGTGGAGCGCCTGGATGACGGCGGGCGGCAGCGGATCCGTGATGTCGCCGATGCCGAGCCGGATCAGCTTCGCCTCGGGGTGCGCCGTCTGGAACGCCTTCACGCGGCGCGCGATCTCCGAGAAGAGGTAGCTCGCCCGGAGCTTCAGATAGTGCTCGTTCACTCTCGCCATGGCGCTCGATTCTAGCAAATCGTCTCCGGGTCCAGGCAGAAGCGCTCGGCGGTGCCTGCGGCCCAGCGGGTCACCGTGAGCGCGCGCCCGTCGGTCTCGAGGATGAGGGCGCCGTCCGCGTCGGTGCGGTAGACGCGGACGCCCGCGTCGGCGAGACGGGCGAGCACGCCCGCGTCGGGGTGGCCGTAGGGGTTCCGCGCGCCGACGGAGATGACCGCGACCGACGGGCGGACCGCACGCAGCCAGGGCGCGGTGGTCGAGGAGCGCGAGCCGTGGTGGGCGGGTCGAGGAGCGCGAGCCGTGGTGGGCGACCTTCAGCACCGTGGCGTCGAGTGGCGCGCCCGCGGCGACGAGCGCGTGCTCACGTGCCGCCTCGATGTCTGCGGTCAGCAGAAATGACGCGAGCCCGTACTCGATCCGCAGCACGATCGCGTCGTCGTTGCGGCTCCTGCGCGATGAGGCGACAGCCGGAGGGCGGGCCCTCTCCTCGACCACGCTAGCTTCCGATGCCGGGGTGGACGTGTCGGGCGCGTGAGGCCCGGCGACGCCCAGAAGCCACGGGTCTCGGAGGGGGCCCGCCCTCCGGCTATCCCCGGGGCGCAGGGGCCGGACGAGCGAGATCATTGCGCCGCCGATCCAGCGCGGGCCGCGGGCAAGCGTCGCGGCGTCCCACGTCTCGGCGATCCGGAACCCGCGCTGGATCGCCCGCATGCCGCCGGCGTGGTCGGCGTCCGGGTGCGTGACGACGGTGGCCGCGAGCCGGAGCACGCCGCGGTTCCAGAGGTAGGGCGCGACGACGCGCTCGCCCGCGTCGAGGCGCATCGCCCCGCCCGATCCCGCGTCCACGAGCACGGCCCGGCCGTCGGGCCCCTCAAGGACGATCGCGTCGCCCTGACCGACGTCGAGCACCGTGATGCGGAGCCGGCCCTCGGGCGGCCGCAGCAGCGGCCACGCCTCGAGCGCGACGGCCACGGCGAGGAGCGCGAGCGCCGTCGCGCCAGCCGCCCGGCCGGCCCGCGGCTGGCTCGCGCGCGCCCGCCACCAGCGGAGGCCGAGGCCGAGCGCCACCGCGTAGCACAGGATCGCGAGCCCGGGCGGCGCCGGCAGGTGCAGGACCGCGCCGGGTACCGCGGCGGCGAGCGCCACGACGGCGCGGAGCGCCAGCAGCACCGGCCAGACGGCGTCGAACGCGACCTGAGCGACGGTCGCGCTCGCGAACGCGAGCCCCACCCCCAGGAGCCCGACGACGGTCGCGAGCCCGGCGAGGGGTACGACGCCGAGGTTCGCGACCACGCCGATCGTCGAGAGCTGGTTGAAGTGGGCGAGGGTGATCGGCAGCACCGCGAGCTGGGCGGCCAGGCTCACGCCGAGGGCGCCGCCCACGAGCCCGCGCGGCAGCGGGGCCGCGATGATCCCCGCCGTCGCCGCGAACGAGAGCTGGAAGCCGGGGTCGAGGAGGTCGCCGGGACGCAGGGCGAGGATGAGCAGCGCGGCCAGCGCCAGGCTGTTGGCGACTGCGGCCTCGCGCTCGAGCAGGAGCGCCGCGAGCACGAGCACCGCCATGATCACGGCACGGAGGACCGACGGCTCGGGCCCGACGACCGCCGCGAAGCCGCTGACGAGGCCGATCGCGACCACGGCCGACGCGCGGCGGTCGAGGCGCAGGAGCTTGCAGAGCGCGAACACCGCGGCCGCGAGCAGCGCCACGTTGAACCCGGAGACCGCGAGCACGTGGTAGACGCCGGCCCGGCGGAAGCCGTCGTCGAGCTCGGGCGGGAGGTCCGTGCGCTCGCCGAAGAGCAGGCCGGCGAGCAGCGCGGACGACGCGGGCGGCAGCGCGCCCGCCAGCGCCGCGAGCGCGCCGGCGCGAACCCGCGCGGGCCACGGCGGCTGTGGAGCCTCGAGCGCCATGAGACGCTCGGCGCGCGTCGAGCCCGTGACGTGGATGCCGTCGCGCGCGAGGTGCGCCGCGTAGTCGAAGCCGTCGGGGTTGTGGAAGCCGGTTGCCGGAAAGAGCCGCAGCTCGGCGGCGATCCGCTGGCCCGATGCGAGCGGCGGCGGCGGGCCGTGCACGGTCGCCTGGATCAGGCCCACGCGCGGCGCGCCGTCGACGCGCTCGGCCGCGATCAGGAGGCGCGTGCGCTCGGGCGCCCACCGGACGGGCGCGGCGGCGAGCCGCCCCTCCACGTGCGCGATCCGCGGCAGCTCGAGCCGGGCGACGTGGTCGGGCGGCAGCGGCGGCGCGGCGCCGCGCAGCGCCCCGAGCGCCGTCACGCCCACCAGGAAGGACGCGGCCGCCCAGAAGACGCGTCGGACGCCGAGCAGCGTGATGCCCGCGACGATCGCCACGGCCCACGTCGCCCACGCCAGGTCCGGACGCGTCCACGGCGCCGCGGCGATGCCGGCAGCGAAGCCCGCCGCCACGGGCACGAGCGGCATGCGGTCGACGGTCACTCGGTGATCCTCACCATCGCCCGCAGGCGCTCGATCGTCTGCCGGGGCAGGCCGCGGACGCGGCGGAGGTCGTCCACGGCCCCGAAGGGCCCGCTGGCCTCGCGCGCGGCGACGATGCGTGCGGCGAGCGCCGGCCCCACGCCGGGGAGGCCGACGAGCTCGGCGGCGCCGGCGTGATTGAGGTCGACCGGCACGGGCGCCGCCTGCGCCGCCTGCGAGCGCTGGCGCGGGGCGAGGCTCCGCGTGCGCGCGTGGCTCGCGAGGCCCGACGGCGCAGCGCGCGGGAGCGCGCCGACCGCCCGGCGCTGGGCCGTGGGGCTCTCCGGCGCGTCGGGCGCGGCCAGCCGCTCGAGCTGCTCCACGCGCTCGACGAGCGTGGGATGCGCGCGGCGCCAGTGGCCGACGGCGAGACCCAGCCCCGCGGTGAGAAGGACGACCAGCAGGACGAGGAGCTGGTGGCGCGTGTAGGGCGTCATGGGCCGACGATCCCACGCGCCCCGTCGCGCGGCTAGAGTCGAAAGTTTCATACAGGTCCCTGGCAGTTGACAGCGAGGCGATGCTGGTGTCATCGGAGACTCCAGCCGAGGAGGTCGCCATGATCACGTTCACGATCAACGGCAGACGACGGCAGGTTGACGTCCCGCCCGAGATGCCGCTTCTCTGGGTGATCAGGGAAACGCTCGGGCTGACGGGAACCAAGTACGGGTGCGGCATGGCGCTCTGCGGCGTCTGCACCGTCCACCTCGACGGCGCCCCCGTCAGGACGTGCGTCACGCCCGTGTCGGCTGTCGCCGGCAAGAAAGTGACCACGATCGAGGGGCTCTCGGACAAGGGCGATCACCCGGTCCAGCGCGCGTGGACCGAGGTGGACGTGCCACAATGCGGCTTCTGCCAGCCCGGGCAGATCATGTCGGCCGCGGCGCTTCTCGCGACGAAGCCCTCGCCGACTGACGCCGACATCGACGACGCGATGTCGGGCAACATCTGCCGTTGTGGGACCTACCAGCGCATCCGCGCGGCGATCCACCGCGCTGCGGCCCTCAAGAAGGGAGGGGCGAGATGAAGACCGGCATCTCCCGACGCGCTCTCTTGAAGGGTGGCCTCGCAGTCGGCGCGGGGCTCAGCATCGGATTCCCGGTCGTCCAGGCGGCCCGCCGCGTCGCGCGCGCCCAGACGCCCGGTGTATTTGCGCCCAACCAGTGGCTCCGGATCGACCGCGACGGCGTCGTGACGATCGTCAACTCGGTGCCCGAGATGGGGCAGGGCTCGCTGACCACGACGTCGATGATCATCGCCGACGAATTGGACGCCGTCCTCGACAACGTGCGTGTCGAGCAGGCGCCGGCCAATCCCGCGCTCTACAAGAATCCGGTCACCGGCAACCAGGCCTACGGCGGCAGCCGCGGTGTCCGCGACCACTTCGACATGTGGCGCAAGGCCGCGGCGGGGGCGCGGGAGATGCTCGCCCAGGCCGCCGCGAACGAGTGGGGGGTGCCGGTCGAGAGTGTCGAGACGGAAGCCGGCGCAGCGCTGCATCGAGCGACGGGGCGGCGGCTTCTCTACGGCCAGCTGGTGGACCGCGCGCAGCAGCTCCCCGTCCCGCAGAACCCAACGCTGAAGACGCCCGACAAGTTCCGCTACATCGGGAAGGTCGTCCATCGGCGCGACACGCCCGAGAAGATCACCGGCCGCGGCGTCTACGGCATGGACGTGCAGGTGCCGGGGATGCTCGTCGCCTCGATCGAGCGCTGCCCCGTCTTCGGTGGCAAGGTGAAGAGCTTCGACGCGACGGCCGCGAAGCGCGTGAAGGGCGTGAAGCACGTCGTCCAGGTGTCGAACGGCGTCGCCGTGGTCGCCGACGGCCTCTGGCCGGCTCTCCAGGGGCGCAAGGCGCTCCGCGTCACGTGGGACGAGGGACCGACCGCACAGGTGTCGAGCGCCACGATCACGCGCGAGTACGAGGCCGCGGCGAAGCAACCCGGGCAGGTCGCGAAGAACGAAGGCGATGCCGAGAAGGTGCTGGCGGGAGGCGGCAGGGTCCACGAGGCGGTCTACCAGGTGCCGTTCCTCGAGCACGCGTGCATGGAGCCGATGAACGCCACCGCGCAGGTGACGCCCGAGGCCTGCGTGATCTGGGCGCCGACCCAAAACCCCGGTGGCACTCAGGCCATGGCCGCCAAGCTGACGGGGCTCCCACCCGAGAAGGTCACCGTCAACACCACGCTCCTCGGCGGCGGCTTCGGCCGGCGCGGCGAGCTCGACTTCATCGTGGACGCGGTCGAGACGGCGAAGGCCGTCGGCAAGCCGGTGAAGGTGATGTGGACGCGCGAGGACGACATCACCCACGGCTTCTACCGTCCGGCGACGCACAACGTCTTCCGGGCCGCGCTCGACGCCAACGGCGCGCCGGTCGCGTGGTTCACGCGGATGGTAGGCCCGGGCATCCTGATCCAGAAGGGGCGCGCACAGGCCGGGACGATCGACGCCGCCGCGGTGGAGGCCGTGCGCAACATGCCCTACGACATCCAGAACCTCCGCATCGAGTGGATCAACAAGGACCTCGGCATCCCGCTGGGGTTCTGGCGCTCGGTCGGCGCGTCGCAGAACGGGTTCATCGTCGAGAGCTTCATCGACGAGCTCGCGCACCTGGCCGGCAAGGATCCGTACGAGTACCGGCGCGCGCTGCTCGGCAAGTCGCCCCGGCACAAGGGCGTGCTCGAGCTGGCCGCGACCAAGGCGAGCTGGGGAGCGCCGCTCCCGCCGGGCCGCGCCCGCGGCATCGCCGTCGCCTTCTCCTACGGTAGCTACGTCGCCACAGTCGCCGAGGTGTCGGTGGCGCCCGACGGCGCCGTCCGCGTCCACCGGCTCGTCGCCGCCATCGATCCGGGCCTCGCGGTCAATCCCGAGCAGGTGAGGGCGCAGATGGAGGGTGGCGCGGTGTATGCGCTCACGGCGACCTTCTATGGCCGGATCACGATCGATCGCGGCCGGGTGCAACAGTCGAACTTCAACGACTACCCGATGCTCCGCATCAACGAGATGCCGGTGGTCGACGTGCACATCCTCGACTCCGGCGAGGCGCCGGGTGGCCTCGGCGAGCCCGGTGTGCCGACCGTGGCACCCGCCGTCTGCAACGCGGTCTACGCGGCGACGGGCAAGCGCGTCCGCAGCCTACCGATCGACCGGAACGAGCTCCGGCGCGCGTGATGGTCAGGGCGGGTGACCGGCCCTGACGGTCATCCGCCCTCCCGGTGGCTAGGAGCCTGTCGGGGTATCGAGGGGCGCCACGGCTCCGCCGGGGCGTCCCGAGCCACCCGGGGGGTTTGGGGGCCATGTCGGGGTATCGAGGGGCGCCACGGCTCCGCCGGGGCGTCCCGAGCCACCCGGGGGGTTTGGGGGCCATGTCGGGGCCCCCATGTTGAATTAGGGCACCAGCGCCGCGCGCGTGATCGTCGTCGTCTCCTTCGCGTGCCACTCGGACTCCGCGAACGCCTGGTCGATCTTCTCGAGCGGGTACTTGTGAGAGATCAGCCGGTCGAAGGGCCAGCGCGCGCGGTTGCGGACGAGGAAGTCGAGCGCCCGCGGGATCACCCACGGGTCGTACTGGATCACGCCGACGATCGACTTCGAGCCCCAGACGAGCAGCGAGGGCTCGAGCTCCACCTTTGCTCCGCGGCTGATGGTGCCGATCTCGAGGTAGGTCCCGCCCGAGCGGAGCATCTCGATGCCCTCGGGGATCACCTGGGGGAAGCCCACGAAGTCGCACGCGACGTCCGCGCCGACGCCGCTCGTCCACTTGCGTACGAGGCTCACGCGCTCCTTGCGGTCGGGGACCGCTTTGAGATCGAGCGTGTGGTCGGCGCCGAACGCCTTCGCCAGCTCGAGCCGCCCCGGTAGCTGATCGACGACGATCACCGTCGCCGCGCCCATGTCCTTGGCGACGGCCGCCGCCTGGACGCCGAGGCCGCCCGCGCCCTGGATGACGACGCTCCCGCCGAAGCGGAGGCCCGCCCTGTGCAGGCCGTAGATCACCTGCGCGAGGGCGCAGTTCACGGGGGCCACGAGCTCGTCCGAGAGCGCGTCGGGCACGAGGAAGAGCGCGCCCCGCGGCCGCAGGTAGTAGTACTCGGCGAAGGCGCCGTGGAAGTGCGGGAACTGCGTGGGGCCGACCGGACGCTCGATCTTGGCCGGGCACGCCGCGGGCTCGTTGTTGAGGCACGCGTAGCAGCGTCCGCAGGGATAGAAATACGTGTAGGCGACGCGGTCGCCCTCCTTGAGCGGGCGGCCCAGCGAGTCGGTCTTCACGCGCGCCCCGAGCCTGGCGACGCGGCCCGTCATCTCGTGGCCGAAGAGCCAGCCGTCGTCGGGCAGGCGCAGCGGCGCGTCGCCGCGCCAGAAGTGCAGGTCCGAGCCGCAGACGTTGGCGAGCGAGACGCGGATCAGGACCGCGTCGGGCTCGACCTCCGGGATCGGCAGTTCACGGAGCTCGAACGGCTTCCCGGGGCCGAAGAACACGGCGGCCTTGCCCTTGCTCATCGGTTGACTCCCTTCCCCACCTCGAACACGTCGTGCAGGGTGCGGACCGCGAGCTCCGCGTACTTGTCCTCGATCACGCACGACACCGCGATCTCGGAGGTCGAGATCATCTGGATGTTGATGCCTTCCTTGGCGAACGCCTCGAACATCTTCGCCGCGACGCCCGAGTGGCTGCGCATGCCGACGCCGACGATGGAGACCTTGGCGACGCGCTCGTCGTGAACGACGCCGAGGGCCCCGATGCTCCGGGCGATCTCCTCCAGCGTCGAGACCGCCCGCGCGTGGTCGCCGCGGGGCATCGTGAAGGACATGTCCGTGTAACCGTCACGGCTGATGTTCTGCACGATCATGTCCACGACGACGTTCTTCGCCGCGATCGCCCCGAACACCTGCGCGGCGATGCCCGGGCGGTCGGGGACGCGCAGGATCGAGATCTTCGCCTGGCTCCGGTCGTGGGTGACGCCGGTGACGACCACCTCTTCCATGCCTTGCTCCTCTTTCGTCACGAGCGTGCCCGGGTCCGGCTTGAACGACGAGCGCACGTGCACCGTGACGCCGTATTTCTTGGCGAACTCCACCGAGCGCGCCTGGAGGACCTTCGCGCCGAGGCTCGCCATCTCGAGCATCTCGTCGTACACGACGCGCCCGAGCTTCCGCGCGTCCGGCACGATGTTCGGGTCGGCCGTGTAGACGCCGTCCACGTCGGTGTAGATCTCGCAGACGTCCGCCTTGAGGGCGGCCGCCAGCGCGACCGCGGTCAGGTCCGAGCCGCCGCGGCCGAGCGTCGTGATCTCGTCGGCCTCCGAGAGCCCCTGGAAGCCGGCGACGACCGCGACCTCACCCGCGTCGAGCGCCTGACGGACGCGCTCGGCGGTGATCTGCGTGATCCGCGCCTTCGTGTGCCCGCAGTCGGTGCGGATGGCGGCCTGGGAGCCCGTGAACGAGCGCGCCTTGAGGCCCCCGTCCTGGAGCGCCATCGCGAGGAGCGCGATCGTGACCTGCTCGCCCGTGGCGAGCAGCATGTCGAGCTCGCGCGGGTCGGGGGCGGGCGTGATCTGGTGGGCGAGGCTCATGAGACTGTCCGTCGTCTTGCCCATGGCGGAGACGACGACCACGAGCTGGTGTGAGGCGGCGCCCTCGGCCACGCGGCGCGCGACGTTTCGGATCCTGACGGGGTCCGCGACCGACGAGCCGCCGTACTTCTGGACGATCAGCGCCATAGACCTAGAAATCTATCACGCCGGCGGCTGGGCGTGGGTGGCCTCGGCCAGGCTCATGTGCTCGCGCAGCAGGTAGAGCCAGCCGATGAGCGTGACGGGGATGATCTGGCTCGCGTGGAGGACGAGGGCGTAGCCGACCGCGGCCGACTGCGAGACGCCGAAGAGGCCGACGGCGAGGGCCGCGGCGGCGTGGAAGACGCCGACGTAGCCCGGTGCCGAGGGGATCGAGATGCCGAGCCCGACGAAGGCGAGCACCGCCCAACCGGCGGCCCAGGGCAGGTGCAGGTTCATCGCGACGAGCATCGTCCAGATCGCGAGCATCGGGGTGAGCCAGACGACGGCGCTCCAGACGACGAGCGGCAGGAGGTGGCTCGGTGCGCGGATGCCGTCGAGGCCGGTCACGAACGTCTGGAAGGCCCGGTGGAGCCGGCGCTCCAGCGCGGGCCAGCGGCCGGCGAGCCGAGCGATGCCACGCTCGCAGGCGCGCGGGGCCACGACGAAGGCGAGGAGGACGGCGATCCCGATGAGGTCGACGGCGAGGAGGACGAGCGCCGCTACCTGGAGATACCCGGGGACGGGGATCGCGAGGATCAGGAGCGCCAGGACGAGGACGACGACGAGGCCGTCGAGGGCGCGCTCGACGATGAGGGTGGCGAGCGTCGTCCAGAAGCGGTGGGTGCGGGCGCCCGTGGCCTCGACCTTCCAGTGGCGCGCCACCACGTAGACGCGAACGAGCTCGCCGGCGCGGAGCGGCAGGACGTTGTTCGCCATGTAGCCGATCCAGATCGCGGGCACGAGCCCGGCCGGATTCGAGCGCGGGGGGAAGAGATAGACCCAGCGGCGCGCGCGCGCCCAGATCTGCACCGGCGCCAGCGCCGTGGCGAGCGCCGCCCAGCCCCACTGCGTGTCGCGGAGCTGGCGCCCGA
>QHSZ01000292.1 GCA_003220595.1 Candidatus Rokuibacteriota bacterium | reverse complement strand
CCAGATCTGGCGGAAGGTCGTGCAGTGAGCGACCTCGCGTACGACGGCGCGGGTCGCCTCTCCTACCGCGGCGCGCGTTATCTGCTCGTGCGCCCCGAGACGCTCGCCGCCCTCCAAAAGGCCGTCGAGGCGCTCGTGGGTGACGGCGCGACGGCGTGTCTCGTCGCCGGCGGCCGCGCCGGGGGCGGCTCGGCGCTGCGTGGCCTCGAGGGCCCGGCCGACCAAGTGATCGCGCGGCTCCTCGAGATGGGCAGCCGCATCGGCTGGGGCGCCTTCGCGCTCGAGCGCTTCACGCGCGACGAGCTGGTCG
Organism: Candidatus Rokuibacteriota bacterium; assembly: GCA_003220595.1. Taxonomy (GTDB): domain Bacteria; phylum Methylomirabilota; class Methylomirabilia; order Rokubacteriales; family CSP1-6; genus AR19. Next base: position 4,066 of record QHSZ01000292.1, on the reverse strand, counting down.
TGACCGTGAGCGACTCGCCGTTCGCCGCGGCCTACGGCCCGGCGGGCGGCCCCGTGTGCCACCTGACGCGCGGCGTGCTCGAGCGGCTGGCCGAGCTCGCCTTCGGCGGACCCGCGGTCGTGCGCGAGGCCGCGTGCGCGGCGGCGGGCGCGCCCCGCTGCCGCTTCGAGGCCCGTCACGCATGACAACCGCCGTGCTCGTCCACGTGGTCGTCAGCGGACTCGCCACGGGCTCGATCTATGCGCTCGTCGCCATCAGCCTCGTGATCATCTACAACGCGACCCGCACGCTCAACTTCGCCCAGGGCGAGATGCTCATGATCTCGACCTTCGTGGGCTTCACGGCCTACCAGCGCCTGCGGCTGCCCCTCGTCGTGGTGCTGCTGGTGGCCGTCGTCGCGGCGGCGGCGCTCGGCTGGGCGATCGAGCGCCTGATCATCCGCCACGCGATCTCGGCGACGCACTTCGACGTGCTCATCCTCACCCTCGGCGTCTCGCTGGTGCTCCGGGCGGGCGCAGGGCTCGTGTGGACCCACGACGAGTTTCCGTTCCCCGCGCTCTTCGCGAACCGGCCCGTCGCCCTCGGACCGGTGCGCGTCGCGCCGGTCTCGCTCGGCATCATCGGCGCCTCGCTCGCGCTCATGCTGGCCCTCTACGTGTTCTTCGCGAAGACACGCCTGGGGCGGGCGATGCGCGCCGTCGCCCAGAACCAGCGCGCCGCGAGGCTCATGGGGATCAGCGTCGAGCGCGTCTACTCGGCCTCCTGGATGCTCGCGGCGGTCGTCGGCGCGGTCGCCGGCATCCTCATCGCGCCGGTGATCTTCCTCTCGTCGAAGATGGGGCTCGTCGCGATCAACGGCTTCATCGCGGCGGTCCTGGGCGGCTTCGGCTCGATGCCGGGCGCGGTCGTGGGCGGGATGCTGCTGGGCGTCCTCGAGAACCTGGCGCCGCTCTATCTGCCCTCGGGGATCAAGTACTCGGTGCCGTTCCTGCTGCTGATCGCGATCCTCCTGGTCCGCCCCGGGGGCGTCGTCGGCCGCACCGTCAGGCGGAAGGTCTGATGCGGCGCGCGGCGCTCGCCCTCGGCCTCGTGGCGCTGCTGGCGTGGCCGTGGGCCTCGCCGCGCTACTTCGTGTTCCTGGCGAGCCTCAGCGTCGTGAACGCGATCGTCGCGATCGGGCTCAACCTGCTCTCGGGCTACACGAACCAGCTCTCGTTCGGCCACGCGGGCTTCCTGGCCGTCGGCGCCTACACCGCGGCGCTCGTGACGACGCGCTGGCCCGACACGCCCATCGTCGTGACGCTCGCCGTCGCGGCGCTCGTCACCGGGCTCGTGGGCCTCGGCCTGGGCGTCCCGTGCCTCAGGCTCGAGGGGCTCTATCTCGCGATGGCCACGCTCGCCTTCGGCTTCGTCGTGGTCGAGGCGATCATGAACCTCGACTGGCTCACGCGCGGCAACGACGGCCTGCGCGTGCCCGCGGCGCGCCTCGGCCCGTGGGCGCTTCAGTCCGACACCGCGCGCTACTACCTCGTGGTCGCGGTCGGCGTCGTGATGGTGTGGGCGGCGCTGAACCTCGCGCGGACGCGCACGGGGCGGGCGCTCCTGGCGATCCGCGAGAGTGAGATCGCGGCGCAGGCGAGCGGCGTCCACCTGGCGCGGTATAAGACGCTCGCGTTCGCGATCTCGGCGGTCTACACGGGCGTGGCGGGCGGGCTCTTCGCCTTCGTCGTCGGCTTCCTCTCGCCCGACGCCTTCGACGTCTTCCTCTCGGTGGACTACGTGGCCATGATCATCGTGGGCGGCCTCGGCTCGGTGCCCGGCTCGATCGCGGGCGCGGCGCTCCTGACCGTGCTCAACGACTCGCTCGCGGGCTTCCAGAGCTACCGGCCGCTGATCTTCGGGACGCTCCTGATCCTCTCGTTGCTGTTCATGCCGGGCGGCGTCGCGCGCGCCTTCCGCTTTCTGAAAGGAGAGCAGGGATGAGATATCACCAGGCGTGGGTCGTGGCGCTGGGCGCGCTCCTGGCCGCGGCTCCCGCGGCGGCGGAGCCGGGCGTCACCGACACCGAGATCCTCATCGGCGGCTCGAACTCGTTCTCGGGCCCGCTCGCCTTCACGGGCGAGCAGATCACGAAGGGGGGCGTGGAGCTCTACCTCAGGGTCGTCAACGACGCGGGCGGGATCCACGGGCGGAAGGTCCGGACCCTCTGGTACGACGACGCCTACCGGCCGCAGGACGCGGTGGCCAACACGAAGAAGCTCGTCGAGCAGGACAAGGTCTTCGCGATCATCATCCCGCAGGGGTCGCCGCCGGTCGTCGCGACGCTCGACTACCTCGAGGAGCAGAAGGTGCCGCTCCTCTTCCCGTATCAGAGCTCGCCCGTCACGCGCGGCAAGCGCTGGATCTTCCAGGGCATGACGGTGAGCGACCGCTCGTCGAAGATGATGATCGACTATCTCGCCGGCCGGCGGAAGTTCAAGAAGTTCGCCGCCCTCTACCAGGACGACGAGTACGGCAAGTCGTTCCTCACGGCGTTCGAAAAGGACCTCGGACGTCACGGGCTCAAGCTGGGCGCCGCCGAGTCGGTCAAGCGCGGTGTCACCGACGTGAGCGCCCAGGTGGCGAAGCTCCAGGCGACCAAGCCCGACGTGACCTTCCTCGTGCTCGTGCCGGGGCCGGCGGCCCAGGCGCTGAAGGAGCGGCAGAAGATCGGCTGGAGCGACACGCTGATGGTCTCGACGGGTCCGCTCACCGACGAGCGCTACCTGGCCCTCGCGGGCGAGGCCGCCGAGGGCGTCGAGGGTCTCTCGCTCTGGCCCGACCCGGCGACGTCGGACCGGCCGGGGGTGAAGCTCTACCGCGAGCACATGCAGAAGTACGCCCCGCGGAACGAGCCGAACCGCTACTCGATGGCCGGCTACTTCGCCGGGATGCTCTTCGCGGAGGCGGCGAAGCGCGCCGGGACGAACCTCACGCGCGAGTCGCTCATCGCCGCGCTCGAGGGGATCAAGGGGTGGGAGAGCGGGATCCTGCCGCCGCTCACGATCGGCCCGGACCACGAGACGCAGAAGCAGGGGTTCTGGGTCCGCGTCGAGAAGGGACGGTTCAAGCCGGTCACGGACTGGCTCAAGGGCGAGTAGCGGTGCTCAGCGTCGAAGACCTCTCGATCAGCTTCGGCGGGCTCGCCGCGCTGCGGGGCGTGTCCGTGGAGGTCGCGGAGCGGGAGATCTTCGCGCTGATCGGCCCGAATGGCGCCGGGAAATCCACCGTCTTCAACATCATCACGGGGCTCGAGCGCCCCGCGTCCGGCCGCGTGCGGTTTCTCGGCCAGGATCTGCTGGGGCTGGCGCCCCACGCGATCGCGCGGCGTGGCGTCGCGCGCACCTTCCAGAACACCGAAGTCTTCCGGCGCCTCAGCGTCCTCGACAACGTCCTCGTCGGCCGCCACGGCCATCTCCGCGGGGGTGCACTGCGCGGCGCGCTCGGCACGGCCTCGGTCCGCCGCGAGGAGGCGGCGGCGCGCGAGACGGCGCGCGCGCTGCTCGACCGGCTCGGGCTCGCGGCCGTGGCCGGCGTCCCGGCGGAGAGCCTGCCGCTCGGCCTCCAGAAGCGGCTCGAGCTGGCGCGCGCGCTCTGCGCCGAGCCGAGGCTCCTCCTGCTCGACGAGCCGGCGGGCGGCCTGAACCCGACCGAGACCCAGGCGCTGATGCAGCTGATCGTCGGCCTGCGCGAGGAGCGCGGGCTCACGATCCTGGTGGTCGAGCACGACATGGAGCTCGTCATGGGGATCTCGGACCGGATCGCGGTGCTCGACGACGGGCGCAAGATCGCGGAGGGCAAGCCGCGTGGGATCGCGACGGACCCCGCGGTCGTCGAGGCCTACCTGGGGAGCGCAGAGGACTAGTTGTGAAGTCTCACGAGGTTGTCCCCGGCCAGCACGCGGCTGATGGGCGGACGACCGTGGAGACTGGCATGATGACGATGCCAATTATAGTAGTGCAGCCAGCGCGGCATCACGGCGTGGCGCGCGCGGGAGGATCCATACGGGCGCACGTAGGCCCACTCA
>QHSZ01000039.1 GCA_003220595.1 Candidatus Rokuibacteriota bacterium | reverse complement strand
GAGATCGGTCCCGAGCTCGGCCTCGACGTCGTCGAACGCGAGATCGACCGCACCGAGCTCTACGTCGCCGACGAGGCCTTCTTCTGCGGGAGCGGCTACGAGATCACGCCGATCGTCTCGATCGACCGCTTCCCACTGGGCGACGGCACGGTCGGCTCGACCACGCGGCGGCTGCTCACGGCCTACATGAACGTCGTGCGCGGCGTCGACACGCGCCGCCCGGAGTGGCGCACGCCGGTCTACCGGCCCGTCACCGTCTGAGCCGCCGCGTTCCGCGCGATCGCCGAATCCCTCCGCCGGTCGAGTGCGTCATAACGATGGGCGCATTCTGTTCGAACGCGAAGGAGGATGAGAGCGATGCGGATGTTCGTCCTGGTCGTCGTCACGCTGGTCTTTCTCGCGCTCGCGGGCCTCGAGGTGATCGCGACCGCGATCCCGCCGGCCGCCGAACCCCTCCCGCCGTCGCCGGCCTCCTCGGCGCAGTAGGCGACCGGGGCGCGCCCCGACCGCCGACCTCAGGAGCGAGGCGCGGTAGGATCGAACCATGACACCCGTCGCCAGACTCGGCATCACCGCGCTCCTGGGGCTACTGCTCACGGTGGGTCCCGTCGGGTCGCAACCGCCCGGGCATCTGCAGCCCGGCTCGGACCCCACGGTACTCCCGGGGCCCGTCCTCATCGCCGACCGGGGCAACGATCGGCTCGTCCTCGTGGATCCGGAAGGGCGCGTCCTCTGGACGTTTCCCGCGCCCGGCGAGCTCCCCTCGGGGGAGACGTTCAAGGCGCCTGACGACGCCTTCTATACGCCCGACGGCAAACAGATCATCGTGACCCACGAAGACGACTTCGCGATCACGCTGGTCGACCCTGCGACGCGGCGGATCGTGTGGCGCTACGGCACGCCCGGCGTCCACGGACATGGACCGAACAAGCTCTGGAACCCCGACGATGCGCTCGTGCTTCCCGACGGCCATGTGCTGGTGCCGGACATCAAGAACTGCCGCATCCTGCTGATCGCGCGCGGCTCCCACGAGCCCCTGCGGATCTACGGCGCGGACCGGCGCCCTCCGGGGGGCTGCCGACACGATCCGCCCCGTATCTTCGGCAGCCCGAACGGTGCATTTCCGATGCGGAACGGCCACTACCTCGTGACCGAGATACGCGGGCCATGGATCAGCGAATTCGACCTCCGGACGGGCAACGTGGTGAGGGCGTTCCGGCCGCCGGGGGTCCGATACCCCTCGGACACGAACGAGATCGCTCCGGGGCGATATCTGACGGCCGACTACTCGAAACCGGGGCAGCTCGTGATCTTCGACGGCGCCGGCAAGGCGCTGTGGCGGTACAAGCCCGAGGGCGCTGACGCGCTCGACCGCCCGTCGCTGGCGCTCGCCCTGCCGAACGGCCACGTCATCGCTAACGACGACTACAATCACCGGATCATCGTCGTGAACCCGAAGACGAACAAGATCGTGTGGCAGTACGGCGAGACGCGCCGGCCCGGGCGGGAGCCGGGCCGCCTCAATATCCCCGACGGCGTCGACTTAGCCCCGCCGCACTCGCTCCTCGTGATCCACGCGGCGACGATGGGGACGCCCTAGGCTACACGTCCGCCAGACCGGCCCGAACCGCCTGAACGAGGGCGCGCCCCAGAGACGTGAGCGCCTGGACCTGCCGTGGGTCTCTGAGCTCGCCGTTCGCATCGAAGGCCTCGTTGGCGCGGGCGATCAAGACCGTTCTGGGAACGACCCAGACGCCGACCGCGCTGAGGCAGATTCTGAGACTCATCTGACTTCGCGCCGTTCCCTGGCTCCCCGGCGTCGCACCGAAGGACGCCGCGACCTTCCCTCGGAAAACGCTGGGGGGACGGGACGCCCAATCGATCGCGTTCTTCAGGACGCCGGAGATGCCGTGGTTGTACTCCGGCGAGGCGATGAGCAGACCTTCGCACTGTCGAATCTTCGCGCGCCAGGCCGCAACCGGCTCAGGGAACGAGCCGTTCGCCTCGAGGTCGCCATCGTAGAGCGGGAGCATGAGGTGCTCTGGACCTAGCTCCTCGACCTCGGCGCCTGCCTCGCGAGCCCCGAGAGTCGCGTAGCGCAGCAGCATCCGGTTGAAGGAGCCCTTCCGCAGGCTCCCGGCGAACGCCAGAATCCGTGGCCCTTCGGGCATCCTCTCCATCTAGCCCCCCGGCGTTCGCCGAATTCAAGGCACTTGACGCGGCCCAGTGACTCCTCTACGATTGCGCCGCCTGGACCCGGTCAGGCGAATTGAGCAAACGGGGGGTACGAGACATGACCTGGGAGACGCCAGCCTTCGTGGAAGTGAAAATGGACGCCGAGATCAACTCTTACCAGCCCGACGACTTCGACCGGGATCCGGACGACCGCTTCTAACGCCTAGCTCGCGTCGTCCTCTCGCCCGGCCCTTCTCGCGTCGCTGCGGGAAGGGCTGGGCGTCTTTCGGGGGAGGCTCGTGCTGATCCGGGTGTTGGGCTCCGCGGCCGGTGGCGGGTTCCCGCAGTGGAATTGTGGCTGTCCGAACTGCCGCGGAGTCCGCGAAGGCACGTTGCCCGCCGTGACGAGAAGCCAGGAATGTGTGGCGATCAGCGCCGATGGGCGGGGCTGGTTCCTCCTCAACGCCTCGCCCGAAATCCGACAGCAGATCGAGGCCTTTCCGCCGCTTCACCCGCGCGACCGTCGCCACTCGCCGATCCAGGGGGTCCTCCTCACGAACGGCGATCTGGACCACTGCCTGGGGCTGCTCTCGCTCCGCGAATCACACCCGCTGCTCGTCTACGCAACCGAGCGCGTGCGCGTCGGGTTCATCGAGCGCAACGTGTTCTATCGGACGCTCGAGCGCTTCCCCGGCCAGGTCACGTGGCGGATCCTCAAGCCCGGCCGGCGCGAAGAGCTGGTCGGCGTCGACGGCCGTGAGAGCGGGCTCGTCGCGGAGGCCCTGCCCGTGCCCGGCAAGCCGCCCGTGCACCTCGAAGGACTCATGCGGCCCGATCCCGAAGACAACGTCGGCGTCAGGATCCGTGACGAGGCGACCGGGGGCACGCTGGCATACATGTCCGCCGTGGGGGCCTTGACGGACTCGGTGCGCCAGGCCCTCGACGGCGCCGACTGCGTCTTCTTCGACGGCACGTTCTGGTCGAGCGACGAGCTTCGCGCCCTCGGCCTCGGCGAAAAGCTCGCGGAGGACATGGCCCACCTGCCCGTCGGCGGCCCCACCGGCAGCGCCAGGCAGCTGGCGAAGCTCGGAGCCGCACGGAAGATCTACATCCATCTCAACAACACCAACCCGCTGCTGCGCGAGGACTCGCCGGAGCGCGCCAGCGTCACGACGGCCGGCTGGGAGATCGCCCACGACGGGATGGAGATCACGCTATGACCGACGGAGCCCCGCGCGCGCCGCTGTCGAGAGCGGAGTTCATCGCCTGGATCAGGCAAGAGGGCGAGCGCCGCTACCATGATCACCATCGCTATCACGTGCTCATGCACGACGGCAAGCTGACCAAGATTCAGCTCCAGCAGTGGGTGCTCAACCGCTATTACTACCAGACCCGGATTCCGATCAAGGACGCGATCATCCTGTCGAAGTCCGACGATCCGGCGTTCCGACGGATGTGGATCCACCGCATCGAGGACCACGACGCCGCGGACGGCGGCCTCGAGCTCTGGCTGCGGCTCGCCGAGGGGGTGGGCCTCGAGCGTGACGAGGTCGCCAGCTGTCGGTCGGTGCTCCCCGGGGTCCGCTTCGCCTGCGACGGCTACGTGGAGCTCGTGCGAGAGAAGAGCCTCGTGGAGGCCGTCGCCTCGTCGCTCACGGAATTCTTCGCGCCAGACCTCATGCAGAAGCGCGTGCTTGCGTGGGAGCGTCACTATCCGTGGGTGAGCCGCGATATGCTCGAATATTTCCGGTCGCGCGTGCCGCGGGCGCGCCGCGACTCGGAAGAGGCCATCGACTACGTGGTCCGCAACGCGACCAGCGGGGAACTCCAGGAGCGCTGCGTGGCCGCGCTCATCCGAAAGACCGAGGTGCTCTGGCACCTCCTCGATTGCGCGTACGCGGCCTACATCGAGCCCGGCTGGGGACCGGCGGGCGCCCGCGCGTGATCGCCTTGGACAGTCGGCCGCGGCTCGCCGCAAAAGCGCGGATCCGCTTCGACCGGAAGACCGCACGGTACCTCCTGCTCTACCCAGAGCGCGGGCTCGTGTTGAACCCCACCGCGGCCGACATCGCCACGCTCTGCACGGGCGAGCACACGGTCCACGCGATCGTCGAGCGTCTGGCGGAGAAGTACGCCCCGCAGCCGCGTGCGCAGGTGGAGCACGACGTCATGTCGTTCCTCGCCACACTCGCCGAGCGCGGCCTGATGCAGACCGACCCGTGAGCGACGAGTACCGTCCGTACACCCTCGTCGCCGAGCTGACGTACCGATGTCCGCTCCGCTGCGTGTACTGCTCGAACCCCGTGGACTACGCACGCCACACGGACGGGCTCGACACCGCGGACTGGCTCCGCGTGTTTCGCGAAGCCGAGGCGCTCGGGGTCGTCCAGCTCCACCTCACCGGCGGCGAGCCCGTCCTCCGTGAGGATCTGGAGGCCCTGATCGAGGGCGCGCGGGCCCTCGACCTCTACACCAACCTCATCACGAGCGGCATCCCGTTGAGCCGCGAGCGCCTGGCGAGCTTCCGCTCGCTCGGGCTCGACAACGTGCAGGTCTCGATCCAGGACGTCATGGCGCCGAGTTCCGACCGTATCGCCGGGTCCCGCGCCTTCGAGCGGAAGCTAGAAGTCGCGCGCTGGGTCAAGGAGCTTGGCTTCCCACTCACGCTCAACGTCGTGCTGCATCGGGAGAACCTCGGTCATGTCGAGGAGATCGTCGCGCTGGCCGAGGCGCTCTCGGCTGACCGTCTGGAGCTGGCCAATACGCAGTATGTGGCTTGGGCGCTCGTGAACCGACGGGCCTTGCTGCCGACCGCCGCCCAGCTGGATCGGGCGCGACGCGTGAGCGCGGCGGCCCAGCAGCGGCTGCGAGGCACGATGGAAGTTCTCTTCGTCATGCCCGACTACTACTCCGAATTCCCGAAGGCGTGCATGGACGGCTGGGGCCGCCGCTTCATCGTCGTGAGCCCCGACGGGCTGGCCCTACCCTGCCACGCGGCTCACACGCTCCCCGGGCTCCATTTCGACAATGTCAAACACGGCCCCCTCGAGACGATCTGGTGCGAGTCGCCCGCCTTCAACGCCTTCCGCGGTGAGGCCTGGATGCCCGAGCCCTGCAAGAGCTGCGAGCGGCGGACGATCGACTTCGGCGGCTGCCGGTGCCAGGCGTTTTATTTGACGCGAAACGCGGCGGTCACCGACCCGGCGTGCGTGCTGTCGCCCGATCACGGGCTCATCGAGGCCGCGCGCCAGCAGGCGCTGTCGGCGTCCGGGGGTGACTTCGAGTATCGGGCGCCGCGGTCGACCGCACGGAAGTGACACGTCGCGTGGACGTCAGCGCCTGGATCCTGACGGGGCTCCTGTTCGTCGCGCTGCTCGTCGCCTTCGTCAAGGATCCCGCGCTGCCCGTTCGCGGTCTGCTCGCGACCGGGAGGCTCGCGAGGGGTGTCTGGCTCGACCTGGTCCTCGGGTTCTTGCTGGCCGGGATCCTCGAGGTGCTGATTCCCCAACCGGTCCTCTCTCGCTGGCTCGGGGCGGATCGCATGGCGCGGGGCATCCTGGTGGGCTGGGTGGCCGGTCTGGTGATCCCTGGAGGTCCCTACGTGCTCTTCCCCGTCGTGGCGAATCTCTTTCGGAGTGGCGCCGCGCCTGGACCCCTCATCGCCCTGCTCACGGCCAAGACCCTGGTGAGCCCGATACGGATGCTTACCTACGAGGCGCCATTGTTGGGCTGGCCTCTGACCCTGGCACGCTTTCTTCCCGGCGTTCTGCTCCCGCCCGTGATGGGCCTGATCGGCCAGTGGCTCTTCGGACTCTTCAGCGGTCGAGTCCTCGGCGATCGGTAGGGAATACCCTGATGGAAAACAGAACGACGGATCCCGGTCATCCGTGCCATACTGCTCTGGTCTGGCCCGGTATTCGGTTCATCGTGGACCCCCCTCACCAGACCGCGCTCCTGGCGCCTTCTTCCGCGTTCCGGGGTGTGTCGTCAACAGCGGGAGAGTTGTGCGGAGGTTCCTGATGGCAACGAAGCTCTTTGTCGGCGGTCTGTCGTTCTCCACGTCCACTGAGCGTCTGCGCGAGTTGTTCGCCCAGGTCGGCTCCGTCGAATCGGCCGCGGTCGTGACCGACCGCGACACCGGACGCTCCCGCGGATTCGGGTTCGTCGAGATGGCCTCGCCCGAGGAAGCCGACGCCGCCGTCAAGAAGTACAACGGTCAGGAAGTGGACGGGCGCATGCTCAAGGTCGAGCTGTCCAAGCCCTCGGGCTCGGGTGGGGGCGGTGGCGGCCGGAGCGGCGGGGGGTTCCGGAGCGGCGGCCGCACCGGCGGTCGCTGGTAGACGGGCCCGATGCAGGTTGCCGCGTTCGCGATTCCTGGCGATCCGAACTGGCGCTGGCGGATCGTCAACTATGCGGGCGAGACCATCGAGGAGTCGCGCGACTCGTTCCCGACGATCGCCAGCGCCGTCGCCAACGGCAAGAAGCGGCTCGTGCAGATGAACGTCGTCGATCGCTCGGTCGTCGTCCGCTCGCATCGCTCGACGTCGCACCTGAGGGCCCGCTGAGTGAGGGTCGAGGTCTTCGACAACCAGATCGAGGCCGCGCTGAAGCAGCTCAAGAAGCAGATGCAGAAGGACGGCCTCTTCCAGGAGATGAAGCGGCGGGCGCACTACGAGAAGCCGTCCGTCAAGCGGAAGCGCAAGCAGGCGCAGGCCCGCAAGAAGCGCCGGCGGGCCCTGCAGCGCTCCCGCTCCTGGGACGACGAGTAGCGCCGCCGCGAGCGCCGCGCGCTCACGCCGAGGTCGGCCGGCGGAGCGTCTCGATCAGGTCGAGGACGCGCAGGATCTCGCGCCCGTCGCGGACCATCTGCCGGTCCCCCGCCTGCCCCCAGCGCAGCACGCCCTCGCGGTCCACGACGAACGTGGACCGGTAGGCGACGTTCCGGTCCTCGTCCAGCACCCCGTACGCGCGGATCGCGACCCGGTGGAGGTCGCTGAGGAGCGGGAACGGCAGGTTCCGCGCGGTGGCGAAGGCGGCGTGGCAGGGCGGGCTGTCCCCGCTGATCGCGAGCACCTCGGCTCCCCGTTCACGCGCGGCGGCGGCGACCTGACCCAGGTCGCCGAGCTCCGGCGTTCAGATGCCGCCCCAGTCGTAGCAATAGAAGACGAGCACGACGTCCGATTTGCCCTTGAAGCCCGAGAGGGCGATCGTCGCGCCCGTCGTCGCAGCCAGCGAGAAGTCCGGCGCCGGCCGGCCGTACCGGAGCGCGGGCGCGGTCACCGACGCCTCCCGCCGGTCACGCGAGACGGCTCCTCACGTCGACCTTCGACGTGAGCGTCCGGTGCACCGGGCAGCGCTCGGCGATCTGAAGGAGCCGCGTGCGCTGCTCCTGCGTCAGGGGGCCGGCGAGCACGAGCTCGCGGTCGATCCGGTCGAGCTTGCCCTCCTTCGTCTCGCACTCGGCGCAGTCCGACGCGTGGATCCTCGAGTGCTGGAGGCGGACCGTCACACCCTCGAGCGGCCACGCTTTGCGTCGCGCGTACAGCGCGACCGTCATCGACGTTCACGCCCCGAGCGCCGCGAGCAGCAAGTCGTACGGCGACGGCCCCGTGTCGGTCCCGCCGGCCGCTTCGGGCTCGTCCGCCGTCAGGCGATGCCGCCCGGCGACGATCTCCTGGGCGAAACCCGAGACGCCACCGCGAACGGTCACCGTGCTCATGTGCCCCCCTCCCCAGGTCGGCCCCGGGACCATTATTGAATAGGTGGCAAGACGGGTGCAGAATCCCGTTGCCCGCGCCCGCCCGGCGCGGAGGAGGGCCGACATGCCATACCAGGCGATCCGTGTGGAGAAGCTCACACCCCATATCGGCGCCGAGCTCCACGGCGTCGATCTCGGCCAGGCCCTGGACGACCGGACGTTCCAGGACGTCCACGCCGCGCTCATCGAGCACCAGGTGATCTTCTTCCGCGACCAGCGCCTGACCCCCGACCAGCAGAAGGCGTTCGGCCGCCGCTTCGGCGAGCTCCACATCCATCCGGCCGCGCCGAGCCTCGTCGAAGGGCACCCCGAGATCCTGGTCATCCACGCCGACGAGACGTCCAAGCACGTGGCCGGCGAGTACTGGCACTCCGACGTCTCCTGCGACCCCGAGCCTCCACTGGGGAGCATTCTCTACATGCAGGAGCTGCCGCCCGTGGGCGGGGACACCCTGTTCGCAAGCATGTACGCCGCGTACGAGGCGCTCTCACCGCCCATGCAGCGGTTCCTCGAGGACCTCACGGCCCTGCACGAGGGAGAGCACGTCTACCGCGGCCGCTACGGGGTGAAGGACGAGGGCAAGGTGTTTCCGAAGGCGGAGCACCCGGTCGTCCGCACCCATCCGGTTTCCGGCCGGAAGGCGCTCTTCGTGAACCGGGGATTCACGACGCGCATCGTCCAGCTCCAGAGGCCGGAGAGCGACGCCCTGCTCCAGCTCCTGTTCGTGCACGTCGAGACGCCCGAGTTCCACTGCCGGTTCCGGTGGCTGGAGCGCTCGGTCGCCTTCTGGGACAACCGCTGCGTGCAGCACCACGCGCTGTGGGACTACTATCCACAGCGGCGGCACGGGCATCGCGTGACGATCCGGGGCGACAAGCCCTTCTACCGGCCCTGAGGGCGGGCGCGGGAGCGCACGATGGGACTGCTGGACGGCAAGGTCGCGGTGGTGACGGGCGCGGGCAACGGGATCGGGCGCGCCGTGGCGCTCGGACTCAGCCACGCGGGCGCCCGGGTCGTCGTCAACGACTATGGCGTCACGGTGGATGGCCGCGCCCCGTCGAGCGCCGCGGCCCAGGCCGTCGTCAAGGAGATCGAGGCGCTCGGCGGCCAGGCGGTGGCCAGCGCCGAGAGCGTTGCCACGATGGCCGGCGGCGAGGCGATCGTCGAGACCGCGCTCACCCGCTTCGGCGACCTCCACGTGGTCGTGTGCTGCGCCGGTATCCTGCGCGAGCGCATGATCTTCAACATGACCGAGGAGGAGTGGGACGCGGTCATCGCGGTCCACCTGAAGGGCCACTTCACCGTCATGCGCCCGGCGACCCGGCACATGCGTGAGAAGCGCCGCGGGCGTATCGTCACGTTCACGTCGACCGCCGGGCTCGAGGGGAGCCCGGGGCAGCCGAACTACTCGGCGGCCAAGGAAGGCATCGTCGGCCTGACGCGCTCCACGGCGCTCGCGATGGCGAAGTACGGCGTGACCGTGAACTGCATCTCGCCGACCGCCGAGACGCGGATGACCGAGCGGCTCAGCGACGACCGCCGGGCCCAGGCGGCGGCGCCGCCTGCGGCCGTGGCGCCGGTCGTCGCGTTCCTCGCCAGCGACCGCGCGGCGCACATCACGGGGCAGATCGTGCACGTGCGCGGCAACCAGGTGAGCCTCTGGTCGCACCCGGCGCCCGTGCGCGCGGTCACCAGCCGCGAGGGCTGGACGCCGGACGCGCTGGCGGACGTCTGGGACCAAGGGCTCGGGCAGGACCGGCTGCGCCGGCTCGACGCGCTCGGCATTGCCTGGCCGCCGAAGGCCTGAAACGGGGAGGAACGCATGGCAACGCTGACGGGATCGGAGCTCCTCGCGCGCGCGCTCGTGTCGCAGGGCATGGACACGCTCTTCTATCTCATGGGCGGTCCCATGCTCGAGACCGAGAGCGCCTGCATCAAGCTGGGCGCGCGCGCCGTCGACACGCGCCACGAGCAGGCGGCGTCGATGATGGCGCACGCCTACAGCCGCCTGACGCGGCGGCCCGGCGTGTGCATGGGCTGCTCGGGGCCGGGCACGACGAATCTCGTCACGGGGGTCGCCAACGCGTTCGTGGACGCCGCCCCGCTGATTGCCGTGGGCGGGTCGAGTCCGCGGGTCTATCTCGAGATGGAAGCCTTCCAGGAGATCGACCAGGTCGCCGTCATGCGCCCGATCACAAAATGGGCCACGCGCATCCTCGACGCCCGGCGCATTCCCGAGCTGGTCGCGATGGCGTTTCGCCAGGCGACGACGGGGCGGCCGGGCCCGGTCTACCTCGACCTGCCCGGCGACATCCTCGGTGAGGCCGTGGACGAGTCCGCCGTCACGTTTCCCGCTCGCTGGCGGCCCGCACCCCGCGCGCAGGGCGACCCGGCGGCGATCGCGGAGGCGGTCGCGCTGCTCGCGCGGGCGGAGCGGCCCCTGATCGTCGGCGGCAGCGGTGCCTGGTGGTCGGACGCGGCGTCGGCGTTCCAGGCCTTCGTCGAGGCGACGGGCATTCCCTTCTACACGACGCCGATCTCGCGCGGGACGGTGCCCGAAGACCACGAGCTCGCGTTCCTCAACGCCCGCGCCAAGGCGTTCGGAGAGGCGGACGTGCTCCTGGCCGTCGGGACGCGCTTCAACTACGTGCTCCAGTTCGGCCGGGTCCCACGGTTCGCCGCGGACCTCAAGGTCATCCAGATCGACGTGGACCCGGGCGAGCTCGGCCACAACCGGGCGCCCGACGTCCCGATCGTCGGCGACGCGCGCGCCGTGCTCGAGCAGCTCGCCGCGCAGGCGCGCGGCCGGATCGAGCGCGGCCGGTACCACGGGTGGGTGACGAAGCTCCGGACGCTCGACACGGAGAAGGCGGCCGAGATGGATCGGCAGATGAGCACGGACCAGGTCCCGATCCACCCGCTCCGGCTCTGCAAGGAGGTGCGCGACTTCCTCCGCCGCGACGCGATCCTCGTCGTGGACGGCCAGGAGATCCTCAACTTCGGGCGCCAGTCCATCCCGACGTTCGTGCCCGGGCACCGGCTGAACTCGGGCCCGTTCGGCTGCATGGGCGTGGGGCTGCCGTTCGGCATCGGCGCGAAGGTCGCGCGGCCCGACGCGCAGGTGCTGGTGCTGCACGGCGACGGCTCGTACGGGCTCAACGCGATGGAGATCGACACCGCGGTCCGCCACCGGATCCCGGTCGTCGTCGTGATCAGCAACAACGGCGGCTGGACGGCCGATCCCCAGGGGACCAAGCCCGGGCGCAACCTCGGCTACACGCGCTACGACAAGGTCGCCCAGGACTTCGGCGCGCACGGCGAGTTCGTCGAGAAGCCGCACGAGATCCGGCCGGCGCTCGAGCGGGCGTGGGCCTCGGGCAAGCCGGCCGTCGTCAACGTCGTCACGGATTTCAAGGCGCGGGCGCAGACCATCCGCTTCTCGGCGTATACCACCTAAACGGAGCCACACGTGTCTGACTCGGGCCACCCGCGGTCCGAGCCGGGCTCGCGGACCCCGATACGACGGAGCCACACATGGGCAAGGCGCTCGACGGGATCGTCGTCCTCGACCTCACGCAGTACGAGGCGGGGCCGAGCTGCACCGAGATGCTCGCGTGGCTCGGCGCGGACGTCATCAAGATCGAGCCGCCGGGCGGCGAGCCGGGCCGCCGCGCGCTCTCGGAGCGGCCCGACACGGACGCGTGGTTCTTCCTGCTCCTCAACGCCAACAAGCGCAGCGTCACCCTCGATCTGAAATCCCCGCGCGGGCGCGCCCTCTTCGAGCGGATGCTCGGCCGGGCCGACGTCCTGGTCGAGAACTTCGGGCCGGGCGCGATCGAGCGCCTGGGCTTCGGCTGGGACACGCTCCGCCGCATCAACCCCCGGCTCGTCGCCGCGTCGGTCAAGGGCTTCGGCGGCGGGCCCTACGCGGACTACAAGAGCTTCGAGTGGATCGCCCAGGCAATGGGCGGCGCGATGAGCCTCACGGGCGAGCCGGACGGCCCGCCCCTTCGCGCGGAGGCCGGGCTCGGGGACACGGGGGCGGGGCTCCACTGCGCCATCGGCATCCTGGCGGCGCTCGTCCAGCGCCAGACGACGGGCGAGGGCCAGCGCGTCGAGGTCGCGCAGCAGGACGCCGTGCTCAACCTGGTGCGCATCCACCTGCGCGAGCACTACGTGACGGGCCGGCCGGTGCCGCGACGCGGGAACCGCTCGCCCGGCGCGGGCCCCTCGAACCTCTACCGCTGCCGCCCCTTCGGGCCGAACGACTACGTGTTCATCCACGTGGCGACGCTCGAGATGTGGCGAACCCTGACGCGCATCCTCGGCCGCCCGGAGCTCGGCGACGACCCGCGCTTCGCCGACCGGCAGGGGCGCGCCGACCACGCGGCGGAGCTCGACCCGCTGGTCGAGGCGTGGACGGAGAAGCGGACCAAGCAGGAGGCGATGGAGATGCTGGCGGGCGCCGGGATTCCGTGCGGCGCCGTGCTCGATTCCGGCGAGGTCCTCAGCGACCCGTCGCTGATCGCGCGCGGCATGGTCGTGAGCCTCGAGCACCCGACGCGCGGCCGCTTCGCCATGCCCGGCAACCCGGTGCACCTCTCCGCCTCGCCCACGGCCGTGACCCGCGCCCCGCTGCTGGGCGAGCACAACGCCCAGGTGTTCGGCGCGTGGCTCGGCTGCGATGCCGACGAGCTCGAGCGGCTCCGGAAGGACGGGGTGATCTGAGGCGCGCCGCGCTTTGACGCGTGTCCCCAGGCATGGCAGGATCGAGTGCTGAAGGGGGACCCCTCATGCGCACGTACTACGACGTCCGGCTGAACGACCGCACCATCACGAAGCGCGAGCTCACGGGCGAGGCGATCGTGAAGGCCGGCCGCTACCTGATCGCCAAGACGCTCCTCGAGCTGGACGTGGCCACCGTCGATCCGCTGTCGCCGCGGAATCCGCTGATCTTCTCGGCCGGCCCCTTTGCCGGAACGAGCTGGTCCAACGCCAACCGCACCAGCGTCGGCTGCAAGAGCCCGCTCACCGGCGGCGTCAAGGAGGCGAACGGCGGCGGCACCTTCAGCTACGGCCTCGGCCAGCTGAAGATCGCGGGCCTCACGCTGCACGGCGCCTCGCCGAGCTGGGTCGTCCTCCATATCAAGAAGGGCGGCGACATCGACTTCGACGACGCGGCGCCGTATCTCGGCAGGGGCAACTTCGAGGCGCAGGCCCTGCTGCACGCGCGCTACGGCAAGAAGGTGACGATCGCCCTCTGCGGGCCCGTGGGCGAGTACCAGGGCCTGATCGCGGGCATCGCCTTCAGCGACAAGGACGGCCGTCCGGCGCGTCTGTCGGCCCGTGGCGGAGTCGGGGCGGTGATGGGGTCGAAGAAGGTCAAGGCCATCGTGGTGGACCTCGACAAGATCCCGCCGTTCGAGGACGCCAAGAAGGTCAACGCCGCCATCAAGGACTACGCCAAGATGCTGCTGGCCGACTCCATAGTGACGAACTTCTACGCGAAGATCGGCACGATGGGGATGGCGGACCTCCAGAACACCCTGGGGGGCCTCCCGGTGCGCAACTTCAGCGCCGGCCAGCTCGTCAACGTCTCCACGGGCGAGAAATTCAAGATGGGCGGCGAGTACATCAGCCAGCTCAACGTCTCGCGCGGCGGCGAGCACACCCATGCGTGCATGCCCGGCTGCGTGATCCGATGCAGCAACGTGTACCACGACGCGAACGGCAAGGAGGTCGTCTCGCCGGTCGAGTACGAGACGCTTGGGCTGCTCGGCACGAACTGCGGGATCGGCGACCCGGACCAGCTCGCCCAGCTCAACTTCCTCGCGAACGACCTCGGTGTCGACACGATCGAGCTCGGCGCGATGCTCGGTGTCCTCATGGAGGCCGGGCTCGGCGCCTTCGGCGACGTGAGGTTCATGACCGACTGCCTCGCCGAGATCCGCACGGGCACCGAGAAGGGCCGGCTCTGGGCGCAGGGCACGGCGCGCGTCGGCGAGCACTACAAGGTCCGGCGCGTGCCGGTGATCAAGAAGCAGGCGATCAGCGCGTACGATCCGCGGGTGGTCGAGGCGACGGGCATCTCCATGATGGCCACCGCGCAGGGGGCCGACCACACGGCCGGCAACCTGCCGCGCCTCAAGACGCGCGAGATGGACGCGGCGGCCATCGTCGAGCAGAGCCTCGCCCACCAGGCGCGCGTCGCCGCCAACGACTCCCTCGGCCTCTGCATCTTCGGCATGAGCGTGACGAACCCCAACACCGAATTCCTGACCGCCGCCATCAACGCCGCGCACGGCACCAGCCTGACCAAGGACTTCTTCGAGGCGCTGGGACGGGACGCGCTCCGGCTGGAGTGGGAGTTCAACAAGCGGGCCGGCTTCACCGAGAAGGACGACGAGCTGCCGGAATTCTTCTACCAGGAGCCGCTACCCCCGACGAACCAGGTGGCGCGCTTCCACGCCGCCGACGTGCACGGCATGTACGAGCGCCTGCCCGCGTGAGGGCGAGCCCGACGTGGTCGAGCGTGGCAGGTCGATCGGCGGGAAGATCGATCACGGGGTCTTCGCCTCGGAGGAAGAGTGCTCGATGGGAGCGGACGCCCCGCTCTCGCTCTGTCTAGGAGCTGACGGCCGCTTCGGCCTCGGCGCGCGACAGGCCGACCTTCTCGGCCGATTGCAAGATGTCCTCCCACGTCGTCGCATCGACCGTGATGCCGGTGCGCGCGCGCTCCTCGCGTGCGAGCCGTTCCGGGTCGCCGGGAACCAGCACGGGCGCCTTGGGATCGGCCGGCGGCGACGCCTTGACGTACTCGAGGAACCCGTCGATCTCGCGGCGGAGCCAGTCAACACCCGCCAGGCGGGCGGGATCGACGAGGACCGCGAACATGTTGTTGATGGTGCCGCCGAGCCGAGGGTTCCCCGGCTGGATCGTGGGACCGCCCGACAAGGCGCCCGCCAGCAGCTCGGTCATCACGGCGAGCGCGTAGCCCTTGTGGCCGCCGAAGGGCCGCATCGCGCCGTGGGGCTCGCCGTACATGACGTTGGGGTCGCGCGTCGGGTGGCCGCTCGTGTCGAGCAGGATGCCCTCGGGCACGAGCTTCTTCTCGTTCCGCGCGACGCGTACCTTGCCCATGGCGATCGCGCTCGTCGCCATGTCGAGCAGCAGCGGAGGCTGGCGCTCGGTGCCGGGCACGGCGATGCAGACCGGGTTCGTGGAGAAGCGCGCGTCGCTGCCGCGGAAGGGTGCGACGAGACCCCGGTGGTCGGCGACGTTGACGAAGTGCAGCGACACGAGCCCCGCGGCGCTCGCCAGCTCACCGTACGCGCCGACGCGCCCGATGTGGTGGGCGTTGGCGAGCGTCAGGGCCACCACGCCCGTCTGGCGGCAGCGCGTGATGCCGGCCGCCATGGCCTCGCCCGCGACCGAGCGGCCGTAGCCGCGGCCGCCGTCGAACATCAGTACCGCGCCGTCGTCCTTCACGAGCTTCGCGCGCGTGTTCGGCACGACGAGACCCGCCTTCAGGTGGCGGACGTACGCCGGGATCATCCCGACCCCGTGGCTGTCGTGACCCGCCAGATTGGCCTGGACGAGATGGTCGGCGACGAGGTCCGCCTCCGGGGCGGCGCTCCCTCCGGACTTCAAGATGGCCCTGGTAACTCGTCGCAGCTGGTCGGCGGTCGCGTGCATGCGCTCCCCCCTCGTGATGTGACGGCAGCCCGCCAACTCCACCACGTCTCATCCCGAGCGGCAAGAGGAACCGGGGCGTTGCGATCGGTGTTACGTTTTCGCAGAGGGGGCTCGCTCACCATGCCGACCACCCGGACGCTCGCCGTCGCCGCCCTCGTCGTCGGACTCTTCGCGGTCGTCCTCGCCTGTGGGGTTGCGACGGACGGGGCCGCCGCGGACAAGATCCCGCCGTCCGTGACGACGCTCATGGCCGGGTGGGAGCAGAAATTCACGCTCGAGTGGACCGTGGCGCCCGAGCCCGAAGGCACCCGGCGCGTTCGGGGCTATGTCGTGAGCAAGTATGGGCAGCGCGCCGAGCCGATGCGCGTGCTCGGGCGGGCGCTCGATAGTACGGGCGGCGTGCTGGGGGAGCGGATCGAGTGGATCCCGGGCGGCGTCTCAGGGTTCGGGCGCGCGTACTTCGAAATCCCGCACCTGCCGGCGTCCGATCGCTACCTGGTGACGGTGTGGGACTACTCCATCGTCGAAAGCGAGCGACTCCTGCGCTGATGCTCGTCAGGGACGCGCGCCCCCCGGCCGTCGGCGCCCTGGCGCTGGAGCTCGACGGGCCCCTCGGGCTCCCAGCTCGCGCGCGACCTTCCCACGCCCGCCAGGCGGTGCTCGTCCACGGATGTCAGCGTGATCCACCCGCCGTGCTCCGTCAGCGGCTCGAGAACGAGCGTGAGCCTCCCGCTCGAGTCGCCGAGTCGCCCCCGGACGTTGACCGAGACCGCCTCGCCCCGGACCGTGAAGGTCAGGACGCCGGACATCCCTGGCAGCAGTTCTCCCAGCAGAGGCCAGGGACCGAGGGAGACGCCCCCTGAGGGCAAGGCGTCTTCCTGCTCGAGGACGAGGAGGGTCAGGGGTGTGCCACCCCACGTTCCTGTCCACGTTCCCCTGAGATCCGGCACGGGGTTCGCCGGCATCGAGAGCGCGGGCGGGCTGGCGCTGGCGCAGCCCGAGAGCAGCAGTGCCCAGACGACGACGAGCAGGTGGCGCAGAGCCCTCAGCGGGGACTCAGGGAGAGGACGAGGACGACTCCTCGCGCCTGATCTCGCCGATCTTACGGTCGCGGTCGTTCGCCAGCCGCTCCTTGTCGCGCCGTAGCTTCTCGTTCAGCTGTTCGATCTCCTCGTGGGTACGGGCCTGTCGGAGCGCCGCCTGGTGGAGGATCTCGAGCTCGGCGAGCTTCGCCTTGTGGAATTGGCGGACCTCGGCAATCGCGGCCTTGTGCTGGTCGTCGAGCGAGCGAGCATCGGTACCGGCCTCCTTGTCCTTCTGGCGGAGGCGCTCCATGGCCAGCTCGAACGCGCTCTTCGGGCCGTCGCCGGGCATCGGTGGCAGTGTAGCCTACCCGGGCGGCCGGCGCGATGTGGCCCTACAATCAGTCAAGGAGGTGCTGCGATGTCTCCGACGACCCTCGAAGTCACGGCACGGGCTCTGGTGGCCCCTGGGAAGGGCATCCTCGCCGCCGACGAGAGCCACGCGACGATCGCGCGGCGCTTCGAGGCGCACGGGATCGCCAACTCCGAGGAGAACCGCCGGCGCTATCGGCAGATGCTCTTCACGACCAAGGGCATCGGCGAGTTCATCAGCGGGGTGATTCTCTTCGACGAGACCATCCGACAGGCGGCCGACGACGGCAGGCCGTTCGTCGAGGTCCTGACGCGCGCGGGCATCCTGCCGGGGATCAAGGTGGACCGCGGGGCCAAGGCGCTGGCCGGGGCGCCCGGCGAGCAGGTGACCGAGGGGCTCGACGGCCTTCGCGAGCGCCTGGCCGAGTACGGGAAGCTCGGCGCGCGGTTCGCCAAGTGGCGCGCGGTGATCGCCATCGGCGAGGACGGCCGCACGCCGACACCGAGGGGCATCGAGGCCAACGCCGAGGCACTCGCGCGCTACGCGGCGCTGTGCCAGGAGGCCGCGATCGTCCCGATCGTCGAGCCGGAGGTGCTGCTGGACGGCGGCCACTCGATCGAGCGCTGCCTCGAGGTCACCGAGGCCACGCTCCACGCCGTGTTCCATGCGCTGTCGGCGCAGCACGTGACGCTCGAGGGGCTGCTGCTGAAGCCGAGCATGGTGCTGCCGGGGGCGACCGCGCAGCACCGGGCGCCGGTCGCGGAAGTGGCCGAGGCGACGGTGCGCTGCCTCCGGCGCACCGTCCCCGCGGCCGTGCCGGGCATCGTCTTCCTCTCCGGTGGGCAGTCCGACGAGCTGGCGACCGCCCACCTCGACGCGAT
The DNA here is from genome assembly GCA_003220595.1 of Candidatus Rokuibacteriota bacterium. Taxonomy (GTDB): domain Bacteria; phylum Methylomirabilota; class Methylomirabilia; order Rokubacteriales; family CSP1-6; genus AR19. The sequence continues at coordinate 1,270 of QHSZ01000039.1, read as the reverse complement.
GAATCGCCTTCCGGGTCCGCAGCCCTGGCCGCTCAGCTTCTCCTACGCGCGGGCCCTCCAGGCCGCGCCGCTCAAGGCCTGGGGCGGGGACCCCGCGCGGGTCGCCGACGCCCAGCGGGCGTTCCTCCACCGCGCCCGCTGCAACAGCGCCGCGCGCGCCGGCGCGTACACGCCGGAGCTCGAGCGGAGCGCCGCGTGAGCGCGAAGACGCTCGCCATCCTCGTCGGCGGTGGGCCGGCGCCCGGTATCAACGCCGTCATCGCGGCGGCGACCATCGAGGCGCGCAACCGGGGTCTCCGCGTGCTCGGCTGCCACGACGGCTACGCCTGGCTCATGAAGGGCGACCTCCGGCGGATCGAGGAGCTCACGGAGACCACGCTCTCGCGGATCCACTTCGAGGGCGGCTCGGTGCTCCGTACCTCACGGGCGAATCCGGCGAAGTCCGCCGAGACCCTGCGGTCCGTCTCCGACTCGTTGCAGCACCTCGGCGTCTCGTACCTGGTGACGATCGGCGGCGACGACACCGCATCCGCCGCCGCGGCCGTGGCGCGGACGGGTGGCGGCAGGCTCAAGGTCGCCCATGTGCCCAAGACCATCGACAACGACCTGCCGCTGCCGGCCGGCATCCCGACGTTCGGGTACACGACGGCGGTCGACGTGGGCAAGGATCTCGTGCGGAATCTCATGAGGGACGCCGCGACGACGGACAAGTGGTTCTTCGTGACCATCATGGGCCGCCACGCGGGACACCTGGCCCTCGGCATCGGCAGCGCCGCCGGCGCGACCCTGACCGTCATCGGTGAGGAGTTTCCCGAGGGCCCGGTCGCCCTCGATCAGATCGCGCGCATCCTCGAGGGCGCGATCATCAAGCGTCGCGTCCAGGGCCGGGAGCACGGCGTGGCCCTCCTGGCCGAGGGGCTGATCGAGCGCCTCGATCCCGACACGCTCGGGTCGGTGGAGCGCGATCCCTACGGGAACGTGCGCCTGGCGGAGCTCGAGCTCTCGCGGCTCGTCAAGGAGCGCGTCGCGCGGAGCCTGCGGGAGCGCGGCGTCGCGTGCAGCATCGTCGCCAAGGACATCGGCTACGAGCTTCGGTGCGCGCCGCCGGGCGGCTTCGACATCCACTACTGCCGGGGCCTCGGCTACTGGGCGACGCGGTTCTTGCTGGAAGGTGGCACCGAGGCGCTGGTAACGATGCAGGGAGACGTGTTCGTGCCGATCCCGTTCCGGGATCTGATCGACGCGACGACGGGGCGGTTCCGGGTGCGTC
>QHSZ01000290.1 GCA_003220595.1 Candidatus Rokuibacteriota bacterium | reverse complement strand
CGAGGTTGATGACCGCCTTCGTGACGCCGAAGCTGACGATGAATGAGGTGATGGCGGTCTTCGAGGTGAGCCCGAACTCCTGCTCGCCGAGAAGCGGTAGCACCGTTCGCTCCAAACCGACCATGGCGCCCACGAAGGCGTTCAGCACAACAAGGAGGGTGAACTGCGGAAGGTTCTCCCGCAGTCCGAGCCGCATCTCGGTCATTCGCCGGTCAGGTTACGCCGCCGGTTGAGGGCGAAGGTCTCCGGCTGTGGCGGCAGGTCCGCCAGCACGAACCGCACGAACTCCGCCTTCGACGTGAACTGCAGCGCAGGGTTGAAGCGGCGCTCGAAGCCGATCGTCGACCCGGGCTTCCCGCTCAGCCCTTTGCCGCAGGCTGCGCCGCCGAAGTGCGCCGGATAGACCTCAATGTGATCGGGGAGTTTCAGCAGCCTGCCGTAGATGCTCTCGTAGAGCTGCTCGGCGAGCGTCGTCTCCGACTCGTGACCCAGGAGGTCGGGCCGTCCCACGCCCCCGGCGAAGAGCGTGTCCCCGGTGAGGACGAACCACGGCTCCGGCCCCCGCGTCCGGTCGGTCACGACGATCGACACACCGTCGGGCGTGTGCCCCGGCGTGTGAAGGAACGTCATACGGACGTTCCCCATCTCGTGATCCTCGCCATCGACGACGCTCACGTGTGGGAAGTGGACGTCGGCCGACTCGTGGAAGAGCACCGGGGCGCCGGTGGCCGCCGCTAGCCGCCGGGCGCCGGACACGTGGTCGGCCTGGACGTGGGTCTCGATGATGTGGGTGATGCGCATCGATTTCTGCGCCGCCGCTTCGAGATACGGCTCGATCTCCAGCTGTGGATCCACCACAGCGCACGCAGCGGCGCCGCCTCAGCCGAAAACGTAGCTAGCGCACCCGGTCTTGGGGGCGAGGAACTGGCGGAAGATCATGGGTCGCTCCTCCTTCTCTGCCCCTTGTATTACGCTGGTTATCGGTATAGGGTCCAATACTTAGTTCGAATGGAGACCATCGGGAAAACCCGAAGATGACACTTCGCCAGTTCGAGGTCTTCTTGGCCGTCGCCGGCGAGCGGAGCTTCAGCCGCGCGGCAAAGAAGATTCACTCCTCTCAGCCCACGCTGTCCGAGCATGTGTCCGAACTCGAGCGCGAGCTGGGAAAGAAGCTCTTCTTCCGTCGGGGCCGCGAGGTGACGCTCACTGAAGCCGGGCGAGTTTTCGAGGAATACGCGACTCGGGCGATCTCAGCGGTCGACGGTGCTCGTCAAGCGGTCACGGAGCTCGACGGACTGGGTCACGGCTCAGTACTGGTCGGCGCGAGCACCACTCCTGGACTGTACGTGATGCCGGGGATCATCGCCGCGTTCCGCGCGCGATACCCCGGCGTCGAGCTCAAGCTCCAGATCGCCAACTCGCAGATTATCGAGGAGCGCGTGAAGGACCGAGAGCTGGACCTCGGCATCGTCGGCGGCCACACCATCGGGCGCGGCGAGGCGTGCCTGGCCGCAGGACTTCTGGACGAATTGGTTCTCGTCGTGCCGCCCGGGCATCGGTGGGCGAAGAAGCGGGACATTGCGCCCGATCAACTCGCCGAAGAGCCGATGCTGATGAGGGAGCCGGGTTCGGCGACGCGAACCGTCACCGAGCGTGCGTTGCAGCGAGCGGGTGTGAAGTTCCAGGCGGCGATGGAGCTCGACCACACGGAGGCGATCAAACAAGGTGTGATGGCGGGCCTTGGTGTCTCCCTCGTCTCCATATACGCGGTCCAGGGCGAGATCGCCACGGGGCGTCTATGTGCGCTCCGACTGCGCGGCGTGCGCATCCAGCGGCACTTCCACGTGATTCATCACGAGGCGCGACGTGTGACGGCGAGCGCGAGAGCCTTCATGGAACTTATGGAGCAGACGGCGCGCGTACCGCGAACCAAGCGTAGGCTCGCGTGACACGTTTCGTAACAACTTCCTGCAACGGTGTGGAATAGGTGTGGAGTTTGACGTTGTTTGGCACGATTTGGCGCGGTAGGAGCTTATAAGGGTTCGAATCCCTGACGGCTCACCAGTTAGTACGCCGAGTTAGCCTTCCACGTCCCGACCTGACTCGCCAAAAGGTCATCCCGGCAATCCAAAGATGCAGATACATGACGCTCTTCGTGGCTCAGTGAAAAGGACGACCGGCTGGAAGTCGGCCAGTGTCCCAGGCTTGAGTCCCAGGTTTTGACTTGGACCGAGCGGTCGGCTACGCTCCCGCCCACCAATCGAACCGGCAACGGCGCGCGGCGCCGCCGGAGGAGGCCCACATGCTCAGGATGCTCCGCTCACCTGTGTTCGTTCTCGCGCTGGCAGCCAGCCTCGTCCTCCGTGTCGACCTGGCCGGGGGGCAGGGGACCATCAAGATCGCCTACACCGATCCTCTCTCGGGCCCGTTCGCGCAGGTCGGCGATCAGAACCTAAAGCAGTTCAAATACATCCTCGACTGGATCAACAGCCGCGGGGGCGCGCTCGGCAAGAAGTTCGAGATCGTTGCCTTCGACAACAAGTCGCAGCCCTCGGAGGCCCTCATAGCCCTGAAGAGTGCGACGGACCAGAATATGCCGATCATCATGCAGTGCTCGGGCTCGAACATTGCGGCCGCGCTGATCGACGCAGTGGATAAGCACAACGAGCGTAACCCGAGCAACCGCATCGTCTACGTCAACTGCGGCGCGGTGGCCACCGAACTCACCAACGAGAAGTGCAACTTCTGGCACTTCCGCATGGACGCCCACGTGGCCATGAAAGCAGAGACCATGGTGCGGGCGCTGCCGAAAGAGATCAGCAAGGTTTACCTGCTGAACCAGGACTACCTGTTCGGCCAATCCGTGCAGCGCGACGTGAAGACCTTCCTCGCCAAGCTCCGTCCCGAGGTGAAGGTAGTAGGCGACGAGCTGATCCCCCTCGGCAAGGTCAAGGACTTCTCGCCGTACGTCACGAAGATCAAGGCGTCCGGCGCCCAGGCTCTGATCACCGGCAACTGGGGCCCAGACATGTCACTCCTCATCAAGGCTGGCATGGATACGGGGCTCGAAGTCCGCTACTACACCATGTACGCGCACCTCGGCGGCGGGGCGACGGCAATTGGTCCGAACGGCAGCGGCCGAGTGCGCTCCGTGATGGCGTTTCACGAGAACATCGCCGTCGAGACTCACAAGGCGGACACCGAAGAATGGACGCGCGCGTTCCGTGGCCAGCACAATTTCGACTTTTACGCGGCTGGCTTCCGCACGATCTTCGAGTTCATCCAGGCTGCCATGAACAAAGCCGGCTCGACAGACCCTCTCAAGTTTGCCCAGGCGCTCGAGGGCATGACGATTACCGACATGCTCGGCTATCAGGTCACCATGAGGAAGGACGACCACCAGATCCTCTCCGAGTACTTCGTGGGCGTCTTCACCAAGGGCGTGAAGTATGACTCCGAGGGTACAGGGCTCGGCTGGAAGACCGAGGTCACCGTGCCCGCCAAGGACCTCGCCCAGCCGACCACCTGCAACATGAAGCGGCCGTCGGCCTGAGAAGCCCACGCTGAGCGAGCGACGACGGGGGCGTCGATGGAAGTCTTGCTCGTCTCGCTGCTGAACGGGCTCGTCTACGGCATGCTTCTGTTCATGCTGGCGAGCGGGCTCACCCTCATCTTTTCGATGATGGGTGTGCTGAACTTCGCGCACGCGAGCCTGTACATGCTCGGCGCGTACTTTGCCTACGATGTCAGCCGCACCATCGGCTTCTGGCCGGCGCTCGTCGTGGCGCCCATGCTGTGCGGGCTGATCGGTGCGCTCATTGAGATGTACGGGCTCCGCCGTGTGCACAAGCACGGCCATATCGCGGAGCTGCTGTTCACCTTCGGCCTCGCTTTCATCATCGACAAGGTCGTGCAGATGATCTGGGGGCTGCTCCCTGTGCCCTATCGGGTGCCTGCGGCCCTCGACTTCCCGCTGTTCACCATCTACGGCACCAAATTCCACGCCTATCGCGGCTTCATGCTGCTGATCTCGGCTCTCATGTTTTTCGCCATCTGGCTCTTGCTGACCCGCACCCGCATCGGCCTCGTCATCCAGGCGGCGCTGACCCACCCGGAGATGGTGGGCGCGCTGGGCCACAACGTGCCGCGAGTGTTCACCATCGTCTTCGTCGGTGGTTCCGCCCTCGCCGGTCTGGCTGGAGTGATCGGCGGCAACTATCTGGTCACTGAGCCCGCCATGGCCTTCGCGATGGGGCCGATCGTGTTCGTGGTGGTCGTG
>QHSZ01000038.1 GCA_003220595.1 Candidatus Rokuibacteriota bacterium | reverse complement strand
CCGCGCAGCACCCAGGTACATCGACATGAAGTGCTCGCGCTCCGATTCCAAAGTCTTTCGTCTGTCACGTTCGAGGGTTGTCTTCACTCGGTGGCCCGAGCCAGTCAGGCACGCCTCGTAGTACCGCCTGAGCCCTTCGATGCCACCTGTTGCAAACGCGTTTTCCGCGTGCTCCTTCAGCTTCCAACCCGGGACTAAGTCCTTACCGCCTTCGTATACATCCAGAACGACTGCCAGCATCGCCGCCCCTCTGTCCACTTCCACCCTCCTAGTCTCCACTCGCCGTTTACCGTAGTTCCGACCCTCTGTTTGCGCCGATCGGGAAACGTCAGCCCTCTCCGCCCTCCTCGGTATACGGATCACCCTCGACCGGTGGGTCGTCGTAGTTCTTGTCCTCAATCATGGCTGCCGTCACTGACGGCTGCTGGGAGCAGCCGAGGATCATCGCCACCCCCCGCGGCCAAGATTGGCAACCCCATCCATGTCGGCATCATCGTCTCCTTGCGAGGACACTGATTCTCGGGTCCGGCGCCTCTGCGGTCAGTTCCCCCTCAGTCCTGCTCGACCCGCCACGCTCCGCAGGTGGCGAACTGCCTTGGCCTGACCCTCAACGTTGGCGAGGAAGGCCGGCTGGTTATCTCGCTTCAGCCCCACTTGGATGAGAGCCCGGAGGACGATCTGGAGGCTCACCGGAAGCTTGAGCGTGGTCGTCGCCTTCCCCGCCAAGACCCGAGCCCGGTCCAGGACATCCTGCGTGAGAATGAGGAGGACTTTCGTCTTATTCGTGAACATCACCGCCCCCTGCCGGCCCAGCTGACTCCTGAACCGGACGCCAGTGCTTATCTGGTTTTATATAATCTATATTTGATATATAATTTATATAATGATATAACCGGTAAGTCAAGCGAGATCGCGGGGAGCTAGGCCGGAGCACCCGGTCAAGGAGGACGAGTCATGCATTTTGAAATGTTCGGGGCGTCAGTTCTCGTCGGACTGATGAGCGGCTGGCTGGCCGGGATCGCCATGAAGGGCGGAGGGTACGGGCTGCTCTGGGACGTCATCTTCGGTCTCGGCGGGAGCTTCATGGGGAGTTGGATCTTCCAAACCCTGGGGGCACCGGAGGCAGGTTGGGGCGGGACAGGTATGGCCGCGTTCGTCGGGGCGGCCCTCATGATCACGCTCCAGCGCAAGATCTGGCCCGCGCAGCTCGCGCACGTGTCGTGAGCGGCAGGGGCAGCCATGTTCGCGAATGAGACCAGGACCCTCCTTACTTTCCGCGAGGACGTTCTCGGGCGGCCTCGCGTGTTTCCGGGGCTGATGCTCGCTGAACGCCAAATGCATTTCACCGACGCGTGTAGGAGCGCATCGGGGTCTGGAGAGATCCGTTCAAGAGGCGGGTGGAGGCTCGGTGGCGTGCTCGCTGGACGCTCGGATGAGCGACGCGGGAGACGTTACTGCGGATGACTGTCGATCGCGTCCTTGCTGCTCACGACCGAAGAGCTCGTCGGGCGCGAGCTCGGCGACGTGGCGACGAGGTTCGAGGGCGACGTAGATTCTCCTGGACGAGGACCTCAGGCGCGTCGACGCTCCCGGCCGCATCACTCCGCAACGTGAGCGGTCGTGCCTTTGCCGGGCAGTTTGAGCAGAGGATCCCGAGGAGACGGATGAACCCCTAGATCCTGGGCGTTTTGTTTCAACCAACTGTCGCCGTCAAGTATCCTGTGATCAGTGTGAGGCTCCCAGCCGATCGCACGACCGCACGATCACGACATCGCCCGGCTGCGGAAACGAACCCTAGGGGATGGCGCCTCGCGACTCTGTCCTTGACCGCCCTGGGCGTCGTCTACGGCGATATCGGCACCAGCCCTCTCTACGCCTTCAGGGCATGCTTCAACACCGAGTACGGGCTGTCGCCCACTATCCCGACGGTCTACGGCGTGCTCTCGCTCATCGTCTGGTCGTTGATCCTCGTCGTGAGCGTCAAGTACATCGCCTTCGTCATGCGTTTGGACAATCGCGGCGAAGGCGGCATCGTTGCACTGCTCGCCCTGCTGCGACAGAGGCGGCGGCGTGGCCTGCTGACCGCGCTGGGGCTCTTCGGCGCCGCCCTGCTGTACGGTGACGGTATCATCACGCCGGCAATCTCCGTGCTCAGCGCCGCTGAAGGTCTCGAGATCGCCACACCGGCGTTTAAGCCCTACGTGCTTCCGTCCACGCTGCTCATCCTCTTCTTGCTCTTTTTCTTTCAGAAGTACGGGACGGCGCGGGTGGGCGGGGTCTTCGGTCCGATCATGCTCGCGTGGTTCGGGACGATCACGACGCTCGGCGTCCTCGAGATCGTTCGCGGGCCCGCCATTCTGCGCGCGCTGAGCCCGTGGTACGGTGTCCGGTTCCTCCTCGATCACGGCACGGCCGGCTTTCTGGTGCTCGGCGCGGTCGTGCTCGTCGTGACCGGGGCGGAAGCGCTGTACGCGGACATGGGGCACTTCGGTCGCACTCCCATCCGCCTCGCCTGGTTCACCCTTGTCCTTCCCGCGCTCCTGCTCAACTATTTCGGGCAGGGCGCCTTGGTGCTGCGCGTTCCCGACGCCGTCCAGAACCCGTTCTACCTCCTGGCGCCGCGTTCCCTTCTCTATCCCATCGTGACGATCGCGACGCTCGGCGTCCTCGAGATCGTTCGCGGGCCCGCGATTCTGCGCGCGCTGAGCCCGTGGTACGGTCTCTGGTTCCTCCTCGATCACGGCACGGCCGGCTTTCTGGTGCTCGGCGCGGTCGTGCTCGTCGTGACCGGGGCGGAAGCGCTGTACGCGGACATGGGGCACTTCGGTCGCACTCCCATCCGCCTCGCCTGGTTCACCCTTGTCCTTCCCGCGCTCCTGCTCAACTATTTCGGGCAGGGCGCCTTGGTGCTGCGCGTTCCCGACGCCGTCCAGAACCCGTTCTACCTCCTGGCGCCGCGTTCCCTTCTCTATCCCATCGTCGCGATCGCGACGCTCGCCACCGTCGTCGCCTCGCAGGCCCTCATCTCCGGCGCGTTCTCGTTGACGCAGCAGTGCGTGCAGCTTCACTACAGCCCGCGCGTCTCGATCATTCACACGTCGCGGTCGGCGATGGGCCAGATTTATATCCCGGAGGTCAACACAGCGTTGATGATCGGCTGCTTGCTTCTCGTTCTCGGCTTCGAATCGTCGGACGCCCTCGGTGCCGCGTACGGGGTCGCCGTGACGGGAACGATGACGATAACAACCGTGTTGTTTTACGCCATTGCGCGCCAGCGCTGGCACTGGTCGGCGCTGTGGGCCAGCGCGCTGGCAGGCGCGTTCCTCGCGATCGACCTCGCCTTCTTCGGCGCCAACATCGTCAAGCTCGCGCGTGGCGGCTGGGTGCCGCTCGCGATCGGCGGCGGCGTCTTCCTCCTCATGAGTACCTGGAATCGAGGGACCGAGCTCTTCCGCGGATACCTGTCGCAGGCCGCGGTCCCGATGGATCGCTTCCTTGAGGAGGTGGAGCGGGCGAAGCCGCCGCGTGTGCGCGGCACGGCGGTCTTCCTCACGCCCAACGTCGACGGCGCGCCTCTGGTCCTCCAGCGCCACCTCAGGTACAACAAGGCCCTCCACGAAGAGATCATCCTGCTCTCGATCATCACCGAGGAGGTGCCAGAAGTGGAGCATGACAAGCGCGTGACGATCGAGGCGCTGCCGCAGGGATTCCATCGGGCCCGCGCGTACTACGGCTTCATGGAACGGTCGGACGTGCAGGAGATCGTGGCCATCTGCCGTGACCTCGGCATCAAGGCGGAACCGGAGGAGACCACCTACTACCTCGGCAGTGCGCAGCTTTTGTCGACTGGTCCAGCCCCGATGATGCGGTGGCGCAAGCGTCTGTTCAGCTTCATGGCGCGCAACGCGAGTGCGGCGACCGACTTCTTCAACATCCCGCCAAACCGCGTCGTCGAGCTCGGCGCGCGCATCGAGTTCTGAGTCTTCGCCTCCTGGCGCCCCGATCTTCGGTCATGAGCACTCGAGACCGTCTTCCCGCCACGCCAGGATGCGCTTTCGTGGCGCCGCCAGGGCTTCGCCGGCGAGTTCTGCTGTGGCTGCGAAAAGGTTGGCTCCCCGGGCTGGACTCGAACCAGCGACATCCTGATTAACAGACGAGGGCCGGTGAAAGCCGGCCCTCCCTTCTTTTCGCCTACTTGCGTATAACCGCTTGATCAGTCTACGCGTTCGCTGGCTGATGGCATGCGACAGAGAGGTACTCTCGAGACAGACGCGCATGCAAGAGCATGCCGCTACACGGGACGACTAGCGCAAGTCAACGCGAGCCCAGTCTCCGCTACCGCCCCCCGCTCGATCCGTCGACTCGGCACACCTTCTGTCATCGAATCTCTAACTCAGGACACTAGCCCTCACCCGCGAGCCGTCGCCGGCGAGACGACCGTGAACAGCGGCTGACCTCGGGTCCCGTCACCGTCGACTTTCTCGCCGCGGGCCAGGAACTCGAGCCCGGAGCCAGCGACGAGGCCCTTGACGGTTGTCGAAACGACGACCTTGCCATCCTCGGCCACCGCGGCCACCCGGCGGGCGACCTCGAGGGCGGCGCCGGTCAAACCATCCGCGCGGATCTCGCATTCGCCAGTGTGGAGCCCGGCCTTCGCCGCGATCCCCAGTCGTCGAGCGCTGTCCACGATCGCGCTCGCGCACCGGATCGCCCGCGCGGGCCCGTCGAAGGCCGCCAGGACGGTGGAGCCGGCGGCATCGAGGAATCGGCCGCGGAAGCGGATGATCTCCAGACGCGCCGCCTCGTGGTAGCGGTCCCGAGTGCGCTCGACATCCACGCCGCCGCCGTTCCGGGCGGACGGCACGAGGTCGGCGACGACCACGGTGACCAGCAGGCGGTCCGGCTCGGAGATGAGTTCGAACGTGGCCACGAAGCGCTCGATCTCGTCGAGAATGATGTCGCCGTCACTGAGCCACGGGAGATGGTCGTCGCTCGGCAGCTCGACGAATCGCGCGTTCGGAATGCGGGCCGCCATGTACCGGCCGCACGCCGCTTCGATGACCTGGTCACCCACGGCGTGCAGCACGAGGGTCGGCGCCCCGATCGTCGCCAGGACGTGCCGGACATCGATGTCCCGGTTCATCTCGGTGAAGGCCAGGGCCGCGGTGGGACTGGCGCTCATGCGGAGGAAGCGGGCCCACCAAGCGCCGAACGTCGCATCGTGGGCGAGACTCGGCGCGCGCCGGTCGATCCCGATCGGCCCTCCCCACTCCCGCCGGATCCTCTCCACGATCCGTGGGTAGTCCTCCGCCCGGCAACCCCAGGGGTGATCGGCGCTCCACATCCAGCGGGCATAGGCGCCGATCATCACGAGCCCCGCCGTCCGCTCGGGGTACGTGGCCGCGAACAGCGCGCACATCGTCCCGCCTTCGGAATAGCCGACGAGCGTGGCCCGCTCGCATCCGACGGTATCCATGACCGCCCGCACATCGCTCATGCGCTGCTCGAGCGAAGGCAGGGCGTCGAGGGTGACCCGGTCTGACAGTCCCGTCCCCCGCTTGTCGAAGAGGATCAGGCGGCCGAACGACGCCAGCCGTCGAAGGAATCGGGCCAGCCGAGGTTCTTCCCAGAAGCATTCGACGTTCGACAGCCACCCGGGCACGAGCACCAGATCCGCCGGGCCGCTGCCGATGATCTGGTAGGCGAGGTTGACCTCGCCGCTCCTGGTATAGCGCGTCGTGGGCGCGACCCCCGCGTCGTCGGCGCGGTCGGAGCCGGTCTCACGCGGCGCCGCCCGCCGGACGGTCTGCTGGTAGCACTGGGTCGTCGCCGGTTCCGGACCCACGCCCAGCTCGCGCCGCAGCGCCTCGACGCAGACCTGGTACTGCCGTAGCGCCGCCGTTCGCCGGCCCTGCCGGGCGTAGAGCTCCATCAGCGCCCGATGCGCGCTCTCCCGCAGCGGATCGAGCGCGAGGAGGCGCACGCCGGTCGCCACCGACTGCTCGACAGCGCCCGCCGCGACGTTCAGCGCGAGCAGCCTGTCCAGTCCTCCCAGGGCCAGCTCTCGCAGTCGTTGCCGCTCGGCGGCGACCCAATCGTCGAAGGGCGCCTCGTCGAGGCTGAAGCCCTCGAGCAGCTCGCCCCGATACAGGGTGACCGCTTCATGAAGCGTGTCGCGCGTGCCCTGTTGCACGCAGCGCTCGAAGGCCGCGACGTCGACGGCGATCGCCTCGCTCGGCAACGCGACCGTCTCGCCCTCCAGCCGGAACGGCGTCGGACCGATCTCGACCGCGCGCCGCAGGGCGAACAGCGTCTGGCGAAGATTGTGGCGCGCATGCTCGTCCGTGGTCCCCGACCACAGCAGCCCGGCCAGCGACTCTCGTGAATGGGCAAGGGCGGGCCGGAGGGCGAGGTAGGCGAGCAGCGCCTGCGCTTTCTTGCGCCGGATCGTCAGGGGCTGACCGGAGCCGAGTCGAGCGCGAAATCCCCCGAGCAGACCGATCGAGAGCTGCGTCATCGCGGACTCCACCGTGAGGACTATAGCACCGGGCCCCGGCCGGGCGGTGACGGCGATTAGACGGCCGGGGTGACGGGCCGGTAACGGCCCCCGCGTACATCTGCCGGCATCACGGTGCGACTCGGGACCCCGTAAGGAGGACGACCATGAAGAGCAAGCACGTCGCAATCTGTATGGCGGTGGTCTCGGTCGTGTCGCGGGCGTCGGCCGCCCTCGCCACCGGCCCCCCTTCCTCGACTGCGTCAGCGGCCCCCAGGAGAGCGCCATGGGCATTCATTACGTCAACGGGAGGCGGCGATGAAGGATAACGAGCAGTCGAGCCCGATCAGTCGAAGGCATTTCCTCGGCGCGCTCGGCGCCGGCGCTTTGGCTTCGCGCGCGATGAAGAGTGTGCTTTGCCAGTACTCCGGGCAATGTGTCGCAGTTGCGGTGGTGCTGGCGCTCGGGTGCGCGCTACTCGCGCCGTGGGCCCGCGGCGCCGACAGCGCGGGCCCCCAGGGGTCGATCTACACCGTGGGCAACGAGTCTGGCATGGCCCGCACGATCAACGTCGCTGGCTTCCCGGTCGTGGCGGAGTCCAACCCGTTCTTCCTCGACCTCGGCGTGAATGGACGGCGATGCGTGACGTGCCACGAGCCGACCAACAACATGGGCATCGGCGCCGCGGGCGTCCAGGCACGCTTCGACGCGACCGGCGGGACCGACCCGATCTTCCGGACGAACGACGGCTCGAACTCGCCGCTCGCCGACGTCTCGACGGAGGCGGCGCGCCGCCTCGCCTACAGCATGCTGGTCACGAAGGGTCTCATCCGCGTCAGCCTGCCGATCCCGGCGGGCGCGGAGTTCGAGCTCGTCGACGTGCGTGACCCTTACGGCTACGCCGGCAACAACGCCAACGGCAACGAGCTCTCGCTGTTCCGCCGGCCGCTTCCGACGACGAACCTCACGTTCCTCAGCACCGTGATGTGGGACGGGCGGGAAACCCTCCAGAAGGGATCGTCGGCTGCGATCCACTTCGACCTCGCGCACCAGTCGAACTCCGCGACCCAGGGCCACGCGCAGGCGCCGAGCCCGCTCGACGACGCGACCCGAGAGCAGATCATCGCGTACGAGACCGCGCTTTACACCGCGCAAGTCTTCGACGGGGCGGCGGGCGAGCTGCACGCGGCCGGGGCGCTCGGTGGCCCAGAGGAGCTCTCGCTGAAGCCATTCGTCTTCGGCGTGAACGATCCGCTCGGCTGCGACCCGACAGGCGCCAGCTGCAACCCGCAGAACGCGGCGTTCGATCCCATCGTCTTCACAGAGTACGCGGCGTGGGAGAGCCTCTCGGGCGGCGGCCGGAACGCCGCACGGGCGGCGGTCGCTCGTGGACAGGCCCTGTTCAACACGCTGCCGATCCCCATCGCCGGCGTCTCCGGGATCAATGACGACTTCAACGTGCCCCTTGTGATGGGAACCTGCTCGACGTGTCACGATACGCCGCACGCCGGGGACCATTCTGTGCCGGCACCGCTCAACATCGGCATCGCCGACCCGCCGGTCGGCGTCGCCGGCGGGGGCGACGGCGCGCACAACCAATTCGGGCTCCCCGTGGGTGACATGCCGGTCTACACGCTCCGTAACAAGACGACCGGGGAGACCAAGATCGTGACCGACCCCGGGCGGGCACTCATCACCGGCAAGTGGAAGGACGTGGGCCGCTTCAAGGGCCCGATCCTGCGTGGGCTCGCGGGCCGCGCGCCGTACTTCCACAACGGCTCGGCGGCCTCGCTGGCCGACGCCGTGAACTTCTACGGCAAGCGGTTCAACCTGAGCCTCACCCAACAGCAGAAGCATGATCTTGTCGCGTTCCTGCGGTCGCTGTAGCGTCGCGTACCGGCACGGCCCGCGTCGCCAACCTCGCCGGGGAGACCCGGAGAAGGTGGCAGCGGTGACGAGCCGCGATGCGGGCGCGCGAGCGCCAAGGCGGCGATGCCGCGCGATCATCTGCCGGCTGCGGCCCCCGATGGAGCGGCCGCACGAGCGGAAGCCCGAGGAGTTCAAGCACCCCGAGCTGCGCGACTGGGCGAAGGCGCGAAGCTCCGCGAAGTGGGACGGCGTCTGGTCTATCCAATGGCCCTGAGGAGGTAGCTCTTCGTGATGCACTGCCGTCGGAGCTACGGCCTCCGTTCACGCTGAGCCTCCACACCCGCCTCAGATGGGGTGAACGGGCTCTGCTTCCGGATATTCTCATCGCTTCTCGGCGCGATACTCGTGCTCTCGGGCTCAGCCCACGCGGAGTACATCTACACGTTCACGGGGCAGGACTTCCTCGGGCGCCCGCCGTCCTCCATCGGGGTGGCGACCGGCATCTACAGCCTCACGGATCACATCACAGGGACCATGAGCGTGGATGACATGACCACGCTGGAACCGCGCACGAGTGCCGGAGGACCCGCGGAGTGGCTCTATACCCCACCGACCGCCTACAGCTTCACCGACGGCCACCAAACGCTGACCGAGCAGAACTCCACGCTGGCGCTCTTCCGCGTGTTCATGGGCGACTCGCTCGCCAATCGCCCCCTGGAATGGTGGATCGAGATGACCACGCCAACCAGCGGGCTGCAGACGATTGGGTTTGGTGACAACGGGGACCGCGCATGGCTGGACGACTCCGAAGCGCACCACTTCTTGAGTCAGGGGCAGACGCGGTGGACGGTGGAACATATCGTGCCCGAGCCCTCCACGCTCGCCCTCGTGGGCGCCGGGCTGGTCGCCCTGGGCATCGGGCTGTGGAGGCGGATGCGCGCGACTTGACGCCGTAGCAAGGGCGCCTGCCTCGCCAGCAACGGACGACAATTACCGAGTCGTCGTCTCAGTGTAGACTAGCTCCGGGCTGGACGCCCACGCCGCCGGTACTACAGGAACCCCTTGGGCACTCGTCGCTCGCGATGACGATGAGGTACGCCCACCTCGCCCCAGAGCACCTCCGCGCGGCGGTCAGCCGCCTGGAGGGGCTCACCAGCGCCCAGTCCACCGAAGTTTCGGCGCAAGGTTCGGCGCAAGAGCCTCTCGAACTGGTAGGAGTGTCTCAGAAGTCCCTGCAGTAGTTGGCTCCCCGGGCTGGACTCGAACCAGCGACATCCTGATTAACAGTCAGGCGCTCTACCGACTGAGCTACCGGGGAGTGTCGGCCGCCGCGCGCGGGAACGACGATCGATTCTAGCTGATCTCGCGCCGCCCTTCCAACGCCTTGGAGAGCGTCACCTGGTCGGCGTACTCGAGGTCGCCGCCGACGGGCAGGCCGCGGGCGATGCGCGTCACGCGCAGGACGAGCGGGCGCAGGAGCTTGGCCAGGTAGAGCGCGGTCGCCTCGCCCTCGACGTTCGGGTTGGTTGCGAGGATCACCTCCTCGACCGCGCCGGCCTCGATGCGCGCGAGCAGCTCCCGAACCTTCAGGTCGTCGGGGCCGACCCCGTCGAGCGGCGAGAGCGCGCCGAGGAGCACGTGGTAGCGGCCGCGGTACTCGCCGGTGCGCTCCATCGCCAGGAGATCGTTCGGCTCCTCGACGACGCATAAGAGGCGAGCGTCGCGCGCCGGGTCGGCGCAGAGACGGCACGGGTCCTCGTCGGTGACGTTGAAGCACGTCCGGCAGTAGACGATCTTGTCCTTCACCGCGACGAGCGACTCGGAGAGCTCGCGCACTTCGTCGGCGGGACGCTTCAGGAGGAAGAAGGTCAGGCGCTGCGCCGTCTTGGGCCCGATCCCGGGGAGCCGCTGGAGTGCGTCGATCAGCCGCGCGACCGGCTCGGGGTAATACGCCAACGCGCCGGCCCTACCCGCCCAGGCCCGGGATCTTCAATCCACCGGTGAGCTTGCCGAGCTCCTGCTGGACGAGCTCGCGCGACTTCCGGAGCGCCTCGTTGCAAGCCGCGAGCACCAGGTCCTCGAGCATCTGCACGTCGTCCTTGCTCACAACCTCGGGGTCGATCTTGATCGACAGGATCTCCTGCTTGCCGTTGACCTCGACGGTGACCATGCCGCCGCCCGCGGTGGCCGCGACCTTCCGCTTGCCGATCTCCTCCTGCATGGCGGCCATCTGCTGCTGCAGCTTTTGCGCTTCCTTCATGATGTTGCCGAAGCCCTTCACTGGCCCTCTCCTTCCGGCTGGCGCGGGCGCACCGCGACGACCTCGCCCTGGAACTCGGCGACCGCCGCCTGCACTTCGGGATGCTCGGCGACGCCGCCGGGCCCGGCGCCGCCCGCCTGCACGTCGATGCGCTCGACGCCGGACACGTAGCGCCGCACCACCTGCACGATCACGTCGCGGTTCGCGGTGTCGGCCAGCATCTCACGGTGGAAGTGGTTTCCCGTCAGAACGATGGTGAGCGTGCCCTCGCTCACGCCCCTGGGCTCAGCCTGGGCGAGCACGGCGCCGAGCGTCGCCTTCTTCCTCATGACCTCGTCGACGACGCGCTCCCAGGCGGTGGCGAGATCGGCGCCCGGCGGCGGCGTGGAGCGTGGCGCGGCCTGAGACGGGGCCGTGGGGCGCGCCGGCGGGGCCGGCGGGTTCGGCGCGCGGCGGGGCTCAGAGGCCGGGCGCGCCGCCGACGGCGTGGCCTCCGGGAGAAGGCTCGCCTGGGCCGCCGGTGCCTGCGCCGCGCCCGTCGCGACCGACTGCTGGCGCAGCTGCGCCTGGGCCTCGTCGACCCGCCGCAGCACGTCGTCGAGCGCCTGGGGGACCGGGCGCCGCGTGGCGCGCACGGTCGCGATCTCGAGCTCGACGCGCGGGTGGGGCGACTCGCGCATGAGCGCGTCGGCCTCGAGGAAGGCGCGGAGCACGTAGAGGATCTCGTCGAGCGACGCCGCCTCGCCGAGCTTGCGGAGCTCGTTGCCCTCCTGGTGGGTCAGGTCGGCGAGCTTGGCGGTCGGCGCGGCCTTCAGCACGAGGGCCCGCCGCAGGACCTCGACGACGTCGCGCGCGAACGCCTGGAGGTCCTCGCCCTCGCGTGCCGTGCGGTCGATCGCCTCGAGCGCGGCCGGCGTGTCGTGCGCGACGAGCGCCGCGGCGAAGGCGCCGACCGCCGCGGGCGCGGTGGCCCCGAGGAGCTGGGCGACGGGCGCCGCCTCGAGCCGGCCGTTGCCGTAGGCGATCGCGGTGTCGAGCAGCGAGAGCGCGTCGCGCAGCGAGCCCTCGGCCCCGCGGACGATCACGGGCAGCGCCGCGGGCTCGAACGGGATCTTCTCCTCGCGCAGGATGCGCTCGAGGGTGTCCGTGAGCGCGTCGGGCGCGATCGGCCGGAAGTCGAAGCGCTGCACGCGCGAGAGCACCGTGGCCGGGATGTCGCGCGGGTCGGTCGTCGCCAACACGAAGACGACGTGGCCCGGCGGCTCCTCGAGCGTCTTCAGCAGCGCGTTGAAGGCGGCCTCGGTGAGCTGGTGGACCTCGTCGATGATGTAGACCTTGTAGCGGCCGCGCGCCGGCGCGTACTTCACGTTCTCGCGCAGCGTGCGGATCTCCTCGATACCGCGGTTCGACGCGCCGTCGATCTCGAGCACGTCCACGAGGGTGCCGGCCAGTGCCTCGCGGCAGACCGCGCACGCCCCGCAGGGCTCGGGCCCCGTGCGCTCGGGGCAAAGGAGCGCGCGCGCGAGCAGGCGCGCGGTCGTGGTCTTGCCGACGCCGCGGGGACCGGCGAAAAGGTACGCGTGGGCGATGCGGCCGGACGCGAGCGCGTTCCGGAGCGTCCGCGTGATCGCGTCCTGCCCGACGACCGCGTCGAACGTCTGCGGCCGCCACTTCCGAGCGAGGACCTGGTAGGTCAAGTGACCGTGCACCCTCCTTCGATCGACTCGTACTGCGAACTCCCCATAACGCCAGCTCCGGTCAGGTACTCCCACGGCACACGAGAGGGTCGCCTTACCGTTGCTCCCTTCCGGGCCTGGCGGGGTTCGACGATTCTCGTTGCGTGGGGCCCAACCTTCGACGCCGCGCCGTGAGGCTCACTCAACACAAGCCGCCCTCGAGAGGGAATTCGACCCCGCTGAAGCGGATTGCGGGCTACAGGGCACCGCTAACTCCCCGTCTAGCACGGTCACGCCGGAGATCAATGGCGGAGGGGGCGGGATTTGAACCCGCGGCACAGGGATTACCCGTGCACGGCATTTCCAGTGCCGCACCTTCGGCCGCTCGGTCACCCCTCCTTGTTAACTCTCGAGCACTGTTTGCCCGACCGTCGAGCGCCGGAGCCCTGCGCAGGCGCTCCGACGGCAAAAACAAGGATTTTTCAAATGGCGGAGGGGAGAGGATTTGAACCCCCGAGGGACCTTCTGGGCCCCTATCCGATTTCGAGTCGGACGCCTTCAACCGGGCTCGGCCACCCCTCCGAACCAATCCAGGTCGCGGGAAGTCGTCGAGACGGCTGACTCCCGGGGACCGCACGCAAGTCTACCCCAGCGGCCCTGAGACGGAAAGCGACGTATGCCAGCGCCCCGGCGAGAGTCTCCGGCGGCCGGCGTGGGGCCGAACTGGTCGCCGTCGTTCGCTGGGGCTGGTCAAAGAGTGACCTGCCCGATCAGGGACGGACCAGGCCTGAATCGGCCGCCCAGGTCGGAAGTGGTTGATATTTCTGGAAATCACATCTCGGTATCGGATTTGCGATAAAGGCCTGCCCAGGAGGACTTCCGGTATGCGGACCAACGGAGTGAATGGGACTGAGCAGGCGGCGAACGGCAACGGGACGTCGCACCAGAAGGGGCGCGTCGGCCGGCCGTCCACCGTGGCCCAGCACTCGTCCCTGGTCGTCGCGTGGCTGCGGGAGGATCCGACGTTGTCGGGCGCTGAGATCGTGCGGCGCATCCGGCTCGGGGGCTACATCGGCGGCAAGAGCGCCATCTACGAGCTCGTCCGGCGGCTCCGCTCGATGGCCGTGGAGGAGCAATGGTCGCCACGGTGACGCGGGTCCCCAAGGCCCGCATCCTGGTCGTCGACGACGAGGCGCTCGTCCGATCCATGATCCTCGACGTCCTGGCGGCGCTCGGCTACGAGACCGATGGCGCGGTGAGCGCCCCGGAGGCGCTGGCGCTGTTCGCCGACAACGACTACGACCTCGCGATGATCGATTTCCTCATGCCGGAGATGAACGGCGCCGAGCTCGCCGATCGCCTCCGGCTCCAGGCGCCCGGCGTCAAGATCCTCATAACCACGGGGCTCGACGACGATCCGGCGCTGGCGCGGGCCCAGGCGCGAGGCGCCATGGTCCTCCGCAAGCCCATGAGCATCGATCGGCTGCACGCGGCTATCGACCATCTCCTCTCGGGGGAGATGTCGACCCACACGTTCCCAGACTCTGTCCATGCCTGAGGAGAGCGCGATGAAATTGACGTTCAAGAAGCTGGAAGTCGTCGACCTCGGTGATCTGCAGCAGCTGGTCGCCGACAACGTCGAGGGCATCGAGCCAGGACTGACGGTCATTGATTCGCGTGTGCTGCTCGGGCAGGCGGCGATCGATCTCGTCGGAATCGACGCCAGGGGATCGCTCGTGCTCATGGCGCTCGGCCATGCCGCGGACGAAGGCCTTCTGCTCCGCGTGATGGACGCCTATTCCTGGTGTGTCGAGTACCAGGACACGATCCGCCGGCTGTACCCGATGGCGCAGTTGTCGGAGAGCCAGCCGCCGCGGATCCTTTTCATCGTCGGAGAGCGGCCGACCGACGCATTCGTGCGCCGCATCAAGCAGCTCACCTCGGCGGAGATCGACTGCTTCAAGTGGTGCCACCTCGAGGTGAACGGCGTCTCGGCGCTCTACTTCGACCTCGTCGAGCGGCTGCGTCGCGTGCCCGCGGCGGCCGAGCGACGCGCCGACGAGGGCCGCGTTGCCTGAGCGTTCCTCGCCCCAGGGTCGCCTCGCTCGGCGTCCGTCAGCCGAAGCGCTGAGGACGGCGTTCCAGAGCCGCTCGGCGTCCATGCTGATCGAGGACCCCGAGACGCAGAGCCGCCGGCGCATCCTCATCGCCGACGATGAACCGGCCATCCGGGACATCCTGGTCGAGTGCGTGACCGGGTTCAAGCATGGGCAGGCCTATGCCGTGTCGACGGCGGCGGACGGACCCGCCGCGCTCGAGGCGGTCAAGCGCGACCGCCCGGAGCTCGTCCTGCTCGACCACAATATGCCCGGGATGACGGGCCTCGAGGTGCTCAAGCACATCCTTCAGTTCGACCCCGGCATCCGGGTGGTCATGATCACGGGGACGATGAACGACGGCGACGCCGCTGAAGCGCTCAAGAGCGGGGCGTTCTCGTATGTGCCGAAGCCCTTCGACCTGCAGTACATCGACGCGCTGATCGCGCTGGCGCTGCCGCAGACCAGGCCATGACGACGATCACGAGGACGACAAGGGGAGTGGGAGCATGCAAGCTCGCGTAACGCTCCGCCGGGCGGCCCTCACGATCTTCGGCTTGATCGCGGTCCTGCCGATCCTGCTCTTTACCTTCTTCATGTGGCGGTTCGAGCGCCTCCACCAGACGGAGGCCCAGGTCGGTGTGCTGCTGGCCGTGCTGATCGCCCTCCTCGGGTTCGTGCTCTTCCGACAGCTGGTCGATCGTGTCGCAAATCTGAGCCGTGTCTTCGAGAGCCCCGGTCACACGGCGGCGGCAAAGTCGGCGCAGACGAACGTCGTGCCCGGCCTCGGAGAGGTCGCCGAGATCGGTGACATCGCGCAGGCGTTCAGCCGCATGCTCACCGAGCTGCGAGGCTCGACCGAGCGCCTCGAGGACCTCGTCTTCAAGCTCGGCGCGCTGAACGAAGTCGTGGAAATGGCCGCGAAGATCCCGAAGATCGAGGACCTCCTCTCCCACGTGCTGGAGCGCACGATGCGCGCGGTGAGCGCCCGGATCGGCTCGATCATGCTGCTCGATCGCGAGCGCAAGGTGCTGCGCGTGGCCGTCGGGCGCGGGCTCCAGGACCACCCGCGGAAGCAGATCGAGATCAAGGTCGGCGAAGGCATCGCGGGCAAGGTGGTGGAGCTCGGCGAGCCGGTCCTGGTCGAGAACATCGAGACGGATCCCCGCTTCGGTCAGACCAGCGACCCCAAGTACGGCGGCGGCTCCTTCATCTGCATGCCGCTCCGGGTCGGTGACCATATCGTCGGCGTCGTCAATCTGGCCAAGAAGGAATTCACGCCCGGGAGCTCCGGAGGCCCACTGGCCTTCACCCAGACGGACCTCCAGTTCCTCAATGCGCTGATGACCTATACCGCCTACGCCATCGACAACGCGCGCCTGTTCGACGAGGCCCAGGAGGCGGCGCGGCGCTTGCGCGAGGTGGTCGAGGACCAGCAGCTCCGGCTGACCCTGGCGCAGCGGCAGATGGTCGAGGCCGCCAAGCTGTCCGCGCTCGGCGAGCTCGTGGCGGGCGTCGCGCACGAGCTGAGCAACCCGCTGATGGCGCTCTTCGGCGTGGCGGAGCTGCTCGAGCGGAGCGCGCCGCAGCCCCTGCAAAGCCACGTCCGCCTGATGTGGGACGCCCTGGAATCGGCCCAGCACGTCGTCCGTGGTCTGCTGACGTTCGCGCGCCGCGTGCCGCTGGAGCGCACGCCGGTGGACCTGGCCGAGCTGGTCGACAAGGTGCTGGCCCTGATGGCCGGCGATCTCCGCCTCGCCGGGGTCGAGGTCCTCACGGCCCTCGAGCCGGGCTCACCCCCGGTGTGCGCGGACCGTAACCAGCTCCAGCAGGTCCTGGTCAACCTGATCGTGAACGCCAAGCACGCGCTGGCGGAGGTGGTGCCCGGCGAGCGCCGCCTCCGGATCTCGCTGCAGCGCGCGGGCCTGGATGACGTTCGCCTGCAAGTCGAGGACAACGGGCCCGGCATCCCGGCCGACCTCATCACCAAGGTGTTCGACCCGTTCGTCACCACCAAGACTGACGGCACAGGGCTCGGCCTGAGCATCTCGTACGGGATCGTGCGCGAGCATGACGGGCGCCTCAGCGTAGAAAGCCCGCCCGGCCATGGCGCGACCTTCACCATCGAGCTTCCGATCGGGGCGCCTCAGGAGCCTGCGGGAGTCGCGAGCGCCGGCGTGGAGGGGTTGCACGAGCAACCCGAGCTCAACGGGTCGAGTTAGCGGCGCGCGCGGCTAACGCGACGAGCGCTGGATGGTCGCGGCGTCCGGCGCGGCAGCGGGGACGGCGCGGGCCGCCCAGACCGGCGCGGTCACGAGCGCCAGCAGGAGCCCGGTCGCGAGCAGGAACTCGAGCCACGCCCACACCAGCTTCACGGCTCGTCCCTCTCGCGATTCACGCCTCGCCCCTTTCCGCCGCGATCACGCTCACGACGTCACACGCGACCAACCTTTGCGTCGAGCGTAGTCAGATTCGCACGCCGCGCGCCTTTCCGCAATAGACATGCGTCGAGTTCCAGGAATTATTGTTCTGTTACGCCGGCGAAGTTTCCGGAAAGCTCAGCGCCGCTTGGGTTCGAAGAATCGCCTGAGCACCGCGCCGCACTCCTCCGCGAGCACGCCGCCCGCCGCCTCGACCCGGTGGTTGAGGCGCGCGTCGTCGAGGAGCCGGTAGAGCGACTCGACCGCCCCCGCCTTCGGGTCGAGGGCGCCGTACACGACGCGCGCGAGGCGCGCGTGCAGCGCCGCGCCGCAGCACATCGGACACGGCTCCACGGTCACGTAGAGCGTCGCGCCCGGCAGCCGGTAGTTGCCGAGCCTCCGCCCCGCCTCGCGCAGGGCCATGATCTCGGCGTGGGCGGTGGGATCGGCGAGCCGGACCGGCGTGTTGTGGGCGCGGCCCAGGATCAGGCCGTCGCGCACGACCACGGCGCCCACCGGCACCTCGCCGGCCTCGAGCCCGCGCTGGGCCTCGTCGAGCGCCAAGCGCATGAATTCTTCGTCGGCTGACAAGGGAGCTTCACCGTAACCGTAACTTCGCGCGGAATCAACCGAATGCGATAATGGCCGGGATGGTCCCGAGGGCCCCCCGGAGGTAGCGGTTGTTCCCATACATCATCAAGCGCGTCCTGTGGCTCGTGCCGACCATCGGCGCCATGGCGCTCGTGACCTTCCTGGTCATGCACGCCACGCCGGGCAGCCCGCTCGATCCCGTGGCCGAGGGCGCCAACCCGCTCTCGCCCGAGGCGCAGAAGAACCTCGCGGCCGCCTACGGCCTCGACAAGCCCTTGCCGCAGCAGTTCCTGATCTTCCTCGGCAAGGCGGTCCGCGGCGACTTCGGCACGTCGTTCGTGTACAAGACACGCACGGTCCTGGAGATCCTCCGCGAGACCTTCCCGATCTCGCTGCTCCTCGGGAGCATGGCCCTGGCCATCGCGATCGTCGGCGGGCTCACGCTCGGCATCCTCGCCGCCGTGTACCAGAACCGCATGTGGGACTACGTCTCCGTGACGCTCGCGACGGTCGGGGTCGCCATCCCTAATTTCGTCCTTGCGGTGTTCTTCATCATCCTCTTCTCGTTCGTCATCCCGCTCTTCCCGACGGGCGGCTGGGACTCGCCGAGGAACTGGGTGCTGCCGACGGTGACGCTCGCGCTGGCGCCGATGGGGATCATCGCCCGCTTCACGCGCGCCTCCATGCTCGAGGTCATCCGCGCAGACTTCACGCTGACGGCGCGTGCCAAGGGCCTCGGCGAGCTCCCGGTCATCTTCAAGCACGCGCTCAAGAACGCGTTCATCCCGATCGTGACGCTGCTCGGCCCGATGTTCGCCGCGGTCGGCACGGGCTCGTTCTTCGTCGAATCGATCTTCCGCGTTCCCGGCATGGGCCGGTTCTTCGTCCTGTCGATGACCGGCCGCGACTATCCGATGATCATGGCCGTCGTCCTGACGTACGGCGCGTTCCTCGCCGTCATGAATCTCGTCGTCGACCTCCTCTATGGCGCTCTCGACCCCCGCATCCGGTACTGACGCCGGCGCGCTCGCGGCGGCCGGCGCGCGGCCGGCCGCCCGGGGGACGAGCCTCTGGCGCGACGGCGTCCGGCGTCTGCTGCGGAACCGCCTCGCCATGGCCGGCGGGCTCGTCATCGTCCTGCTCTGCCTGATCGCGATCTTCGCCAACGTCCTCGCGCCGCTCCCGTACACGAAGACGAACTTCGGGCGGCTCAACGAGCCGCCCTCGCAGGACTACCCGCTCGGCACCGACGCCCTCGGCCGCGACCTCCTCTCGCGCATGATCTACGGTGCGCGCGTCTCGATGCTCGTCGGGCTCGGCGCGCAGGTGATCGTCGTCCTGATCGGCGTCCCGATCGGCGCGCTCTCCGGCTACGTCGGTGGCCGCCTCGATCTCGTGCTCACGCGGTTCGTGGACGTGATGTACGCGTTCCCGCGGCTCCTCTTCGTCATCCTCGTCATGTCCATGCTGGGCGCGGGCCTCCTCAACATCTTCATCGCGATCGGCCTCACCGGCTGGGTGGGCATCGCCCGCCAGACGCGCGCCCAGGTGCTGGCGATCAAGGAGAAGGAGTACATGGATGCGGCGCGCGCGCTCGGCGTGGGCGCAGGCCGGCGGCTGGCGCGCCACGTGCTGCCGAACGCGCTGACGCCGATCGTCGTGTCGGTGACCTTCGGCATCCCCGAGGCGATCTTCACCGAGGCCGCGCTGTCGTTCATCGGCGTCGGCATCAACCCGCCCACGCCCTCGTGGGGCCAGATGGTCGGCGAGAGCCAGCAGTACATCCGCTCCTACTGGCACCTCTGCGTGTTTCCGTCCATCGCGATCGCGGTCACCATGCTGTCGTTCACCTTCTTCGGCGACGGCGTTCGCGATGCGCTCGACCCGAAATTGAAGTAACGTACACGCCCCACCAACCCACGGGAGGGTTTCCGATGAAGACACGGCCGATCTCGGACGCACAGCTGGACCTGCTCTCGGAGCGGCTCGCCACTGCGGGCGTGGGCCGCCGCGACTTCCTGAGGGTGGCGGCGGGGCTCGCCGTCATGGGCGCCGCGGGCTTCAACGCGCGGCCCGTCGCCGCGGCCCCGAAGCTCAAGCCCGGTGAGAAGCTGGCCCGCGACCAGACGCTTCGGTACGGCGGTGGCGGGTGGTGGACGGACGACCCCACGAGTCACGACTTCAACAAGGACCTCTACTGCAACGGCGTGCCGGCGCTCTTCGCCGGGCTCATGAAGTTCAACGCCGACCACCAGGCGGTGCTCTACGTCGCCGAGAAGGTTGCCTCGAACAAGGACGGCTCGGTCTGGACGTTCTCCATCCGCAAGGACTCGAAGTGGTCCGACGGCGGCCCCTGCACGGCGAAGGACTTCGAGTACTCGTGGAAGCGCCAGCTCGACCCGGCCAGCTCGGCGCCGTACGCCGCGTTCCTCTACGACATCAAGAACGGCGAGGCGTTCAACAAGAAGCAGCTCACCGACGCCGGCCAGGTTGGCGTCCGGGCGAAGGACGATTGGACCCTCGAGGTGACGCTCGAGGGGCCGCGCGGCTACTTCCCGGTCCTCGCCGCCTACCTCGCCGCTCTGCCGGGCCACCGCGCGTCCATCGAGAAGCACGGCGACAAGTGGACGGAGGCGGCGAACATCGTCTGCAACGGCCCCTTCGTCCTGGAGTCGTGGCAGCACGGCAAGGTCATGGCACTCCGGAGGAACCCGCACTTCTTCGGCGCCAAGGACATCCTGCTCGACAAGGCGGTGATTCCGATCATCCCCGTCGCCTCGGGCGCCCTGCCCTACGAGAACAACGAGCTCGACCTCGTCTCGCTCCAGACCGGCGACCTCCGGCGCCTGCAGTCGAACCCGAAGACCGTCGAGGAGGTCTTCCGCTACCCGTTCCCGGGCACCTGGTACCTCATCCCGCAGGTGACGAAGCCCCCCTTCGACAACGTCAAGGTCCGCCGCGCCGTCGGCCATGCGATCGACCGCGCCAACGTCGTGAAGGTCGCGCAGGGCTTCGCGCTCCCCGCCCACTCGATGATCCCGCCGGGCTTCCCGGGCGCGATCGACGATCCGAAGATCAGGGCGATCCAGAAGTTCGATCCCAAGGCCGCGATGGCGATGCTCAAGGGCACGCCGTACGAGGGCGGCAAGAACTGGCCGAAGATCGCGCTCACGATGCGTGACGAGGCGCTGGGCAGCAAGCCCCTGGCCGAGGCCGTGCAGTCGGTGCTCCTCGAGCACCTCAACATGAAGACCGACCTCGAGGTGCTCGAGGCTCGAGTGTTCCGCGAGCGGCTCTGGAAACAGGACCACCAGTTGGTCTGGATACGCTGGTTCATGGACTACCCAGACCCGCACAACGAGTACTTCGACACCTTTTACGGCAAGAAGACCACCGGCAAGCGTCAGGCGTGGGTCAACGACGCCTTCGACAAGGAGCTCGAGGCAGGGCGTGATACACGCGACACCAAGAAGCGCATGGCGCACTACGCGAAGGCCGAGGAGATCTTGCAGTCGGACGGCGGGTACGTCCCGGTGGCGTGGACGGTTCGCTACGCGGCCGCCAAGCCGAACGTCCGCGGGATCGAGAGGAACCGCCAAGGCGAGTACGTCGTCGAGGCCAACATCTACGTGGACATGCTGCCGCACCTCTACATGGTC
Organism: Candidatus Rokuibacteriota bacterium; assembly: GCA_003220595.1. Taxonomy (GTDB): domain Bacteria; phylum Methylomirabilota; class Methylomirabilia; order Rokubacteriales; family CSP1-6; genus AR19. The sequence goes on along the minus strand of QHSZ01000038.1, from coordinate 6,393 downwards.
GAGAAGGCCTGAGCGCCGCCCGGGTCGGGGCGGCTCGCGTCAGGGCGGTGCCGGATGCGCGGACAGCCGGCGAACGAGATACGTCAGGCGTTCGTAGTGGTCGTCGGTCAGATTGAGGAAGTAGAAGACGTATCCGTCGGAGTCGATCCGGAGCAGGATCGAGGTCGCCTGGACGCTCTGATCCTCGTCCGGCGACGCGAACGAGAGCTCGACGGTGGGGCCCGGGCGGGTCATCCCGACGGGGCGGACCTTCACGGCCGCGACGCTCACGTCGACGCTCGTCGTCTCCCACTCGGTGCCGTCACGCTCGCGGACACGCACGGGCAGCGCGACGCTCGCGCGGGGGGCCCGGCGCCGCTCGGGTCGAGGCTCCGGTCGCTCGAACCACTCGAGGAGGCTGTGAAGCTGCTCGAAGGGCACGGGCTTCGCGAGGAACTTGACCGCGCCCATCGCCAGGCATTCCTGGGCCTGGCTCTCCGTCGCGATCCCTGACACCACGACGATCGGGATGCCGCTGTTCCGGACCAGCGGGAGCCGAAGGAAGTCGAGCCCGTTCATCCGGGGCAGCCTGAAGTCGAGCAGGACCAGATCGGGGCGGGTGTGCGCGAGCCGGACCAGCGCGTCTTCTGCCGATCTGACGGCGTCCGCGTCGTGGCCGAGCTCGACGCACAGGTCTCGAAGGACCTCGCCGACCGTCGGATCGTCTTCCACGATGAGTACCCGCATGTGATCGTCTCTAAGAGCCCTTGAGGCAGCAAGACCGATACCACGCGGGTTTGGGTCGATTCCGGAAATCAAATCCCTGTAAGGTCGCGGCCTTGGGCAACACGCCTTTCCGGCCGACGCCGCCAAAAGGCGGCCAAGGGCGTGCCAGTGACAAAAAACCGGTCGCTCGTCCTTGGCCCTTGGGGATGCTGTGGGGGTGGTGGGCCCTAGAGGATTCGAACCTCTGGCCTTCGGATTCGTAGTCCGACGCTCTGTCCACCTGAGCTAAGGGCCCGTGGCGGAGAGGCCGGGATTCGAACCCGGGACAGAGGTTTTGCCCCTGTAACCGCTTAGCAGGCGGCTGCCTTCGGCCGACTCGGCCACCTCTCCAAGGGGAAAGCGGAGGTAGTATACGCCCTCCCGGTCCCCGCTCAGTAGTCCTTGGGGTCGAGCAGATCGCGCAACCCGTCACCGGCGAGATTGAACGCCAGCGTGAGCGAAAAGATCGCGAGCCCCGGCCACCACGCCATCCAGGGCGCGGTCTCGAGGAACTGCTGCGCCGTGTTCAGCATCGTGCCCCAGCTCGGGGCTGGCGGCTGCACGCCGAGCCCCAGGAACGACAGGATCGCCTCGGCGATGATCGCGATCGGGATCGAGACCGTGGCCTGCACGAGGAGCGAGCTGACGATGTTCGGCAGGATGTGCCGCGACATCAGGCGCGGGTCGCCGGCGCCGAGGGCACGCGCGCCCTGCACGTAATCCAGGGCCGCGGTCGCGAGCACCAGACCGCGGGTGAGCCTGATGTAGGCCGGCGTGGCGCCGAGCCCGATGGCCAGCGTGGCGTTCGTGAGCGAGGGGCCCATGATCGTGACGAGGCCGATGGCGAGGATCAGGAACGGAAAGGCGAGCCAGGCGTCGGTGAGCCGCATGATCACCTGATCGAGGGCGCCGCGGTAGTAGCCGGCCACGAGGCCGGTCGGCACCCCGACGAGGATGGCGAGGAGAATGGAGAAGACGCCCGCCTGCATCGAGATGCGGCTGCCCCAGACGACGCGCGAGAAGTTGTCGCGGCCGAGGTCGTCCGTCCCGAACGGGTGCGCCCAGGTCGGCGCCTTGCGGATCTTGCTCCAGTCGGTGCCGAGCGGGTCGCTGGTCGCGATCCACGGTGCGCCGAGCGCCGTCGCCACGAAGAGCAGCACGATCACCGCCCCCGCGGCCGACGCGGGCCGCCGCATGACGCGCCGCCAGCCCCGGCGGAGCCGGTCGGAGGCCGCCGCGGGCGTCTTCACGAGCACGTGCGCCGTCGCGCTCACGGCCCGGCGCCTCGGATGCGGATGCGGGGGTCGAGGATCGAGTAGGACACGTCCACGAGCAGATTGATCAGGACGTAGGAGCTGGCCGTGATCAGCACGACGCCCTGCACGAGCGGATAGTCCCGCGTGAACACGGCCTCGACGATCAGCCGGCCAAAGCCCGGCACCACGAAGATCTGCTCGGTGACCACCGCGCCGCTCATGAGCGCGCCCATCTGCAGCCCCAGGATCGTGACCACCGGGATCAGGCTGTTCCGGACGGCGTGCCGGAACACCACCACGCGCCCCGCGAGGCCCTTGCTGTACGCGGTCCGGATGTAGTCCGCGCTCAAGACCTCGATCATGCTGTTGCGGGTCTGCCGCATGAGGACGGCGGCCAGCGCCGTGCCGAGCACGAAGGAGGGCATGAGCATGCGCTCGAGGTTCGCCACGGGGCTCTCCCAGAACGGCACGAACCCGGACGCGGGCAGCCAGCCGAGTCGCACCGAGAAGAACAGGATCAACACGATCCCGAGCCAGAAGTTCGGGATCGACACCCCGCAGAGGGACGCCCCGCTCGCCAGGACGTCCCAGACCGTGTTGCGCCGCACGGCCGCCACGACGCCGGCCGGGATGGCGATGCCGACGGCGATGAGCAGCGAGAAGCAGGCGAGCTCGATCGTGATCGGCAGCTTCTTGGCGACCATCCTGGCCACGGACTCACGGGTCCGGATGGACTCGCCCAGGTCGCCCCGCAGGGCGAGCCCCGCCCAGCGGAGGTACTGGACGACGATGGGGTCCTTCAGCCCGTACTTCTCGCGGACTTCCTCGAGGCCCGCCGCGTCGGCGTCCGTGCCGGCCATCACCCGCGCGGGATCCCCGGGGATCATGCGCACGCCCGTGAAGACCACCAGGCTGATCACGCACAGGGTCACGACCGAGATCGTGGCCCGCTGGATCAGGAATTCGAGCACGAGCGGCTAGCTCGCGCGCGTCAGTTCCAGGACGTGCCCTTGATCCGGATGAGACCGTCGGGAACGGCCTTGTAGCCCTTGAGGTTCTTGGGAAAGGCCACGATGTAGTTCGCGTGGTAGACGTAGATGATGTTGCGCCGGGCGGTGAACATGTCGATGGCCTCCCGGTAGAGCGTCCGGCGCTGGGTCACGTCGCTCACCTCGCGCGCCTTGTTCAGGAGCGCGTCGATGCGCTCGTCGCAGGCGTGGGTCTGGTTGAGGCTCCCCTGGCAGGTCTGGGCCTGGTGGACGTTGCCATCGGGGTCCACGCGCCCGCTCCACCCGATGAGGAACGCCTGGTGCTTGCCGTCATCGTCGTCCTTCAGCGCGGAGGCGAATTCCGAGGGCCGCAGCGTGATGCTGAAGCCCGCCTCACGCGCCATCTGCTGGATGACTTCGCCGACGCGGCGCTCGCGGGGGTTGTTGACGATCACCATCTCGAAGGCATAGCCGTTGGCCAGCCCGGCCTCGGCCAGGAGCTTCTTGGCGCGGGCCACGTCCCGGCCGGGGCACTTGCGGTCCTTGTCGAAGAAGACGCTGATGGGCGGGATCGGCGTGCAGCCCGGTGTGAAGAGCCCGTCCCACGCCACCTGGTTCAGGGCCTCCCGGTCGATGCTGAGCTCGAAGGCCTCGCGTACCCGCGGATCGTTGGCGAGCGGCGTGCCGAGGTCGCCGGGCGGGTTCTGCTTGCCCGTCTTGTTGCGAAGGTTGATGGTGATGCCCTGGTAACCGAGGCCCGTCACGTTCGACAGCTCGAATTTGCCCTCGCGCTTGATGACGGTCGCGTCGGTCGGCGAGACCTGGTGCATGACGTCGATGTCGCCCGAGCGCAGATTGGCCAGGCGCACGTTGTCGTCGGGGATGATCCGGAAGATGATCTTGTCGAACCGCGCCTGCGACGGATCGAAGTAGTGGGCCGATCGCTCCACGACGATCCGGTCCTGGGCCACCCGCTCGGCGAACTGCCACGGGCCCACGCAGACCGGGGCGGTGCCGAACTTGTCGCCGAGCTTCTTGACCGCCGCCGGTGACACGGGCATGCCGGCCCGGTCGGTGAGCTGGGCGAGCAGCGGCGAGAACGCCGCCTTCAGGCGCAAGCGCACGGCCAGCGGGTCGACCACCTCGACCGCTTCCACCGGCGCCAGCTCGCTGGCCCGCGTGGAGCCCTTCAGCTCTCGGTGCCGGTCGAGGGAGAACTTCACGGCCTCGGCGGTCATCGGGGTCCCGTCGTTGAACTTCACGCCCGGGCGGAGCTTGATGGTGACGGTCCGGCCGCCGTCGGTGATCGTGGGCATGTCGGCGGCGAGCTGCGGCGAGATCCGGAGGCTCTCGTCGATCTCGTAGAGCTTCTCGCAGATCTGGGAGAAGACGATTCTCCCGACGTAGGTCCGTGCCAGCGTCGGGTCGAGGATGTCGGGATCCTGATTCAACGCCACGACGAGCGTCTTCTTCTGCGCGTGGGCGGACCCCGCGTGCAGCAGCACGGCGAGCGCGCCCACGCTGAGGCCCAAGCCCTTCCAGATCCGACTCATGATCGTCTCCTTCCGTTGCTCGCCCGTCGGGGCGCGCCGGGACGGGGCGCATGATACCCCACGCGCGCGCCCGGCGTCAGTGCTTGATCCGGCCGAACAGCCGGACCGCCGCCGGCCCGTACTCGCGCTCGATTTGTCGCGTGTGCTCGGCGACGACCTCCCAGATCCGGCGGAGCTCCGCGACGGGGTCGGCATGATCGTCCACGCGGAGGTTGTGAAACATGCGCGGCTGGGGACTGGCGACCAGCAGCGCCGCCGACTGCTTGCCGCGCTTGTCGCCACCCGCCGCCTGGCCGGCCTCGAGCGCCAGGAGCAGGCGGTCCGACAGGTCGCGCCCGTCGCCGCGGCTCGCCCGGAATGCCCGCGCCATCGCGGCGATGACCTCGGGGCCGGCGAGCATGTTCCCGGCGACCGTGAACCCCTCGCCCGCCTCGTGGCCGCACCACGGCACGCAGCTCACCCCCGTGTGGCAAAAGGTCCGCTCGCCGTCGAGCCCGTGGACCTGGCGGATGTCGCGCTCGCTGTCCTTCCAGAGGAGCGCGCTCAGCGCGACGTCGATCGGCACGCCCTGGTCCACGAGCAGCATGCCCTGCCGGCCGAGCTCGGTGTTGACGCGCGCCTGCGTGGCCACGGCGCCGCGCGGTGAAACCCAGGGCACGAGGCTCCCGACCGTCGGCCGCGCGGTGGCGACGGCCACGCCGAGCGCGCCCGTCTCCCCGTCGCGCGCGACGATCGAGAACGTGTTGAGGTCGATCACGGGCTCAAGTTGTACCATGGGAGCCTGTGAGCGCGACCGACTACCCCGCGGTTCCCACCGAGCTCCGCGCGCGCATCGAGAGCGATCCGTGGGCCGAGGCGCTCGGCATCCGGTGCCTCGACCTGCGCCGCGGCTACTGCCGGGTGAGCCTCAAGCTCCAGCCGCGCATGGTGAACTTCCAGGGCCAGCCGCACGGCGGCGTCATCTTCACGCTCGCCGACGTCGCGTTCGGCGCCGCCTGCAACTCCCACGGCGAGGACGCGGTGGCGCTGAACGTCACGATCAGCTACCTCGCCGCGGTCACGCCGGACGCGACCCTCATCGCCGAGGGGCGCGAGAAGAAGCAAGGGCGCCGCGCGGGCTTCTACGACATCGACGTGACGACCGACGACGGTACGCCGGTCGCGCACGCCCACTGCGTCGCCCACCGGGTTGGCCGCTGACCTGATCCTCCACGGCGGGAAGGTCCTCACGCTGGACCCCGCCTTCCGCGTCGCCGAGGCGGTGGCGATCGCCGGCGACCGCGTCGCCGCGGTGGGCGCGAGCGCCGAGCTCCTCGCCCTGGCGGCCCCGAACACGCGCCGCGTCGACCTCCGCGGCCGCGCCGTCGTGCCGGGACTCGTCGACGCCCACGCCCACATGGACCGCGAGGGGCTCAAGGCTGTCTGCCCGTCGCTCGCCGGGGCGCGGTCGATCGACGACGTGCTGCAACGGATCGAGGCGCTGGTGGAGCAGGCGCCGCCCGGCGAGTGGATCGTCACGATGCCCCTCGGGGATCCGCCCTCCTACTTCGACGTGCCGGCGAACCTCCGCGAGGCCCGCTTCCCGACACGTCAGGAACTCGACCGCGTGTCGCCGCGCCACCCCGTCTATATCCGGGCGATCTGGGGCTACTGGCGCCACACGCTGCCACTCGTCTCGATCGCGAACAGCGCGGCGCTCCGGCTCGCCGGCATCACGCGCGCGACGGCGCCGCCGTGGGACGGCGTGACGATCGAGAAGGACGCCGCCGGCGAGCCCACCGGCGTCTTCGTCGAGCAGACCTACGTGCCCCTGGTCGAGCTCTCCCTCATGGCTGCGGCGCCGCGCTTCAC
>QHSZ01000284.1 GCA_003220595.1 Candidatus Rokuibacteriota bacterium | reverse complement strand
TGGCTCCTCTACTCGAACACCAAGGTCCTCACCGCCTGCGCCGTCTGGCTCCTGGTCGAGCGCGGCGCGCTGGCGTTCACCGACAGGGTCGCCGAGCACCTGCCGGGCTTCGAGGCCCACGGCAAGGGCGAGATCACGCTGATCCAGCTCCTCACGCACCAGGCGGGTTTCCCGAACGCCGACGTGCCGAAGGCGGCCTGGGAGGACCACGAGCTGCTGCGCCGGACCGTGTGCGGCTTCACGCTCGAGTGGACGCCGGGCTCGCGCGTCCACTACCACGGCCGCGCGGCCCACTGGACCGCGGCCGCCCTCATCGAGGCCCTGACGAAGACCGACTACCGCGTGTTCATCCGCGACCAGGTGATCGAGCCGCTCGGCCTCGGCCGCGACCTCTACGTGGGGCTTCCCGACCGCGAGCACGCGCGCGCCGTCGACATGCACGAGCCCACACCGGATGGCCGGGGTCACGTCAAGCGCGCCGACGAGAACAACGCGGAGTTCCGGCGCGCCGGCACGCCGGGGGGCGGCGGCTACGGCACCGCCCGGGCGATGGCCGCCTTCTACCAGATGCTGGTCCACGGCGGCACGCTCGACGGTGTGCGCCTCCTCGCGCCGCGCACGGTGGCGTACGTCACGCGCAACTTCACCGGCGACCGCGTGGACGGCTACATGGGCATGCCGATGCACCGCGGCCTCGGCCCGCACGCGCGCGGCACCACCGACACGATCCGCGGGCTCGGCTCGCTCGGCTCACCGCGCGTCGTCGGCCACGGCGGCGTCGGGTCGTCGTACTGCTGGGGCGACCCGGACTCGGGCGTGTCGTTCGCGTACCTCACGAACAGCCGCCTGCCCGACCCCTGGCACTCGGCGCGACTCGAGCGCGTCTCGAACCTGGTTCACGCCGCGATCGCCTAACGCCGTGCCACCGATGCCCGGGCCAACCGTGCTCGTGACGGGAATGAGCGGGCTCATCGGCGGCGCGGTCCGAAAGCATCTCGCCGGACGGTACGAGTTGCGTGCCCTGAACCGCCGGGCGGTCGAGGGCGTCCCCTGCCACCAGGCCGACGTCGCCGACCTCGACGCGATCCAGCCGGCGTTCGACGGCGTGCACGCCGTCGTCCATCTGGCGGCGAGCGTCGGCACGCGCGCGCCGTTCGACGAGATCCTCCGCGCCAACGTCGTCGGCACATACAACGTCTTCGAAGCGTCGCGCCGCGCCGGGGTTCGGCGCGTGGTGTACGCGTCGAGCGGCGCAACGGTGAGCGGCTACGAGCGAGAGATGCCGTACCGTGCGCTCGCGGATGGCCATTACGACGGGCCACCCGCGTGGACGATGCTCACCCACGAGACCCCGGTGCGTCCGGCCGGTGTCTACGGCGTGAGCAAGGTGTGGGGTGAGGCCCTCGCCCGTCACTACGCCGACGACCACGGGCTCTCGGTGATTTGCGTGCGCATCGGTCGCGTCACCGCCGAGGACCGACCGCGCGCCCCGCGCGACTTCTCGGTCTGGTGTAGCCAGCGCGATATCGCTCGGATGCTCGATCTGTGCCTCGCGGCGCCCGACTCCGTCCGCTTCGACGTCTTTTTCGCCGTGTCGAACAACCGGTGGAGCTATCGCGACCTCGACCACGCGCGCCGGGTTCTCGGCTTCGAGCCCCTCGACGCGGCGGAGACCTACCGGGACAGGTAAGCGCCGTCTCGTTCATCTCGCCGGCACGGCCCGCGACGCGAAACCACCACGAAGGGCTGCCGACCCGCTGTAGGATTTTCCGAATGGCGATTTCGCCGACCCTGAGGCCAGGTTCGCCGACGATCTGGGGTTGGGCACGGATTCGCTCGACACGGTCGGGCTCGTGATGGCCCTGGAGGAGGGGTTCAACCTACAGATCCTCGTCGCGGAGGCGGAGCCCGCCCCGCTCAAGGTCCGAGTCGCGCGAGCAGCGTGCCCCAGATGCCCTTCGGCAGGAAGAGGACGAACGCCATGAAGATCGCGCCGACCACGAGGGGCCAGGACTCGGTGAACACGGCGAGGCGGTCCTCGAGCACGAGCCACGTCGCCGCGCCGACGAACGGGCCGAAGAAGGTGCCGGCGCCGCCCAGCAGCGTCATGATCACGACCTGTCCCGAGGTGCTCCAGTAGAGCGACTCGATCGGCACCACGTTGAGTCGGAGAGCGTCGAGCGCGCCCGCGAGCCCCGCGAAGAGCGCCGAGAACACGAACGAGAGGTGCTTGACGCGGGTCGCGTCGTAGCCGCAGGCGACGGCGCGGTCGCTGTTCTCGCGGATGGCCTGGAGCACGGCGCCGAAGGGCGAGTCGAGGATGCGCTTGAGCCCGGCGACCGCGAGCGCGACGAGCGCGAAGGCGAAGTAGTAGAAGGCGAGCGAGGTGTCGAGCGGGATCCGCACCCCCGGGAGCACCAGCGGCGGAACGCTGATCCCGCGGAGGCCGTCGTCACCGCCCGTCACGTCGGCCAGGTGGAAGCCGACGAAATAAAGGAGCTGGGCGAAGGCGAGGGTGAGCATGGCGAAGTAGATGCCGCGGCGCCGCAGGCATAAGAAGCCGATCACCACGCCGCCCACCACCGCGAGGGCGGGCCCGGCGAGGAGCGCGAGCCAGAGCGAGCCCACCTGGAGCTTGGCGAGCGCGATGCCGGTGCCGTAGGCGCCGAGTCCCCAGTAGGCCGCGTGGCCGAACGACAGGAGACCGGTGTAGCCGTAGAGCAGGTTGAAGCCGAGCGCGAAGAGGCCGTAGATCAGCACTTGCGTCGCGAGCGCCTTGTAGGGAACCAGAAAGGGGAAGACGGCGAAGACGACGAGGAACGCGAGGACGGGGTGCACGGCGATCCAGCCCGTGAGCGTCCTCATTCCATCAGACCGGCTTCGCCGAAGAGTCCGCTCGGCCGGACGAGGAGGACGAGCGCCATCACGATGAACACCATGATCTCGGCGAACTTTGGCGCGAAGAGCGTCGTGAGGCTCACGACCTGCCCGATGACGAGGCCGGCGACGATCGCGCCCGGCAGGCTCCCCATGCCGCCCACGACCACGACGACGAACGACTCGATGACGATCGTCACGCCCATCTCGGCGTAGACGCCGCGCATCGGGCCGGCGAGGATGCCGGCCAGGCCCGCGAGCGCGGTGCCGATGCCGAAGACGAGGAGCCACACGCGCCCGAGGTCGAAGCCGAGCGCCCGGACCATGACCGGATCGCGCGAGCCCGCACGGATGATGAGGCCGACGTTGGTCTTCTCGAGGAAGAGGAGCAGTGCGACGAGCACGACGACGGTGACGCCGATGACGAAGAGGCGGTAGAGCGGGAAGTACGTGAAGCCGAGGTTGACGGCGCCCGCGAGCGCGGGCGGCGGATCGAGCGTGAGACCGATCTTGCCCCAGACGAGCCGCACGGCCTCGACCAGGACGAGCGAGAGCCCGAAGGTGAGCAGCAGCGGGTCGTCGATCGACCGCCCGTAGAGCGGGCGCACGAGGAAGCGCTCCATCAGGAGACCGAAAACGCCGACGAGCATCGGTGCCACGACGAGGGCGAGCCAGAAGCTCTTCGTGTACGCGATGAGGAAGAATCCGAAGTAGGCGCCGAGCATGTAGAGCGAGCCGTGGGCGAAGTTCACCACGGTCATCAGCCCGAAGATCAGGCTGAGCCCGATCGCCAGCAGCACCAGGATCATCCCGAGCACGAGGCCCGTGAAGACCTGCGCCGCCAGCGTCGCCAGCGTCAGGTCGGCCATCAGCTACGCGAAGCCCTTCTCCTTGCAGGTCCGGTCGAGCTCCTCGCTGGCCGCCACCTTCTGCACGATGTCGAGGAAGTCCCAGTCACCCTTCATCTTGGAGCGGTCGCGCCCCTTGACGATCCAGAGGTCCTGGAACGATTTGCGGTCGCAGGCGCGCCACCACTGCTTGCCCTTGTAGTGGTTGTAGGCCGGATTCGCGATCAGTGCTGCGGCCACGGCGTCGGAGTTGACGGCCTTCGCCAGCGCGATGCCGCGCGCGACCTCGTGGATCGCGCTGTAGGCGTAGGCGCCGTAGTCGCCGGGCGGCTCGTTGTACTTCTTGCGGTAGAGGCTGACGTAGTTCTTCGCCTCGGGAATCGAGTCCTCGAGCTGCCAGGAGAAGTTGATCCCGGCGTAGATGTCGGCGTAGAGGTCGGGGCCGCCTTCCTTCAGATAGGGGAGCCAGTGGAGCGGCTGGGCGATCTTCATCTCCTTCTTCAAGCCGAAGCTGGCGGCCTGCTTGAGGAAGGCGATGTCGTCTGCGCCCGGCGTGACCGCGACCAGCACTTCGGGCTTCGCCGCCACGATCTTCGGCAGATGCGCGGAGAACTCCGCGTTGCCGAGCGGGTACGGCGTCGAGCCGAGCACGGTGCCGCCCTGCTTCTTGACGACCTCGCTGAAGACGGCGTTGTTCTGCTTCCCCCACGCGTAGTCCGCGTAGACGATCCACCACTTCTTGCCCAGGTTCTGCGCGATCCAGGCCGCCACCGCGCGGCCGGTGATCGTCGGGTTGAGCGCCTCGTGGAACGTGAGTGGGCCGGCGTCCGGCTTGGCGCTGATCTCATCCGACTGGCTCACGGAGATGAACAGCTTCCCCGCCTTCTTGGTCTGCTCGTTGATCGCCATCTGGACGTGGGCGGCGAGGCCGCCGACGATGAACTCGCACTTCTCGTTCTCGATCAGCTCCTTCGTGCGCTGGGCGCCGACGGCCGGCTTGAGCTGGTCGTCGCGGAAGAGCACCTCGAGCTTCCGGCCGAGGACGCCGCCCTTGGCGTTGATCTCCTCCATCGCCACGACCGCGCCCTGCTGCTGATCCTTGGCGAGGGCGCCGAAGGGACCGGTCGTGGGCCCCGGGAAGCCGATCTTGATCGTGTCGCCGCCCTGCGCGCGCAGGACGGCGGGGAACGCGAGACCGGCCGCCGCGGCGGTGCCGGTCACGAGGAACGAGCGTCGATGCATGGACGCCTCCTTGGGCAGAATGGGCGCGATCATAGGAGGCGGACGCGCTGCTGTCAATGAACGTCGTGTCAACCGTGCTAGACTCCCGCGCGTGCCGCACGTCGGCTCGCGGATGAAGCGCCCCGACGACCCACGGATCCTGACGGGACGCGGGCGTTACGTGGACGACGTGGCCCTTTCCCGCATGGTCCACGTCGCCTTCGTCCGGAGCGTCCACGCCCACGCGCGCCTCGTGCGCGTGGACGTGGCGCGCGCCCGCCGGGCGCCGGACGTGGCCGGGGTGCTCACCGGCGACGAAGCGCGGCGGCTCTGCAAGCCCTACCGGGGCGTGCTCCTCCACTACCAGGGGATGAAGACGGGCGCGATGCTGCCGCTGGCCGTCGAGCGCGCGCGGTACGTCGGCGAGCCCGTGGTCGCGCTCGCGGCGGCGTCCCGCGCCGCGGCCGAGGACGCCGCCGCGCTGGTCCGCGTCGAGTACGAGGCGCTCCCGGCCGTCCTCGATCCCGAGGCGGCGCTCGCGCCCGGCGCGCCCCTGATCCACGGCGAGCTCGGCGACAACGTCATCTACGAGACGCGGCTCGCCGGCGGCGACCCGGCGCGCGCCTTTGCCTCGGCCTCCCGGACCTGGCGACGGACGTTCAGGATCGGTCGCCACACCGGCGTGCCCATCGAGCCGCGGAGCCTCGTCGCCGACTACGAGCCCGCGACGCGCGCGCTCACGCTCTGGATCTCCTCCCAGGTCCCGCACATGATGCAGGCGATCGTCAGCGACCTCTTCGGCCTGCCCGAGCAGCGCGTGCGCGTCGTCGCACCCGACGTGGGCGGGAGCTTCGGGATCAAGATCCACGTCTACCAGGACGACCTCGCGGCGTGCGCCCTCGCGCTCGTGCTCGGCCGGCCGGTGAAGTGGGTCGCGACGCGGCGCGAGTCGTTCCTCGCGGACATCCACGCACGCGAGCAGACCGTCGCGATCGAGGTCGCCGCGGACGCCGACGGGACGCTCACCGCCATGCGCGCCGAGATCACAGCCGCGGTCGGGCCCTACTCCGCCTACCCGCGCTCGAGCGTGGTGGAGGGCGGCCAGGTCCTGCGCCTCCTGCCCGGGCCGTACCGGCTGCGCCACTACGAGGCGAGGCTCCGGGTGGTCGCGCAGAACAAGGGGATCACCTCCCAGTACCGCGCGGTCGGCCACCCGATCGCGACGGCGGTGACGGAGAGCATGGTCGAGCTGATCGCGCGCGATCTCGGGCTCGACCCCGCCGAGGTGCGGCGGCGGAACCTCGTGCGCCCCGACGAGTTCCCGTTCACCTCCGTCACGGGCAACGTCTACGACAGCGGGAGCTACCACGCGGCCCTGGAGACGCTCCTGCTGCGGGCGGGGTACGAGGACCTGCGGCGCGAGCAGGGCCGCGCGCGCGCGGCGGGGCGCGCGGTCGGCATCGGGCTCGCGTGCTTCGTCGAGCTGACGGGGCCGGGCGCCCAGTTCTACGGGATCGGCGGGGCGCCGATCTCGGGCCAGGAGGGGACGACGGTGCGCCTGGAGCCCTCGGGGGCCGTCACCGTGCTCACGGGGCTCACCGACCAGGGCCAGGGCACGCGCACCGCGCTCGCCCAGATCGTCGCCGACGAGCTCGGCGTGCCCGTCGAGTCCGTCGCCGTCGTCTCGGGGGACACCGCGGTCGTGCCGTACGGCGGCGGGACGTGGGCGAGCCGTGGCATGCCGATCGGTGGCAGCGCGACGCTCCTGGCCGGCAAGGCGCTCCGCGAGCGCGTGACCCGCGTGGCGGCCGCCCTGCTCGAGGCCCACGCGGCGGACGTCGAGCTGGGCGGCGGGCGCGCGACCGTCCGCGGCACCGACAAGGCGCTCGCGCTCGGCGACCTCGCGCGGACCGTCCACTTCCGCTCGAACGAGCTCCGCGGCGTGGAGCCGAGCCTCGAGGCCACGGTCCACTACACGAACCCCGGGGCCTGGACCTTCACCAACGGGGCCCACCTTGCGGTGGTGGAGCTCGACACCGAGACGGGGCGCGTGCGCGTGCGGAGGTACGTCGCGGTGGACGACTGCGGCCGCCTCGTGAACCCGGCGCTCGTCGACGGCCAGGTGCAAGGCGGCGTCGCGCAGGGGATCGGCGGCGCGCTCTGGGAGCGCTGCGTCTACGACGCGGCGGGGCAGCTCCTCACCACGACGCTGATGGACTATGCGGTGCCGACCGCGGCCGATCTGCCCCCGATCGAGGTCCATCACCTCGAGACGCCGGCGCCGGGCATCGCGGGCGGCTACAAGGGCGCGGGCGAGGGCGGGACGGCGGGCGCACCCGCGGCGATCCTGAACGCCGTCAACGATGCGCTCGCCCCGTTCGGCGCGATGCTCACCGAGCAGCCGGTGACGGCCGAGCGCGTGCTGGCCGCGCTCCGCGGCGCCGGCGACCCCGCACCACGGCGGTGATGCGATGGGGCAGAGGCGCGTGCCCTATGCGAGCGTGGCGGCCCTGCTCCGGCGGGAGCTCGTCCGCGGGGAGGGGCCGGAGACGGCCGCGCTCATGGCGCGTTTGCGCCCGGTGAAGCGTCGCGGCAGCTTCACGCGGGCCGAGTTCCTCAGCATGTGCCGCTGGAAGAGCCCGCGCGCGATCCGTCACTGCGAGGCGAACTCGGCCGCCGCCGTCCGTCGCGTGTCGCGCGCGGTCCTCGCGACGCGCAGCGAGCAGCGGCGCCTCGAGCTCCTCACCGGGCTCCGGGGCGTGAGCGTGCCGACGGCCTCGGCGATCCTGACCCTCGTGGACCCCCGGCGCTACGGGGTCCTCGACATCCGCGCCTGGCAGCTCCTGTGGAGGCTCGGCACGGTGAGGCGCAAGCCCGCGGGGCGCGGGTTCGGCCGGGACGACTGGCTCGAGTATCTCGGCGAAATCCGGCGCCACGCGCGACGCCTCGGCGTCCGCGCGCGGTCGGTCGAGCTGACCCTGTTCCTCTGCCACCGGCGGCTGCAGAAAGGACGGCTCTACGCATGATCCGAAGCGTCGTGACCACGCGCGACCACGTGCGCATCCACTACCGGCGGCTCGGGCAGGGCCCGGGCCTGGTGCTGCTGCACGGCTACCCGCAGACGGGCCACATGTGGCGCAAGGTGATGCCAGCCCTCGCCGAGCGGTTCACCGTCGTGGCGCCGGACCTCCGCGGCTACGGCGACTCGGACCGGCCGCGCGGCGGCTACGACAAGCGCACGATGGCCGGCGACGTCGCCGACGTCGTCACGGCGCTCGGGCTCGGGCCCGCGCTGCTCGTCGGGCACGACCGAGGCGCGCGCGTCGCCCACCGCTTCGCCCTCGACCACCCGACCCTCCTCACGCGCCTGGTGCTGCTCGACATCGCGCCGACCTACGACGTGTTCGCGGGGATGGACCAGACGAGCGCCCGCGCGCGCTGGCACTGGCTCTTCCACCAGGTGCCGGACCTGCCGGAGGCGCTCACGGCCGGGCGCGAGGACGTCTACCTCCGGTACATGTACCGGGCGTGGGCGCTGAATCCGGCCGCGATCGAGG
>QHSZ01000283.1 GCA_003220595.1 Candidatus Rokuibacteriota bacterium | reverse complement strand
TGTCCCCCATCGGCGGCGTGGGCATCAACCTCGCCATCCAGGACGCGGTCGCGGCCGCGAACATCCTGGCCGAGCCCCTGCGCCGTGGGTCACTGGCGACCGAGCATCTGCGCCAGGTGCAGCGGCGCCGCGAGTGGCCCACCCGCGCGACCCAACGGCTGCAGATGGCCGTTCAGAACCGGGTGATCGCCTCGGTGCTCGGCGACTCACGCCCGCTGACGCCACCGCTTGCCGTGCGGCTGCTCGGGCGGATTCCGCTCCTGCGGCGGATCCCGGGTCGGCTGGTCGGCATCGGCATCCGGCCCGAGCACGTCACGGCTGCGGTTCCTACCGGAACGCCGGGGCGATCTCCGCCATGAAGCGGTCGAGGTCTCGGCGCAGCTCGGGCAGCGGCCGGAACAGGGTCGGGATGAACAGCACGTCACCCCCGGCGGCGCGGAGCTGCCGGAGCTGCTCGCGGATCTGGTCCGGGGTGCCGGCCAGGCAGGTGTCGCGCGCGTCGGCGGCGTGGCGCCCCATGCGGGTCGCGATGGTCTCCGCGAGGCGCTCGACCTCGTTCTTCTTGTCGGTGATGAGCAGCGCCATGTTGGTCGAGCGCCGGATGCGCTTCGGGTCACGCCCGACGGCGGCACAGTGCTCGTCGAGGATGGTCCCTTTGCGGGTCAAGACCTGAGGTCCGCCCCAGACGTTCCAGTGGTCGGCGTGCTTCGCGACGATTCGCAGGGTGACGCGCTCGCCGCCGCCGCCGATCATCAGCTCGGGATGCGGCGTCTGCACCGGCTTGGGATCGAGCGGTGCGTCGGAGAGCTGGTAGTAGCGTCCCTTGAAGGTGCTACGGCGCTCGGTCCAGAGCGAACGCATCACCTCGCAGGCCTCGTCCAGCCGCTCGAGCCGCTCGCGCATCGTGGAGAACGGGATGCCGTAGGCCTCGTGCTCGTTCTCCTGCCAGCCCGCGCCGAGACCCAGGAGGAGCCGGCCGCCCGAGATGATGTCGACCTGAGCGGCCATCTTCGCGACCACGGCCGGATGGCGGTACGTGTTGCCCAGCACGATCGTGCCGACGCGCAGGCGCGGCACCAGCGCGGCGAGCGCGCTGAGGGTGCTCCAGGACTCGAGCATCGCGCCCTCGCGGTCCTTCGTGTTCGGCATGAAGTGGTCGGTGACGCAGGCGATGTCCCACCCCGTGGCCTCAAGATGTCGCCAGAGCTCCAGCACCCCCGACCACGTCTGCGCGCCCATGCTCGTGAACAGGCCGAAGCGCATGTCTCTGTCCTCCCCGTGGGACAGCCATACTATCGCAACGGGCTGGCCTTGCCCGCGACTTTGGCGTACCTTGCCTGGGAGGCCGAAGAGAACAGCAGCAGGAGGCCACCGAGAGGAGACGCGCCATGCCGAAGATCAAGCACATCGCCATCTCGACCCAGGACGTGGACACGACCGCCAAGTTCTACATCGACGTGTTCGGCATGAAGCAGATCGGCAGGGTCGACAGCCCGGGGGCCACCGGCTACTACCTGAGCGACGGCGATCTGAACCTGGCGATCCTCAACTTCAAGAACGACGCGGTCGCCGGCGTCGAGCGCGGCAGACACTGGAACGGCATCCACCACATCGGCTTCGCGGTCGAGAGCCTGGAGGAGATCGCCGACAAGCTGGCGGCCGCCGGCTCGAAGCCCCGCGACGACGTCAACGACGCCCTCGGCGTCGGGCACGGTCGCCGCTACGAGGGCAACGTCGAGGTCAAGTACAGCGGCCCCGACGGCGTCATGCTCGACGTCTCGGAGACCGGCTGGGTCGGCACGTCCGGGTTCAACCCCAAGTAGCTCGCGTGACGCGCTTCGGGATCGCCCTGCCCTCCGGGGGCGCGCTCACGGCCGCGACGCTGGCCGACGCCGCCCGGCGCATCGAGGCCGTCGGCTTCGAGAGTGCGTGGGCCTTCGACGCGATCGGCCGCGGGTTCCTTCAGGCCGACCCCCTCACGGCCCTCGCCGTCGCGGCCACCGTGACGCGCGACATCGAGCTGGGAACCGGGATCCTCCAGGTCCCCCTGCGAAACCCGGTGGAGCTCGCCCAGCGGGTGCTGACCGCGCACCTGGTGTCCGGCGGCCGGCTGCGGCTCGGCGTCGGAGCCGGCTCGACGGCCACCGACTTCATGGCGCTCGGCCTCGACTTCGCCACGCGCTTCCGGCGCCTCGACGAGTCGCTGCGGATCATGCGCCGGCTCTGGGCGGGCGAGCGCGTCAACGGGGCCTCACTCGCGCCGGTCTGGCCCCAGGCCCTGGGCGGCCCGCCCGTGCTGATCGGCTCGTGGGCGGGCTCGCGCTGGATCGAGCGGGCGGCCCGGGAGTTCGACGGCTGGGTCGGGTCGGGCGCCAGGAGCAGCTGGCGGGCGCTCCGCGAGGGAATCGCGCGGTTCCGCGACCTTGGCGGCAAGCGCGCCGTCGCCACCAACGTCGTGGCCGAGCTCGAGAGCCCCGCCACGAGCCCCGACGGTCCGGACGACCCGTGTGACCTCAAGTGCCCTCGGGAGGTCGCCCGCGCCCGGCTCGCTCGTCTGCGCGGGCTCGGCTTCGACGACGTGGTCCTGGTCACCCGGCGCCACGACGCCGAGTGCCTTCAGGAACTCCGCGAGCTCATCCTGAGCTCCCGCTGACTTGCCTGGGCGTCCGTAGCCCCCCTCGATCAGCGTCAGTGACTTCCCTCCGTTCTATTCTGGATTTCACCGGATTGCCCTCCTCCGGCCGGTGGGCCAGCCTAGAGGCGGGAACTGCTGGAACCGCACAGGGGAAGGAGCCGGCCGACTGAGCATGGACCACGAGCGTAGCCTCAACCGACACTTCCAGGCTGGCGCCAGGGTCGTTGACGACGACATGTTCCGGTTCCTCGTCGACCTCGAGGTGGAGAAAGCCCAACGCCTGCGCTATTGCCTCACGCTGGCGTGCCTGACCACCGACGGCGTCCCCGCCGAGACAGGGGAGCCGTCCGTGTCCTCTCTCGCCGAAAACGTCACCCGCCACCTGCGCAGCACCGACGTGGTGGCGCCGCGGACTCCGACGTCGCTGATCCTGCTCCTCGTCGACGCGGAAACGACCCACCTGCCCTTGATCCTCCGCCGGCTGACCCCGGGGCTCGAGGCGGTCGGCTGGAGCGCGGGGGGCTCCTGCTATCCGAAGACGGCGGCCCGCGCGGAGGACATGCTGCGTCAGGCGGCTGATCTGATGGCGAAGGCCCAGGGCGAGGGCGGCAACCGGCTCTACGTCGCGGCCTAGCCTCACCGGCACGCTCGGCGCGTGTCCCGTAGAATGCCCCTGCGAGGGGCACGATGTCATTCCTCCAGTCCCGCACCCGTTCGGCGCGTCAGGGCATCGGCAAGCCGGTTCCGCGAACCGAGGACGCGCGCCTGCTCGTCGGCCAGGGGCGCTACAGCGACGACTTCAGCCTGCCGGGCCAGGCCTACGCCTGTCTGGTCCGCTCGCCGCACGCGCACGCGCGTATCCGACGGATCGACGGCATCGCCGCCCTGGCGGTGCCGGGCGTGGTCACGGTGCTGACCGGTGAAGACGCCGCCGGCGACGGTCTCGGGCCGATCCCGCACCGCCCCGTGCCCGCAAATCCGCACGAGGTCCCCCTGCGGAGCCGCGACGGCGCGCCCTTCTTCATCGCCCCGCATCGCCCGCTGCCCGTGGACCGCGCGCGCTTCGTGGGCGAGGCCGTGGCCCTCGTGATCGCCGAGACGCCCGCGGCCGCCAGGGATGGCGCCGAGCGCGTGAGGGTGGACTGGGAGCCGCTACCCTCGGTCACCGTCACCGTCGAGGCGGCCGCCGCGGGCGCCCCGCGCGGCTGGGAGGAAGCCACCTCGAACGTGTGCGTCGACTCCCACGCGGGTGATGCCGCGACCGCCGACGCCGCATTCGCCCGCGCCGCCCACGTGGTGCGGCTCGAGACGTGGGTGCAGCGGGTCACGGGCGTGCCGATGGAGCCGCGTGCCGCGGTCGCCGTCTTCGATGAGGCGAGCGGCCGCCACA
>QHSZ01000037.1 GCA_003220595.1 Candidatus Rokuibacteriota bacterium | reverse complement strand
CTTTCATTCTGAGGCATGGTCTCGGAGTAAAAGCCGGGCCCGAAGGGAGGTGACGCCCGGAGCGAGAAGGAAAGCGAAGAGGGAAACCGTAACCGTACCGTCAACCATTCACCCAACATCCCACGGAGGAAACCCATGGACCTGAAGCTCGAGATCGAGGAGCTGGAAGCGCGCATCGCCCCGGGTGGGGGCGGTGACCACGGCACCAATGGCCACGGCAGCAAGGACCACGGCAGCAAGGACCACGGCAGCAAGTGCCACGGCAGCAAGTAGGAACGACCATGGTGGTAAGGCTGCTGGCGACGTCTGGACGCGACCTGCAGGCGCGAACGTGCTTCGCCGCTAGCCTGACGCGATGAGCGATTCTGCCCGCCGTGCCGAGACGTGGTCACGCGGGCGTCGGCCCGTCGAGGTACGGTGGGCAGGATCCTCCTCGCATCGCTCAGCCCCGACGCGGATGGGCTCGTCATGACTCCGGGAGAGCTCCTGGTTCCCGGCAAGCCGAAGTTGCGCAGCGACATCGTCATCACGCGCCACGACGACGCCACGAACGCTCCGTTCATCGCGAAGGATCCGACGACGACCCAGTTCTTCCGGTTCCGCGAGGCGGAGCATTTCATCGTCAGCCAGCTCGACGGAGAGACACCGCTCGACATCGTCCGGCAACGGACGGAGGCGCGCTTCGGGGCGACGCTCTCGCAGGAGACCCTGGCCCAGTTCGTGCGAACCCTGCAGGATCACGGCCTGCTCGAGACCGACCGCAGCCGGCGCGAGAGTCGGTCCCGTTCGCGGGTGAAGGGAAGCCTGCTGTACCTGCGATGCAAGGTGCTCGATCCCGACCGGCTCCTCACCCGGATGGTGAAGCCGCTGGCGCCGCTCTTCAGCGCGCCGTTCCTCGTGCTCTCGCTTCTGCTCGTCGCCGTCGCCGTCGTGACGACCGCGTCCAACGCCACGGACATCGCCCACGCCCTCTCGCGCCACTTCAGCCTCTCGTGGCTCCTGATCGCCTGGGGGTTCATCATCGTCGTCGGCGCCGTCCACGAGTTCGCCCACGGGCTCGCCTGCAAACGGTTCGGGGGCGAGGTCCACGAGATCGGGATCTTCTTCATCTACTTCAACCCCGCGTTCTACTGCGACGTGAGCGATGCGTGGCTCTTCCCGCAGAAGTGGCAGCGGCTCCTGGTCACGCTGGTCGGGCCCTACCTGGAGCTCGTGTCCTGGGCCCTCGGGACGGTCGTGTGGCGGGCGACCAACCCCGGCACCCTCCCGAACTCGCTCGCGCTGATCGTCATGGCGACGAGCGGTGCCAGGGTCTTCTTCAACCTGAACCCCTTGCTCAAGCTCGACGGCTACTACCTGCTGAGCGACTGGCTGGGCATCCCGAACCTGCGCCAGAAGTCCTTCGAGTACCTCCGCGGATCGCTCTCTCGCCGCAGTGATCGGCCGGCCGAGCCGGCCACGCTGACCCGCCGAGAGCGCACGATCTACCTCATCTACGGCGTGCTCGCGTTCGTGTACTCGTTCAGCGTGCTCTGGTTCGTCGCCGTGAGACTGGGTGGCAACCTCATCCCGCGCTATCACGGGTGGGGGCTGCTCCTGTTCCTGCTGCTCTTCGGCGCGCGGGTTCGCAACCGGCTGCGCTCGCGGATGTTCAGGCGGTCCTCGACCGTGCAGCCGGCCCGGGAGCCGGCCAAGGCGGTGCCGGCGACGAGAAGGTGGCCGACGAGGAGGTGGGTGAAATTCGCGGTCCTCGCGGCCGCGGTGACCGCCTCGTTCCTCGTCAAGATCGACCTGCGGGTCGGCGGCGAGGTCCGGGTCCTCCCGGCCCGGAACGCCGAGGTCCGCAGCGAGGTCGAGGGCCTCATCGCCGAGGTGCACGTCCGGGAGGGCATGAAGGTCCAGCAGGGCGATCTCGTGGCTCGGCTCTCGGACCGCGATGTCACGGCGGAGCTTAGAAAGGCCGAGGCGGAGATCGCGGAGAAGCAGGCCACCCTGCGGATGCTGCGGATCGGGACCCGGCCGGAAGAGATCGCGGTGGCGCAGAAAGAGGTCGCGACCGCGGAGGCCCGAATGGCCCACAGCGCGCGGCGGTACGATGAGGCACGACGCCAGCGCGCGGAGAACCTCGTCAAGCAAGAAGCCACCCTGGCCAGTGGCGAGCAGCTGCTCAAGTACAAGCGCAGCAATCTGGAGCGCATACGGGCCCTGCGCGATCTCCAGCTGGTCTCGCTCAAGGAGATCGAGCAGGCCGAAGAGGACGCCGTCGTCAAGCAAAAGGAGTTCGACGAGGCGCGCGGCGCACTTCAGATCACGCTCGCCGACGATCTGGCCGAGGTGCGCAAGGAGCTGGCCCTGGCGACCACGGGCGTCGCCGAGGCGAAGGGCAAGCTGGCCAAGCTGCTGGCGGGTTCCCGGCGTGAGGAGATCGAGGTCCAGGAGGCGTGGGTCGTTCGCCTCGAGGCGCAGAAGCGCTACCTCGAAGACCAGCTGCGCCTCACCGAGATCACGAGCCCGATCGCCGGCATCGTCGTCACTCCCGAGCGTCAGCTCCTCGAGCTGATCGGGCAACACGTGAACAAGGGCGATCTCCTGGCCGCGGTCAACCGCCTCGATACCGTCACCGCCGAGATCGCGCTCTCGGAACGAGACGTCGGCGACGTGGCCACCGGGCAGCGGGTCGCCTTCAAGGCGCGGGCCTATCCGAACGTGACCTTCGAGGGCACCGTGACGTCGGTCGCTGCCGCCGTCCAGACGGGAGGCACTTCGCTCGACGTCAAGGCTGCGTCGGCGCGGGTGCCCGTGCCGGTGCCGCTGGAGGCGGGCGGCGACCGGGTGGTCCTGGTCACCACCGAGATCGAGAACGGGCGGCTCCTGCTCAAGCCCGACATGACGGGCCGCGCGAAGATCTCCTGCGGCGACCAGCCGATCTTCCACGTGCTGACGCGCCGGCTCGCCCGGGTCATCAGGGTGGAGTTCTGGTCGTGGTGGTGAGCTGATGCGCTGGAGCGACTTGATGGACAACGAGCGCCGCGACGAGCAGGACGACGCGCTCCAGCTCGCGCTCGATCGCATCACGAGTGACGAGGCGGCCCGTGTGGTCCACGAGTGCGTCTATCTCACCGGCCGACCGCCGCTCAGCGACTTCAGGTATTTCATGACCGTCGTGGCCGAGAACGGCCACCGCGCCAACGAGCGGGCTCTCATCGAGGAATGGCGCGCCGCGGCCGCCCACATCGCGGAGCTGCGGCGGCAGGAGGTCGGGATCGCGGATAATCCGAGCATCGAGCCGGTGCCCCGGCGCCTCGAGGCGCTGCGCGATCGCGTGCTCGAGGATCCCATATTCCGTCACGCGTTCCAGGTCGTCCCCACGGATATCGGCTTCGTCGAGCTCGACCGACTGGTCGTCTGGCAAAAGTTCGTCAATCGAGATCACCTGAACCTCGTCAAGGAACGCCTGGGACCGTCACCCAGCGATGAGGACATCTTCAAGACGTGCCTGCCGTTCGAGCACCCGAAGCCGCCGATGAAGTGGATGCAGACCCACAAGGACACCTTCGTCCTCGTCTCGCCGTCGAACGATCTGAGGTTTCTCGACTCCGTCGTGCTGGATCCCTCCCAGGTCGTCGGTCGGTCGCCGACCGGCGCGGAGGCGGCCATCATCGGGCTCGTCGTGGGCTTCGGCTCGAACTTCCTCAACGCCGTCCACGCCGAGAACCGGCTCGTCCTCGTCAACGGCACCCACCGTGCCTACTCGCTCCGCTCGATGGGCGTGACGCACGCGCCGTGCATCATCCAGCACGTCTCGACACGGGACGAGCTGCAGGCCGCGGCCACGTCCGACCTCAAGGCGAACCCCGACCTCTACCTGCGTCACCCGCGGCCGTCGATGTTCAGAGATTACTTTAACCCGAAGCTCAGCAAGATCGTGCCGGTGCCGCGCCGGCTACGGCAGGTCACGGTGAAGTTCACCGTGGACGCCTCCGACTTCCCGGCGATGTGACTGCCCGGCGTCACTTCTTCTTGAGGCGCACCTCCTCCAGCGGCGCCGACCACGGGTACGGGTCGATCAGCATCAATGCCGGATCTTCGACCCGCGGCCCGACCCCACTCGGCCAGATGTAGTCGTAGATGGGCCCGAAGCGCACGCGCTCGTGCAGGACCTGCTGGATCTGGCGCAGCAGCGCCTCCCGCTTCTTCCGGTCGAGCTCCCGCGCCTGCTGCTTGTACAGGGCGTCGACGTCGGGATAGCCGCCGTAGGCGAAGGCCCCGTCGCTCGGCACCGTCTCGGCCATCCGCGAGGCGGCGTTGCCGTACACCGCGTTGATGCAGACGCAGAGCCCCCGCAGCTTCTTGGAGGCGAGCGCCGCGTAGAAGGCCGCCCGCTCCATCGTCCGGATCCTCGTCTTGATCCCGACGACCCCGAGGTAGCCGCCGATCGCCTCCCCCATCGAGAAGTAGGGCGGCCACGGGTACAGCTCGCCGGCGTCGAACCCGCTGGGGTAGCCGGCTTCCGCCAGGAGCTGCTTCGCCTTCGCCGGATCGTAGGGATAGGGCTCGATCGGCAGCGCGAAGTCGAAGCTGCGGGGGACGATGTTCCCGGTGAGCCGGGAGGCGCCGAGGTTCTCCGCCTCGTTCACCGCCTGGCGGTCGATGGCGTAGTTGGCGGCCAGCCGCACCCGCTTGTCCGCCCAGGGTGACTTGGCATCCCACTGGTCGAAGAAATCCAGATAGAAGGTCCCGATGCCTCCGGAGAAGGCGAGCGTGAGGTTGGGCGCCCGCTTCACCTCCTGCGCCTGCGGGGCATCCAGCAGGTAGGCGAGGTCGACTTCGCCCCGCTTCAGCATGGCGAGCCGGGTGACGGGGTCCGGGACGCTCTTGTAGACCAGCCGTTTCACCGAGGGCATCTTGCGCCAGTAGCCCTCGAAGGCCTCCATGACCAGCTCGATGCCCGGCGTGTGGCTCACGAACTTGTAGGGCCCGAGACCGACGGGGTGCTTCTTGAAGCCGTCGTTGCCCACCTGCTCGACGTATTTCTTCGGCATGATCCAGCCCGCGCCGGTCGCCAGGGTCCCATAGAAGGTCATGAAGTCGGGCCAGGGCTCGTGCAGATGGAAGCGCACCCGGTACGGATCGGCGATCGCCACCTCGCGGACCTTCTCGTGGAGGAGCTTGGCGCCCTTGGCGCGCTGGAAGCTCCACTTCACGTCCTCGGCGGTGAAGGGATCGCCATTGTGGAAGCGGAGCCCCTCGCGCAGCTTGAACTCGTAGACGCGCTGATCCGCGCTCACCGTCCAGGACTCGGCCAGGCTCGGCGTCAAGTGATTGCCCGGCATGGGCTTCACGAGGGCGTCGTGGAGCGCGTAGAGCACCCAGAAGGGCGTGAGGACGCCCACCACCTCGCCCGGATCGAACCAGGCGGGCGAGAGCGTCACGTACAGCGCCCAGCGCATCTCGCCGTCCGGCTTGGCCTGGGCCGCCGCGTCGTCGGAGGGAGCACCCGCGAGCAGGACGCACAACAGCCCGAGTCCGACGCTCCGCCTAGCGCGCATGGCTCAGCACCTCGGGATTCGCGACGTTGATCGGCTTGCCGCTCGCGTAGGCCAGGATCTGGTCGAAGATCGTGCCGAACATGCTCTCGAGCCCGTCACGCTCGACGTACCCGAGATGCGGCACGCAGATGACGTTGTCCATCAGGAGGAGCGGATGCGTGCCCCCGAGCACGGGCTCCTCCTCGAAGACGTCGACCGCGGCCAGGCCCGGGCGGCCCGCGCGCAAGGCGGTCTCGAGCGCCCCCGGCGCGATGAGCCCGGCCCGGCTCGTGTTGACGAGGAGCGCCGTCGGCTTCATGCGCGCGAGATCGGCGGCGGTGACCATGCCGCGCGTCGCGTCGACCAGCCGCACGTGCAGCGAGAGCACGTCCGACTCCGCGAACAGGACCTCCTTGCTCGGGGCGACCGCGTGACCGTCGTCGCGCGCCTTGGCGACCGAGTTCTCGCGCCCCCAGGCGAGCACCTTCATGCCAAACGCCCGGCCGTAGCCGGCGACGACGGCGCCGATCCGCCCGTAGCCGCAGATGCCGAGCGTCTTCCCGCGCAGGCCGGTGCCGACCGGGTACGCCTGCCACTTCCCCGCCCGGAGCGCGCCCATCTCCTGGGGAATGCGGCGGAGCGCGGCGATGACGAGTCCCCAGGCGAGCTCGGCGGTCGCGTAGGAGGGCCGGCCGGGCGCCATGTAGGACGACAGGATCACCCCGCGCCGCGTGCACGCCTCGACGTCCACGTGCGGATAGACGCTCACCTGGCTGATGATCCGCAACGCGTCGAGGCGCTCGAGCAGCGGGGCGCGGATCGGCGTGCGCTCGCGGAGCAGCGTGAGCGCCTCGGTGTCCTTGAGCCGGCGGGCCAGCACGTTGACGTCCTTGGTGTGGTCGTTCCAGATTGTCACGTCGTGGCCGGCGACCTTCTCGAAGCACGTGAGCGTCCGGATCGTGTCCTGATAGTCGTCGAGAATCGTGATGTTCACGTCGGCACCTCAGCCCTCGGCCTGCCAGAAGCTCCCATACCGCGTGACGAAACCCTCCCCGTTCACCCGGAGCTCGGCGGCGAAGCCGCCCGTGCTCTCGTAGCGGTACAGGGCCGCGTCGACGCGGCGATAGCGCTGATCGAGCGGCTCGAGGGTGAAGCCCGGAAAGCGGAGCCAGGCCGCCCGCACCGCGGCTTCGCGTCCGACGGCGAGGCCCAGGCGGCGGATCGGCACCAGGTTGGTGGACGGGCTGAAGTTGAGGTCGAGATCGATGCACCCCGCCACCTCGGGACGCGCCGCGCCGTTCAGCCGCCAGCCATGCGCCGGATCGACCGAGAGCTCGAGCGTCACGGTCTCGTCTCCCACCCAGCCCGCGACCCTCCCCGACAGCGTTCGCCACGCCGCATCGCAGACCACGAGATAGTCGAGCCGGCAGGGCTGGTGAGCGTGCGCGAACACCGCCGTGCCGGCGAGGTGCCAGCGGGCGCCGTGGAGGGACAGGCGCGCCGACTCGTGGCCGGGCTGGTCCAGTCTGCGCCAGAGGATCGACGTGTCCCCCACGCCCGCAGAGCCTAGCATGAGAGGAACGCCTCCTGGCTCGCGCGGAGCTCGGGCGCGCTACGGTCGCCGCGCCGAGAAGACGAGGGCGCGCATCCCGAACCGCACCGGGCGATCGCCGAGTTGCGCCGCGACGCGCGCCGTCACCGCCTTCTTGATTTCGGGGAGCGCCTCCGGACGACGATCCATGATGGCGCCCAGGATCGGGTTGCCTTCGATCAGTCCGGTCGCCGCGTCCGCCGCCGCCGGGCTCGTGCCCGCCTTGTCGACGTAAGCCCACTCGATCCGGCCGAAGCCGGCCTCCCCGAGGAGCTTCCGGATCGCCTCCGGGTCGTGGAATCCGAACGGCACCGTATAGAACTGCGGCGGGTCGGTCGGGAAGAACCCGGCGACCGTCTCGTGGGTGATGCGCGGGATCGGGTTCCGGTCGATCGCATCCCACACGTTGAACAAATAGATTCCGTCGCGATCGAGCACCCGGAACGCCTCGCGGACGCCGGCCGCCTTGTCGGGGAAGAACATCAGCCCGAACTGGCAGAGGACGGCGTCGAAGGAGCGGTCGGGCACCGGCAGGCTCGTCGCGTCCGCCTGGCGCCACTCGAGGCCGGGCTCGGGCGGGAGCTGGCCGCGACCGTACGCGAGCATCGCCTCGTTCAGGTCGGTGGCCAGAATCGACCCGCGGCCGCGGAGGCGCTCGAGCACGCGCCGGGTCAGGAGGCCCGTGCCGCACGCCACCTCCAGCACGCGCATGCCCGGCGTCACGACGAGCCGGCCCGCCAGGTCGTCGGCGTACGGGTGAAAGAACATGGGACCGAGGTACCGGTCGTAGTTCTCTGGGATCGTCCCGACGAACGCCGCGTTCCGGTCAGACATGGCTCCCTCCCAGGCTCGCGCCACAGAGTACACGACTCCTCCGAGTGTCCGCGCGGGGGACTGGCACCCGCGCGACGGACATGCGATGCTTCGCGGCGGAGGAGGGGACCGCGCATGGCTGACCCGAGCTGGTCGAAGCACGTCGCCGACGTCCTGCGCAGAAACGGCATCCGCATGTACGCGACCGTCCCGGACTACGTCGTGAGCCACGTCCTGGAGCACCTGTGGGCCGACGCCGAGTGCCGCGTGGTCACCGTGACGCGCGAAGAGGAGGGCGTCGGCCTCCTGTCGGGCGCCTGGCTCGCCGGCAAGCGCGGGGCGCTGCTGATGCAGAACAGCGGCCTCGGCAACTGCATCAACGCGCTCGGGTCGCTCAACGTCGCCAGCCAGATCCCGATCGTCCTGGTCATCAGCCATCGTGGCGACCTCGGCGAGTTCAATCCCGCGCAGGTGCCGATGGGCCAGGCGACCGCGCCCATCCTCGACGCGCTCGGCATCCGCTCCATCCGGCCGAGCTCGATCGCCGAGCTGGAGGCCCAGGGCGACGGGCTCATCAAGCTCGGTTACACGCGCTCGCTCCCCGTCGCCATCGTCCTGCCCACCGAGCTGACGGGAGGGAAGCAGGGATGACGCCACAATGACGCTGACGCGTGCCGTCGCCACCCGGCGTCTCGCCGAGCGCTTGACGCGCGAGGTCGTGGTCACCAATCTCGGCCAGGCGGCGCTCGAGCTGCAGACGATCGCCGACCGCCCCCTCAACTGCTACACCTACGGCGCGATGGGACAGTGCTCCTCGCTCGCGCTGGGCATCGCGCTGGCGCGCCCGGACGTACGCGTCGTGTGCCTGGACGGCGATGGGTCGTTGCTGATGAACCTCGGCTCGCTGTGCACGATCGCCACCGAGGCCCCCCGCAACTTCGCCCTCGTGATCTGGGACAACGAGGTCCACCAGACCACGGGCGGCCAGGCGACGGCCACGGCCGCCCGCTCGAGCCTCGCGGCGATCGCGCGGGGCGCCGGCATCGAGAAGGCACTGGAGGTGCGCACCGAGGACGAGCTCGGACGCGCGTACGACCTGGCGCTCCGCGGTGACGGCCCGGTCGTCGCGTGCGTCAAGGTGGAGAAGGGCCGCGCCGAGGGACGCTTCGATCGCGACGTCCTCGGCCACGCCCGGCGCTTCATGCAGGCGCTCGCCGCGCTGCCGGCGGGCTAGGGGGACCACGATGGAGCTCAGGGACCAGATCGCGATCGTCACCGGCGCCGGTCGCGGCATCGGCCGCGCCACCGCCCTCGAGCTGGCGCGACTGGGCGCCGATATCGTCGTCGCCGAGCTCGACCGCGCCGGCGCCGAGCGCACGGCCGCCGAGGTGCAGGGGCTCGGGCGCCGCGCGAGCGTCGCGTCCACCGACGTCACCTCGCGCAAGGACCTCGCCGCGATGGTGG
The DNA here is from genome assembly GCA_003220595.1 of Candidatus Rokuibacteriota bacterium. Lineage (GTDB taxonomy): Bacteria > Methylomirabilota > Methylomirabilia > Rokubacteriales > CSP1-6 > AR19. Next base: position 9,334 of record QHSZ01000037.1, on the reverse strand, counting down.
AGCGCGCGCGTGCCGACTTCGGCCGGATCGACGTCCTCGTGAACAACGCCGGCATCTACCGCGCCGCCGCGCCCCTCGACGTCACCGAGGAGCACTGGGACGCGGTGATGACCGTCAACGCCAAGGCGGTGTTCTTCGCCTGCCAGGCGGTCTTACCCACGATGCTCGCGCAGAAGCGGGGCAGCATCGTGAACCTCGCGTCGATGGCCGGGAAGATCGGCAACCGCAACAACCTCCCCTACAATGCGAGCAAGGCTGCGGTGATCAGCATCACCAAGAGCCTCGCCCTCGCGCACGCCAAGGACGGGATCCGGGTGAACTGCGTCTGCCCCGGGTTCGTGGAGACGGACATGTGGACGGTCGTCGCGCGCGAGCAGGGCGCCCTGATGGGCCTCTCGCCCGCGGAGTTCACGCGGCAGCGCGCCGCGCAGGTGCCGCTCGGGCGGATGGAGCGCCCGGAGGACGTGGCCAACGTGATCGCCTTCCTCGCCGGCAGCCGCGCCGGGTACATGACGGGCCAGGCGCTCAGCGTCGACGGCGGCCTGGTCATGCATTGACGCCCCGGGCATCTGAGGCGGGCCACCCACGGAATGCGCCGGCCGCGCGGGCCCCGTTACATTGACGCCCCGGGCGACTCGTACATCGACGACTGGTTCGACTCGATCGACCGGGTGCTCGCGCTGGACTGGGAGCGGCTGATCGCCGGTCACCCCCGTCAGGGCGGCATCGGCACGAAGGACGACGTGCGGGCGCTCAAGGGGTACATGACCGACCTGAAGGAAGCGAACGAGTTCCTGCCGGGGAACATCGAGCGGATGTGCTTCTACTGGCGGAACGGCTGGCAATAGTCGGAGGCACGCGGCCGTGAAAGGGAGAACGCGATGACCGAGACGCCGAAGCTGCTGGTCGAGAAGGACGGGCCGATCGGCTGGATCATCTTCAACCAGCCGGAGAAGCGGAACGCGGTGAGCCAGGAGATGTGGGAGCTGATGCCCGACTACGTACACGACCTCGCCACCGACGACGCCATCCGCGTGGTCGTCCTGCGCGGCGCCGGCGATCAGGCGTTCGTCGCCGGCGCCGATATCTCGCAGTTCAAGGACCGCCGCCGCAACATGGCCGACGAGGAGGAGTACCGCCGGATCTCCGGACGCGGGCAGGACGCGCTCGCCGCGCTGTCGAAGCCCCTCCTCGCCATGATCTACGGGTACTGCGTGGGCGGGGGCGTCAGCATCGCGATCACCTGCGACATCCGGCTCGCGGCGGACGACGCCCGCTTCGGCGTCCCGGCGGCGCGGCTCGGCCTCGGCTACCACTACCACGGCATGGAAAAGCTGATGAAGCTGGTCGGGCCGGCCTACACGAAGGAGATCTTCTTCACGGCCCGCACCGATTTCAGCGCCCAGGACGCGCTGCGCATGGGGCTCGTGAACCAGGTCGTGCCCCGCGGTGAGCTCGAGCGCTTCACGCGCGACTACGCGCTGACGATCGCGCGCAACGCGCCGCTCACCCTGCGCTCCGCCAAGGCGACCGTGGAGCAGCTCGTGAAGCCCGCGGGCGACCGCGACCTCGCCCTGCTCGACAAGCTGATCGCCGACTGCTTCAACAGTCAGGACTACCAGGAGGGCGTGAAGGCGTTCTCCGAGAAGCGCCGCCCGCAGTTCCGGGGGCGCTGACGCCATGACCGAGCTCTCTGGCCCGCGCTTCGTCACTCTGCCCGAGATCCGCCGCGCCGCCAAGCAGCGGCTGCCCCGGGAGGCGTGGAACTTCGGCGACGGCGGCGCCGAGACGGAACGGACGCTGCGCCGTAACCGCCGACACCTCGACCGCCTCGCCATCCAGCAGAACGTCCTCGTGGACGTGCGCGCGATCGACCTTCGGACGAGCCTCCTCGGCGTGCCGCTCGCCTGGCCGGTCGCCGTCGCCCCCATGGGCGGCCTCGTCCTCTTCCACCCGGAGGGCGACGTGGAGATGGCGCGGGGCGCCGGTCGGGCCGACACCCTCCAGTGGCTCTCCGGCGCCACCGGGTGGCCGGTCGAGGACGTCGCCAAGGCGGCGTCGGGCCCGCTGATGTTCCAGCTCTACCACCACGGCGACCGCGGCTGGGTCGCCGAGCTCCTCGCGCGGGTGGAGGCCTCCGGCTACAAGGCCGTCGCCCTCACCGTGGACGTCCAGCTCTACGGCCGCCGCGAGCGCGACATCCTCGCCCGCTTCAGCCCGCGCAAGGCGATGGAGATCGCCCCCAACCCGCGCGGGCCGAACCCCGAGTACCAGGCCCGGCTCACGTGGGCGGACGTCGAGTGGTTGATGAAGACCACGAAGCTTCCGGTCGGCATCAAGGGGATTATGACGGTGCCCGACGCCCGCCGCGCGGTGGACATGGGCGTGCGCCTGATCTGGGTCTCGAACCACGGCGGCCGCCAGCTCGATCACACGCAGTCGAGCATCGAGGCGCTGCCGCCCATCGTCGACGCCGTGGCGGGGCGCGCCGAGATCGTCGTCGACGGCGGCTTCTCGCGCGGGACCGACGTGGTGAAGGGCCTCGCCCGCGGGGCCAAGGTGGTCGCGCTCGGGCGGACCGCGCTGTGGGGCCTCGCCGCCGACGGGGCCGCCGGCGTCGCGCGTGTCTTCGAGATCCTGCGCGACGAGATCCGCACGACGATGGGACTCTGCGGCCGCACGAGGCTCGCCGACCTGTCGCCCGACCTGATCGTCAGGGTCGACTGAGGCGCGCGCTCAGCACCTCACCGGATACGTGAGCACCAGGCGGTCCGCCGGGTACCGCGTCGTCCCGTCGAAGCATCCGACGATTCGCTGGACAGGGTCCTCGACGTCCCGGCTGTCGCGCCCTCGCTGCAGCTCCAGGTGCACGTGCTCGTAGCCGGGCCACGCGCGCTGCCCCGTCGTGCCGACGGCGCCGATCCGCTGGCCGCGTCTGACCGCTTCTCCGGGCGTCACGGAGATCGCGGAAACATGGCAGTAGACCGTGCGGTAGTCATGGGGATCGTGGACGATGACCACGATCAGACCGCACAGGTCACGGCTGTCCCGCGCCACGCTGACGCGCCCGTCGGCCGCGGCGAGCACGTCGGCGCCGATCCTGCCCGCGATGTCGATCCCGCGATGAGGGCTGAGCCGCGGGTAGCCTTCGCCGCCCAGCCAGTCGCCGAAGCCGGCGATGATGCGTGGGGCGCCACCTCCCGGGGCCGTGACGACGCCCAGAACGCGCGTCAGCGGCAGCACCACGAGGAAGAGTGTCGCCACCGCATTGACGAGCACGCCGATGACCCGAACGCGCCCGCCGCTCCGGGAGCGCCGTGCGAATCGGGCGAGGGAGCGCACGAACGCGACCGACAGCAGCCCGGCGCCCACCACGGCCAGAGTCGGAAAGAAGAATCGCGGCGCCCATTGGCCGATCGTGGCCGAGGACGCGCCCACCCACACCAGTGCCGCGATCGGCGCGGCGAGCCAGCTGGCCACGCGCGACGCGGCTATCGGTAGGCGCGCGGGAAGACGCTCACGGAGCGGGTCACCTGGCTCGGCTCCGCCAGACAGACCTCGGCCGCCTGCCGCCAGCGCGGATAGTGCGGCGTCTTCCGGTGCGCCTCGAGCGCCGCCTCGTCCCGGTAGACCTCGTAGAAGAAGAAGTGGTTCGGGTCCGCCTGGTCCTGGACCACGTCGAAGCGCAGGCACCCGGGCTCGTCGCGCACGGAGCACGTCGAGTCGTCCTCGGCGGCCTCGAGGAACTTCGCGCGCATCTCCGACTTCACCTTGAGCGACACCACCAGCACGAGCATCGAGCCTCCCCCCTCAGGCGAGCTCCGGGATCACCCAGCGCGGCGCGCGGCCGGCCGCGACGCGCTGGATGTTGTCGAATCCGTTCCGGAACCTCGCCGTCCAGTTTTCCCACGTCGGCCCGGCGGAATGCGGCGTGAGCGTGACGTTTGGCAGCCGGAGGAGCGGATGATCCGGCCTCGGCGGCTCCTCGACCAGCACGTCGAGCCCGGCCGCGGCGATCTGCCCGTCGACGAGCGCCCGGTGCAGCGCCGCCTCGTCCACGACGGGCCCGCGACAGGTGTTGATGAGGATGGCGCCCGGCCTCATCACCGCGAACTCCCGTGCCGCCAGCATGTGCCGCGTCGTGTCGTCGAGCGGCACGTGCAGGCTGACCACGTCCGAGGTGCGGAGCAGCTCGGTGAAGAGCACGAAGCGCACGCCAAGCGCGTCCTCCTGGTCTTCGGTGAGGCGCGCGACGTCGTAGTACTGCACGCGCATGTCGAACGCCGCGGCGCGGCGCGCCACCTTCTTGCCGATGTTGCCGAGGCCGACGAGGCCGAGCGTCTTGCCGGCCAGCTCGTAGACTCGGGTGTCCGCCGCGTTGCCGACCCGCCACTTGCCGGCGACGACGTCGTTGTGGAACCGGACGAGCCGCTTCTGCACGGCGAGCATGAGCATCAGCGTGTGCTCGGCCACGGCGATCGCGTTGGCGCCGCCGTTGTTGGCCACGGGCACGCCCGCCTTCCGCGCCGCCTCCAGGTCGACCCGGTCGTACCCGGCGCTGAGGAGCTGGACCAGCCGGAGCTTCGGCGCCGCGCGGAAGAACTCGCCGCCCATCTGGCGGGCGAGGCCCAGGTAGTACTCGGCGTCCGCCGCCGCCTGGTAGAACGCCGGCGTGCCGGGGTCGGCGACCACGAGCTCGAAGCCGGGTGGCGCCAGCGATCGGGCGATGTCGAGGATCGCGTCGGGCTGCGTGGGTGCGAACAGGATCTTGCTCATTGGTCGCCGCGCGTCGCTCATTGCTGCGCCAGCGGGATCGTGGCCGTCACGGCGGGCTCCGTGCCGAGGACGCGTGTGGTGTGCCCCTTGCCCGTCGTATCCTCGACCAGCCGGGCGTCGCCGGCGCCGAAGACGTGCGTGCTGCCGTCGCTCAGGCCGATCTCGAGCCGGCCCGCGAGAATGATGACGAACTGGCGGCGCGGCGCGGGATGCCAGTCGAGGAACTGGCCGACCGGCCACACGCGGAACGCGATCTGCGTCGCCGCCAGCCCCTTCGTCCATTCCGTCGTCCGGCCGAGGTCGATCGTGTCGATGCGCGATTGCCCGTCGGCGCTGCTGTAGAGCCGGAACGTTCCCATCGAGCCCTCCCCCTTCACGTCGTCGGAATGATGCGTCGCTCGTGCGCGCCCGATAGTAGCAAATGTTATCCTTCCGGCGTCACGCTCGGGGGATCGGTCGCTATCTTTGGAGGTGCGGAGATGAGGGTCGCGCTCGGCGCGCTTCTGCTCGTCGTGGTGGTCCTCGCCGGCGCTTCCCCGGGGCACGCGGCGCCCGAGGGGACGCTGACGTGGGGCGTCCACGTGACGCTCGTCAACCGCTGGCTCGACCCCGGCGAGACGGAGGGCCTCATCACCCCGTTCATGGTCCTCTACGCACTCCACGATGCACTGGTCAAGCCGATGCCGGCCTCACTCACCACCCCGAGCCTGGCGGAGGCGTGGACCGTCTCGAAGGATGGCCTCACCTACGAGTTCGTCCTCCGCAAGGGCGCCAAGTTCCACAACGGCGACCCGGTGACGGCGGACGACGTGAGGTTCTCCTTCGACCGCTACAAGGGCGCCTCCGCCAAGCTCCTGAAGGACAAGGTCAAGGAGATCCAGGTCGTGGCCACGAACCGCGTCCGCTTCCTGCTGAAGGAGGCCTGGCCGGACTTCATGGCCTTCTACGGCACGTCGGCCACCGGCGCCGGCTGGATCGTGCCGAAGAAATACGTCGAGAGGGTCGGCGAGGATGGGTTCAAGAAGGCCCCGGTGGGGGCCGGGCCGTTCAAGTTCGTCTCCTTCACGCCGGGCGTCGAGCTGGTCCTCGAGGCGTTCACGGACTACTGGCGGAAGGCGCCGCACGTGAAGCGCCTGGTCATGCGCAGCATTCCCGACGAGTCGACCCGGGCAGCCGCCGTGAAGACGGGCGAGGTCGACCTGGCCTATCTGTTCGGCGGAGCGCTCGCGGAGGAGCTGCGGCGCTCGCCCGGCGTGAAGATCGTCGCGCCGTTGCTCTACGGCATGTACTGGCTCGACTTCCTCGACCAGTGGGAGCCGAAATCTCCGTGGTACGATCGCCGCGTGCGCCTGGCCGCGAGCCTCGCCATCGACCGCCAGGCCATCAACCAGGCCGAGATGCTCGGTCTCGGGCGGACGACGGGCTCGTTCGTGCCGCCGACGTTCGAGTTCGCGCTGCCCATCGACCCGCCCCCGTACGATCCCACGCGCGCCAAGCAGCTCCTCGTCGAGGCGGGCTATCCGAACGGGTTCGACGCGGGCGACCTCACGCCGCTCCCGCCCTACACGTCGCTGGGCGAAGAGGTCGCGGACTTTCTCCGGGCCATCGGCATCCGGGCGAAGGTCCGCACGATGGAGCGCGCCGCCTTTCTCTCCGCCTGGCGAGAGAAGAAGCTGAAGGGGCTCCTCATCGGCGCCACGGGGGCGGCGGGCAACGCCGCGGCCCGGCTCGAGCCCTTCGTGACCAGGGGCGGCATGTACTCGTACGGCGTCGTGCCCGAGCTCGAGGACCTGTTCCAGCGCCAGGCCAAGGAGCTGGACCGAAAGCAGCGCGAGACCATGCTGCACCGGATCCAGAAGATGGTCGCCGAGCGCGTGCTCGTCGCGCCGCTGTTCCAGCAAGGCTTCATCTGGGGGGTCGGGTCGCGCGTCGAGGAATCCGGCGCCGGGCTGATCCAGGGCTACCCGTACGCGGCGCCGTGTGAGGACCTGAGGCTCCGATGAACCTCCTCCGGCCGCTCAGCCGCCATCTGGCCGTCAACGGGCTTCGGCTCCACGTCCTCGACTGGGGTGGCGGCGATCGCACGCCGCTCCTGCTCCTGCACGGGTTCACGGGGCACGCGCACGCCTGGGACACCCTCAGCCTCGCGCTGCAGCCGCACTTTCACGTCTACGCGCTCGACCAGCGCGGTCACGGAGACAGCGATCCGGCGGACGTCTACAACGCGGTCGCGGCGTTCGACGACATCGCCGGCGTCGTGGACCAGCTCGGCCTGACCTCGCTGGTCCTCGTCGGGCTCTCGATGGGCGGCCGGAACGCGATGTACTTCGCCGCCAAGCGACCCGACCGCGTCCGGACGCTGGTCGTCGTGGACATCGGTCCCGAGATCAGCACGCGCGCGGCGCGCCCCTCGGCCGGGCCGGCCGAGCCCGACACCTGGGAGAGCATCGAGCAGGCGGCGCAGCACCTCCACCGCGCGAACCCGTACCCCGGCATCCACTACTACCGCTGGGTCGTCTCGTCTAGCCTCCGGCAGCGCGCCGACGGGGCGCTGGTGTGGGCCTGGCACCCGAGCATCAAGGAGCGCCGCTCCCAGGCGGACGTCGACTGGTGGGCCATCCTGCGCGCGATCACACCGCCGACCCTGGTGCTGCGGGGGGCGGAGAGCCATGTGCTCGACCGCGACGTCGCCGAGCGGATGGCGAAGGAGCTCCCGCGCGGGACGCTGATCGAGATCCCGCGTGCGGTCCACACGCTGCACGAGGACAACCCCGAGGCCGTCCTCGCCGCCCTGAAGGACTTCCTCGGCTTCGCCTGACACACCCGCGGTCCGAGCTCAGGAGAGCACCAGCCGGCGGAAGGCCTCCGCGTAGCGCACGCCGACGCGCTTGCCCTCGCGCTCGCCCCAGCCGCGCAGGAGCCCCTCGACCCACTCTCCCCCGCCGACCTGGGACGCGTGCGCCCGGAGCGCCGCGCACTTGACGTCGAAGGTGTCGCCGATGTCGATCCACGCGTTCGGCTCGAGCGCCCCCACGATCAGGACCTCCTTGACCTTGTGGGGCTCGAGGCCCTCGCCCAGGAGCTCGGGGAAGATCGCGCGCGTCTCGGCGGACGGAAACACCGCGTCGAGCGCGGCGCTGGCGACGGCCCGGTGGTCGGGGTGGTTGAGATAGTTGTCACCGTACCAGCGCGGCGTCGGATCGCTGCACACCACCACGTCGGGACGCTGCTGACGGATGACGCGCGTGAGGTCGCGGCGTAGCGCCAGCGTGGGCTCGAGGGCGCCGTCCGTGTAGCCGAGGAGCACGACGTCCTTGACGCCCAGGATCCGCGCCGCCTCCCGCGATTCCTGCTCGCGTCTCGGGATGAGGCCCTCCGACCGGGGCGTGTGCTCGTTCGTGCCGGCGCCCCCGCTCGTGACCAGGCAGAAGGCAACGTCGCGGCCCTCCCGCGCCCACCGGGCGACGCTTCCCGCGACCGTGAACTCGTTGTCGTCCGGGTGGGCGGAGACGCAGAGGATCCGGCGGAGGGACGCCGCGAGCGTGTGCGGCTTGCGGTCGGCACGGGGCATCGGGGGACAGGGTACACTACGCCTAAGAAATGGAGGAGCTCACCATGCGCCTCACGCGGCTCGCGCTCGTCGTCGTCCTGCTCCTGCTGCCGCCCGCCGCGCGGGCCGAAGTCGTCGTGCAGGCGTACGAGCTACCGAAGGGCGGCGGGCCGCACGACGTCGCGGTCGGCGCCGACGGCGTCGTCTGGTACACGGCCCAGCGCGCGGGGCAGCTCGGGCGGCTCGATCCCGCCACCGGCAAGGTCGAGCTGATCCCGCTCGGCGCGGGCGCCGCCCCGCACGGCGTGATCGTCGGGCCGGACGGCGCGCCGTGGGTCACGGAGGGCGGCACCAACGCGATCGTCCGCGTCGATCCGCAGACCCGCGCGGTGAGGCGCTGGCCGCTGCCCGAAGCGCGCGGTTACGCGAACCTCAACACGCTGACCTTCGACAAGCGTGGCCGCGTCTGGTTCACCGGCCAGAGCGGCGTCTACGGCCGGCTCGACCCGAACAGCGGCGCGATGCAGGTCTGGGACGCCCCGCGCGGCCGCGGCCCCTACGGCATCGCGACGACGCCGGACGGCGCCGTGTACTACGCCTCGCTCGCCGGCAGCCACATCGCGCGCGTGGACCTCGACACGGGCGGCGCCACGGTCATCGAACCGCCGACGAAGGACCAGGGCGCGCGCCGCGTCTGGTCGGACGGGAAGGGCCGGATCTGGGTCAGCGAGTGGAACTCCGGGAACGTGAGCCGCTACGATCCGGCGACGAGCGCCTGGAAGACGTGGAGGCTCCCCGGCGCAGCGCCGCGCGCCTATGCCGTCTACGTGGACGACAAGGACATGGTCTGGCTCTCCGACTGGGGGACCAACGCGATGGTCCGCTTCGACCCGGAGACCGAGAAGTTCCAGGCGTTTCCGAGCGAGCGCGGCGGCGCGAACGTGCGCCAGATCCTCGGGCGCCCCGGCGAGGTGTGGGCGCCGGAGTCCGGCGCCGATCGGCTCGTCG
>QHSZ01000036.1 GCA_003220595.1 Candidatus Rokuibacteriota bacterium | reverse complement strand
GAGATCCAGCTCCTCACGAAGTCCCAGTTCCAGCGGCTCATCTCGGGCGAGTCCGTCGCCGCCTACAAGCTGATCGCGGCGATCGCCGAGGTGCTGGCGGTCCGTCTGACGCGCCTGGACCAGAAGGTGCTGGAGCTCTCCGCCCACCGTGAGGCGGTGGCGCCCGTCGAGGAGCTCCAGACCTTCAAGCAGAAGCTGTTCACCGAGTGGACCTTCTAGCCACGAGACTCCTGCAAGCGGATTAAGCAACTCGCCGTGTCTGCCCGCCGAATGAGCAGCCCCACGGCGGACGGGTGTTCCCGTAAGTTCGCGTGACATCGCAGGTCGCGTCGACGCCTGCCGCGGCATGCGCCTTGCTCCCCATCGCACGAGTGCCCGCCAACGCTGTCGGGTCAGACCTCGATGGCTGCGCCAAGGGGGGCACGCACATGACAGGGTTCGCTTCGCTCGGTTCCACGTTGCGGAGGAAGGTCATCGTCGCTCTCGTCGTCGGAGTCTTGCTGGCGGCGGGCAGTTGGGTGTTCGCCCAGGACAAGCCCGCGGCGCCGCCGGCGGCCGCCACGGCGGCGGCTCCGTCGCCTCCGCCGTCCAAGCCCGACCCCGCGGGCACGGCGACGGGCGGGATCGCCGATGTCACGGCGAAGACCGCCGGCAAGCCGACGCTTGAAGAGGTCGCCGACTTCGCGGGCCACAACCGGGTCTCGATCAACCTCATGTGGACCCTGCTCACCGGCTTCCTCGTCATGTTCATGCAGGCGGGGTTCGCGCTCGTCGAGACCGGCTTCACCCGCGCGAAGAACGTCGCGCACACCATGATGATGAACTTCATGATCTACGCGATCGGTATGACCGGGTACTGGATCTGCGGCTTCGCCCTGCAGATGGGCGGGCTCGGGGCCCTCTCGACGATGGGTGGCACCGGCCTGCTCGACAGCGAGTTCACGCTCAGCCTCTTCGGCAAGGACTTCGGGCTCTTCGGGATGAAGGGCTTCTTCCTGGCCGGCTCGACGTATGACGTGGCGGTGTTCGCGCTGTTCCTCTTCCAGATGGTGTTCATGGACACGGCGGCCACGATCCCGACCGGCGCGATGGCGGAGCGCTGGAAATTCTCCTCGTTCGTCGTCTTCGGGTTCTTCCTCTCGATGCTCACCTACCCGATCTTCGCCAACTGGGTGTGGGGCGGCGGTTGGCTCTCCCAGCTCGGCAAGAACTTCGGGCTGGGTCACGGCCACGTCGACTTCGCGGGGTCATCGGTCGTGCACATGGTCGGCGGGGTGACGGCGCTGGCGGGGGCGATGGTGCTGTGGCCGCGCATCGGCAAGTACAACAAGGACGGCTCGGCGAACCCGATCCCCGGCCACAATATCCCGATGGGTGTGCTCGGTTGCTTCATCCTGGCGTTCGGCTGGTTCGGTTTCAACCCGGGCAGCACGCTGGCGGGCGGCGATCTCCGCATCTCGGTCATCGCGGTCAACACCATGCTGGCGTCGGCGTCGGGCGCGATCTTCTCGATGTTCTACATGTGGGGGAAGTACGGCAAGCCCGACCCGAGCATGATGGTCAACGGCATGCTCGCGGGTCTCGTCGCGATCACGGCGCCCTGCGGCTTCGTCTCGAGCTTCTGGGCCTTCGTGATCGGTGCGGTTTCCGGCGTGCTCGTCTGCTGGGCCGCCGTCTTTATCGAGACGGTGATGAGGATCGACGATCCGGTCGGCGCGATCGCCGTCCACGGCGTCAACGGCGCCTGGGGCGTGCTGAGCCTCGGCCTCTTCTCCGACGGCACGTACGGCGACGGCTTCAACGGCGTCGAGGGCACGGTGCGCGGCCTCTTCTACGGCGGACCCAGCCAGTTCGTGGCGCAGGTCATCGGCACGGTCACGTGCTTCGGGTTCATCTTCGGGGCCTCGTGGGTCTTCTTCAAGGTCTACGACGCCGTGTTCGGGATGCGCGTCTCCCGCGAGGTCGAGCTCGAGGGCCTCGACGTGCCGGAGATGGGCGTGCACGGCTACCCCGAAATCCAGGGGCCGGCGACGCTTGTCCACGCGATGGGCGCGTCCGGCGTCCGGGCGCCGACGGTGCCGGCGATGGCGCCAGAGCGCGGGCGCTAGACGCCACGTCATGAAGAAGATCGAGGCGATCATCAAGCCGTTCAAGCTCGACGACGTGAAGGAGGCGCTCACGGGCGCCGGCATCGTCGGAATGACCGTGAGCGAGGTGCGCGGCTTCGGGCGCCAGAAGGGCCACACCGAGATGTATCGCGGCGGCGAGTACACGGTGGACTTCCTCCCCAAGATGAAGCTGGAAGTGGTGGTCTCGGACGATCGCGCGGACACGGTCGTCGCGCTGATCACCGCCGCCGCGAAGACGGGCAGCATCGGCGACGGGAAGGTGTTCGTCTCGCCGCTGGAGGGGGCGGTCCGTATCCGGACCGGCGAGCACGGAGAGAGTGCACTCTAAACGAGCCGGGAGAGTGAACCCCATGTCCCGAGCACCGATCGCGATCCTCCTGGGGCTCCTGCTGGTGGCGGCGGGCTCGCCGGCGTACGCGCAGGCGAAGCCCGACGAGCCCAAGGCCGAGGAGAAGCCGAAGACGCTCTGGGGGGAGACCACCCTGTTCTCGTATCTCGAGAGCAGCTATGTGTGGAACACCGCGCCCACCGGGCGCGGCAACCACAACGAGCTGCGGCTCTACGACTTCAACAATAACTTCACGTTCAACGTCGGCGAGTTCAGCATCAAGAAGGACCCGTCGGACCGCTACCCGTTCGGTGGGGGCCTGGTCGTGACAGCCGGCATCGACTCGCAGAAGAACCACGCGCTCGGCATCTTCCGTGACAGTGACGACCAGTTCGCGTTTCGCAACACGGACAAGTTCGACCTGGAGGAGGCGTACGGCTCGTACAAGATCCCGGTCGGCAGTGGGCTGACGCTCAAGGCGGGGAAGTTCGTCACGCTGCTGGGCTACGAGGTCATCGAGTCGCCGAACAACCTCAACTTCTCGCGCGGGTTCCTCTTCAGCTTCGCCATCCCGCTCACCCACGTGGGCGCGCTCGCGAGCTACCAGATCACGGACTGGCTGGCGATGACGGCCGGGCCGGTCGTCGGCTGGGACGTCGCCAAGGACAACAACAGCCGCATGTCGGCGACGGGCCAGTTCGCGTTCACGCCGCCGATCAAGGACCTGGCGGTCAACCTGAACTGGATCACGGGCCCCGAGCAGGCAGGCAACGATCACAAGACCCGCACGGTCCTCGATCTCACGGGGACCTACACGGCGATCAAGAGCCTCACGCTCGGCCTGAACGTGGACTACGGCCGGGAGACGGACGACGCGAGCCTGGCGGCGTCGGGCACGCGGAAGGACACCGACGCGAGGTGGTGGGGCTGGGCGGGGTACGCGGCCTACGACTGGACCGAGAAGCTCCGGACGGCGCTCCGCCTGGAGTTCTTCAAGGACGCCGACGGGGTGCGCACCGCGGCGATCGCGCCGGGCACGTCGGTCGGGCTGTACGACGTCACCGCGACGCTGCAGTACAAGATCTGGAAGGGCCTCGTCGGCCGTTTCGAGTACCGCCACGACGACGCCGACCGCAAGGCGTTCTCCATCCGGACGCCGGGCCTGGTGCCGACCGCGAAGACGCAGGACACGTTCATGCTGGCGCTCTACTACGCCTTCTTCTGAGCCGGCCGCCGGGTGACGGTGCATGATGAGTGAGGAAGCCGTCAGCCAGGACTCGCCCGAGCTCTCCGCCCTCGCGCGGCTCATCGCCGAGGTGGTGCCCCAGCTCGTGGAGCAGCTCGTCGCGCTCCGACCCAACCGCGTCCACCGGGAGGCGCTCGTGCTCCTCGAGCGCCCCCTGCTGGCGCATGTGCTCGGGCTGGCGCGCGGCAACCAGCTGCGCGCCGCCCGGATGCTCGGCCTGAACCGCAACACGCTGCGAAAGCGCTGCCGCCTGCTCCAGCTGCTGCCATCTCGGTCGACGCGGCGTGCGGGCACCCCGGCCGCGCAGGCCCGCCTCGGCTGACGCGTCCGCCGGACCCCGCCGCCGCGCGGGCGGTGGCGTCCTTGATCCCCGGCCCGGAATCCTGTATCAAAGACGCCGACCGATGTCGTCCATCCGCGTCCTCATCGCCAAGGTCGGTCTCGACGGTCACGACCGCGGCGCGAAGATCGTCGCGCGCTGCCTGCGCGACGCGGGGATGGACGTCGTCTACACGGGGCTCCACCGCACGCCGGAGGAGGTCGTGACGGCGGCCGTGCAGGAGGACGTGGACGTCCTCGGGATCAGCCTCCTGTCGGGCGCGCACATGACGCTGATCCCGCGCGTGGTCGAGCTCATGCAGGCCGCGGGCGCGGGCGACATGCTCCTCGTCGTCGGCGGGGTGATCCCGGACGAGGACGTGCCGGCCCTGCGCGCGCTCGGCGCCGCGGACGTGCTGCTGCAGGACACCCCGCCGGACGCGATCGTCGCGCGCGTCCGGGAGCTCGTCGCCGCGCGCCAGCCGCGCTGAGCCGCGCGGGGAGGGCAGGTGACGAGCGCCGTCGACCTCACCGTGTGGCCGCCCCGTTACGACGCGACCTACCGCCCGGACCCGGCGTCGGAGCACTGGTTCCCCGAGCTCGAGTGCATGGAGCCGCACGCCCGCGACGCGCTCATTTTGGTGAAGCTCCGGCGGCAGCTCGCGTGGGCGTGGGAGCGGAGCCCCTTCTATCGGAAGAAGTGGGACGCGGCGGGCGTGTCGCCGGCGACGCTCCGGTCGCTGCCGGATCTCGAGAAGTTTCCCGTCGTCACCAAGGCCGAGCTGCGCGCCTCGCAGGCCGCGGCGCCGCCCTACGGCGAGTACCTCTGCGTCGAGCCCGGGGCCGTCGCGCGCATCCACGGGACGAGCGGCACGACGGGGCGCCCGACCGTGTTCGGCATCGACCGGGGGGACTGGGAGCGGATCGGCGAGGCCCACGCCCGCATCCTCTGGGGGGCCGGCATCCGGCGGGGCGACCGAGTGCTCATCTGCTCCTTCTTCAGCCTCTACCTCGGATCGTGGGGCGCGCTCGAGGGCGTCGAGCGGCTCGGGGCGACCGCGTTCCCGTTCGGCGCGGGAGCGAGCGGGCAGACGCTCATGGCCGTCCAGTGGGCGCGAGAGCTCCGGCCGACCGCCTTCTACGGCACGCCCTCCTACGCGCTGCACTTCGCCGAGATCGCGCGGCGCGAGGGCCTCGACCCGAGGGAGCTGGGCTTCCGCACGCTCTTCTTCTCCGGCGAGCCGGGCGCCGGCATTCCCGCGACGAAGCGGCTCATCGAGGCGACCTTCGGCGGACTGTGCGTCGACATGGGGAGCATGGCGGAGATGACGCCGTGGATGACCAACGGCGAGTGCCGCCACCGCACCGGGATGCACCTCTGGCAGGACCTCGTCTACACGCAGGTCTGCGATCCCGAGACCTTCCGGCCCGTGGCCTTCGGCGCCGAGGGGACGCCCGTCTACACGCACCTCGAGCGGACGTCGCAGCCGATGATCCGCCTCGTCTCCGGGGACCTCGCGCGCTGGACCGACGCGCCGTGCCCGTGCGGCCGGACCTACCCGCGCTTGCCCGGCGGGCTCTACGGCCGGCTCGACGACATGTTCATCGTGCGCGGCGAGAACATCTATCCGAGCGCGATCGAGGACACGCTGCGCGCGATCGAGGGCTTCGGGGGCGAGTTCCGCGTGATCGTCTCGCGCCGCGAGGCGATGGACGAGCTCCTCGTGCGCGCCGAGTATGCGCCGGCTCACGCCGAGCCCGGGGCGCGGGCGAAACTCTCCGCGACGATGGCCGAGCGGCTCCGGGCGCGGCTCGGCGTCCGCCCGATCGTCGAGCTGGTCCCCGCGGGGACGCTCGAGCGGACCGAGTTCAAGGCGCGGCGGGTCATCGACGACCGCGACCTCTATCGCCGTTCGGTGAGATAGTGAGGGGCGAGGCCGAGGAAGGCGCGACGACGATCATGACCGATCTGGACACGCTGGCCCGCGAGCTGCTCGCCGGCTCGACGCGCGCGCTCGCGCGCGGGCTCACCTGGGTCGAGTCCGGCGGCGAGCGCGCCGAGGCGCTCGTGGCGCGCCTCTATCCGCGCACGGGACGCGCGCACGTGGTCGGGCTCACGGGGGCGCCGGGCAGCGGCAAGAGCACGCTGGCGCGGGCCCTGGCGCGCGGGGCGCGCGCTCGGGGGCGCACCGTGGGGGTCCTCGCGGTGGACCCGTCGTCGCCGTTCTCGGGCGGCGCGATCCTCGGCGACCGGATCCGCATGAACGACCTGGCCCTCGACCCCGGCGTCTTCATCCGCTCGATGGCGACGCGCGGAGCCCTCGGCGGTCTCTGCCGCGCCGCCGCGGACGGGGTCGACCTGCTGGACGCCGCGGGCCGCGACCTGATCCTCGTCGAGACGGTCGGCGTCGGCCAGGACGAGGTGGACGTGATGCGGCTCGCCCACACGGTCGTGGTCGTGAGCGTCCCCGGCCTCGGCGACGACGTCCAGGCGCTGAAGGCCGGCCTGCTCGAGATCGCCGACCTCCACGTCGTCAACAAGGCCGACCGCGAGGGCGCCGACCGCACGCTCGGCGAGCTGCGCTCGATGCTGACGCTGCTGCCGCCGGCCGAGAGCCCCGCCGGGCCCGACGGGGCCCCGGCGGTGGAGCCGTGGGTCCCGCCGGTCCTCCCCGCCTCGGCGGCGCGCGAGGAAGGGATCGAGGCGCTCATGGACGCGCTCGACGGCCACATGGCCTACCTCAAGACGAGCGGTGAGCTCGACCGGCGCTGGCGACGCATGGTCGGCGCCCGGGTGCTGAAGATCGCGCAGGAGCTGGTCGCCCGGCGCCTCGCGCACCCGGCGGCGGCCGACGCCGACGTCGACCGCGTGGCGCGGCGGGAGCTCTCGCCCCACGCGTGCGCGCGCCTCTTGCTGACCCGGCTGGGAGAAAGGACGTCCCATGTTTGATCCGAAGGCGATCGAGCGCATCAAGGCGCTCCAGCGCGCGTGGGAAGCCGACGAGCTCCGCGCGTTCCTCGAGCGCCAGCCCGAGTCCCGTGCCGCGTGGCGGACGGGCTCGGGGCTCCCGGTCGAGCGCGTCTACACGCCCGCCGACGTCGCCGGCACGGGCTTCGACGAGATCGGCCTGCCCGGGCGCTATCCCTTCACGCGGGGCCCCTATCCGACGATGTACCGCGGGCGACCCTGGACGATGCGGCAGATCGCGGGCTTCGGCACCGGCGAGGACACCAACCAGCGCTTCCGCTACCTCATCGCGCAGGGGCAGACGGGCCTCTCGGTGGACTTCGACATGCCGACGCTGATGGGCTACGACTCCGACGACCCGCGGGCGCTCGGCGAGGTCGGGCGCGAGGGCGTCGCGGTGGACACGCTCGACGACGTGGAGGCGCTGTTCGCGGGCATCGACCTCGAGCGCATCTCGGTCTCGATGACGATCAACCCCACGGCGTGGATCCTCCTCGCGATGTACGTGGCGCTCGCCGAGTCGCGCGGCGCCGACCCGAACCGGCTCTCGGGCACCTGCCAGACGGACATCCTCAAGGAGTACATCGCGCAGAAGGAGTGGATCTTCCCGATCCGCGCGTCGCTGCGCCTCGTGCGCGACATGATCGTCTACAGCGCCGAGCGCCTGGCGCGCTACAACCCGATCAACATCAGCGGCTACCACATCTCCGAGGCCGGCGCGACGTCGGTGCAGGAGGTCGCCTTCACGATGGCGGACGCGATCGCGTACGTCGAGGAGGTGACGCGCGCGGGCGTCGCCGTCGATCGCTTCGCCCCGCGTCTGGCCTTCTACTTCGTCGCGCAGGCGGACTTCTTCGAGGAGGTCGCGAAGTTCCGCGCGGCGCGCCGGGTGTGGGCGAAGCTCATGAAGGAGCGCTTCGGCGCGACGCGGGCCGAGTCGATGCGCCTGCGCTTCCACTGCCAGACCGCCGCGGTCACGCTGACGAAGGCCCAGCCCATGAACAACATCGTGCGCACCGCGCTCCAGGCGCTCTCGGCGGTCCTCGGCGGCGCCCAGTCGCTCCACACGAACGGCCTCGACGAGGCGTACGCGATCCCCTCCGAGCTGGCGATGAAGATCGCGCTGCGCACCCAGCAGATCATCGCCGACGAGACGCGCGTCGCCAGCGTGGTGGACCCGCTGGGCGGGTCGTATTATGTGGAGAGCCTCACCAACCGCATCGAGGAAGAGGTCTTCGCCATCCTGAAGAAGGTCGACGCGCTGGGCGGCACGGTGAAGGCGATCGAGACGGGCTGGTTCCAGCGGGAGATCGCCGACTCCGCATACGAGCACGCGCGCCGCCGGGCCTCCGGCGAGCTGCCGGTGATCGGCGTGAACAAGTTCGTCGAGCCGGCGGAGCCGGGGGCGGTCGAGGTGCACCGGGTCTCACCCGACGTCGAGGCGCGCCAGATCGCGCGCCTTCGGGCGACGCGGGCGCGGCGCGACAACGCCCGCGTCGCCGCGCTGCTCGACCGGCTGGCCCGCGAGGCCGCCGACCCGACGCTCAACCTGATGCCGGTCACGGTCGAGCTCGTGCAGGCGCGAGCCTCGATGGGCGAGATCGTCGCCCGGCTCCGCGAGGTGTGGGGACGGTACGTCGAAACTCCGGCCTTCTAGAGAAGGAGCAGCACCATGGACATCGCGCGCATCCTGGCGACGAAGGGCGACACGGCGGTCACGGCCCGGCCGGACCAGAGCATCCGGGACGGGCTGGCGCTGCTCGCCCGCCACAACATCGGCGCGCTCATCGTCGTGGACGCGGCGGGCGCGCCCATCGGCATCCTGTCCGAGCGCGACATCGTGCGCGAGGCGGCGCGGAACGAGGCCGTCTTCACGCGGCGCGTCGGTGACCTCATGACCCGCGACGTGATCACCGGCCAGCCCCACGACGACCTCGCGGCCGTGGCGTACACGATGACGGACAAGCGGATCCGGCACCTGCCCGTCATGGAGAAGGGCAAGCTCGTCGGCATCGTCTCGATCGGCGACATCCTCAAGGCCCAGCGCGACCACTACCGCGGCGAGGCGGACACCCTGCAGGCCATGATCCTCGACCCGGAACCCGGAAGCGGCCGCTGATGGCGCGGCCGGGCACCGACGCCCAGCCACTGCGCGTGGCGATCGTCGGCGCCGGCCCGACGGGGTACTACGCGGCCGATGCCCTCCTCCGCAAAGAGGGTGTCGTCGTCGAGGTGGACCTCTACGACCGGCTGCCGACCCCGTACGGCCTCGTGAGGCTCGGCGTCGCGCCCGATCACCAGAAGATCAAGTCCGTCACGGCCGCGTTCGACAAGGTCGCCGCGAGCCCCCGCTTCCGCTTCTTCGGCAACGTCGAGTTCGGCAAGGACGTGACGCTCGCCGATCTGCGCGCCCACTACCACCAGATCCTCTACAGCACGGGCGCCCAGACGGACCGGCGCATGGGCATCCCCGGCGAGGACCTCACGGGGAGCCATCCGGCAACGGAGTTCGTCGCCTGGTACAACGCGCATCCCGACTACCGCGACTCGGAATTCGACCTGTCGGTGGAGCGGGCGGCGGTGGTGGGCGTGGGCAACGTCGCCGTCGACGTGGCCCGCATCCTCTCGCGGACCCCCGAGGAGCTCGCGCGGACGGACATCGCCGACCACGCGCTCGCGGCGCTCTCGAGGAGCCGGATCCGGGAGGTCTACCTGCTCGGCCGCCGCGGCCCGGCGCAGGCCGCCTTCACGAATCCGGAAATCAAGGAGCTCGGCGAGCTCGAGGGCGCCGACGTCGAGGTGCGCCCCGAGGAGGTCGAGCTCGATCCCCTGAGCCGCGCCGCCGTCGAGAAGAGCCAGGACCGCGCGACGCTGAAGAAGGTCGAGATCCTCCAGGGCTACGCGCGCGCGCGGCCCGCCGGCAAGCCGCGCAAGCTCGTCGTGCGCTTCCTGGTCTCGCCCGTCGAGCTCGTCGGCGACGCGACGGGCCGCGTCGTGAAGATGCGTCTCGTGCGAAACGAGCTCTCCGCGACGCAGACCGGCGCCCTCCAGCCGCGCGCGACGGACCGGTTCGAGGAGCTCCCGGTCGGCCTCGTCTTCCGCTCGGTCGGCTACCGCGGCGTGCCGCTCCCGGGCGTGCCGTTCAACGAGAGCTGGGGCGTCATCTTGAACGTCAAGGGCCGGGTGCTCGATGCCGACACGAAACGGCCCGTCGTCGGCGAGTACACCGCCGGCTGGATCAAGCGCGGGCCCACGGGCGTCATCGGCACCAACAAGCCGGACGCCGCCGAGACGGTCGAGTGCATGTTCGAGGACCTGGCGCAGGGGGTGGTGCTCCAGCCGAGCCACCCCACCCCCGGCGCGGCCGAGGCGCTGGTCCGCCAGCGGAAGCCGACCTTCTTCTCCTACGCCGACTGGCTCAGACTCAACGAGATCGAGGTGTCGCGCGGGCGGGCGCAGGGGCGGCCGCGGGTCAAGTTCGCGAGCGTGGAGGCGATGCTGGCGGCCCTCGGTCGCTGACGGGGGTATCTGCTACACTGTTATAGGTTTTCCCTACGTTCTCGACACCTGGGGGGATCGTGGCCCAGCAAGAGTCGGTTCTGATCTTACAAGAGCGGCTGGCGTACGAGCAGCGTCTCGTCCAGCTCGTCGACCGCATCCACGCCGCCAAGAGCTTCGACTCGCTCTTCCTCGAGCTCCAGGGCGACATCCTCGGGCTCCTCGACGCCGACCGGATGACCCTCTACGCGGTCGACCAGGACCGGAAGGAGATCTACTCGCGGCACCTGACGATCGGCACGGTGAACGAGATCCGGCTCCCGATCAGCGAGCGCTCGATCGCCGGCTTCGTCGCGGCGACGGGCAAGATCGTCAACATCGCCGACGCGTACGACAAGGCGGAGCTGGCGCGGATCTCGCCCGCGCTCGCCTTCGACGGCTCGTGGGACAAGAAGACGGGCTTCCGGACCAAGCAGATCCTGACGATGCCGATCCTCCACGACGGCAAGGCCCTCGGCGTCATGCAGCTCCTCAACAAGAAGAAGGGGCCCCGGTTCACGAAGGACGACGAGACGGGCGTCTCCCGCGTCGCCAAGACGCTCGGCATCGCGTTCCACAACCAGACCCAGCTGCTCCAGAGCCGGCCGAAGACCAAGTTCGATTACCTCCTGGGCCAGGCCCGGATCACCCAGGAGGAGCTCAACTCCGCGCTCGCCGAGTCGCGACGCCGTCAGGTCGACGTCGAGTCGATCCTGATCGAGCAGTACAAGGTGCCGAAGGCGGAGCTCGGCATCTCGCTCTCGGATTTCTACCGCTGCCCCTTCGTGGAGTTCGACGAGAAGGTCATCCCGCCACCGGATCTCATGCGGGACCTCAAGCTCGAGTACCTCCGGCACAACTTCTGGCTGCCGCTCCGTCGTGAAGCCGACGGCATCGTCGTCCTGATCGACAACCCCCAAGACCTGCAGCGGGTGGATAGCGTCGCCCAGGCGCTCAAGAACCGGAAGCTCAAGTGGGCGGTCGGTCTCCGGCGGGACATCCTCCTCTTCCTCGGCGCCGCGAGCGGCGAGGCCCAGCCGAAGGACGCGATCGGCAACATCCTCGGCGAGCTGTCGGCCGAGGCGCCGGCCGAGAGCGAGATGAGCACCGCCGAGCTCGACGAGAACGACAGCGCCGTCATCCGCCTCGCCAACCAGATCATCATGGACGCCTACAAGGCGCGCGCGTCGGACATCCACGTCGAGCCCTACGGCGCCCAGAAGGACACCGTGATCCGGTACCGGGTGGACGGCGGCTGCTCCGAGTACCAGAAGATCCCGGGCGCCTACCGGCGCGCCATCGTGGCGCGGCTCAAGATCATGGCCCAGCTCGACATCGCCGAGCGCCGCAAGCCGCAGGACGGCAAGATCAAGTTCAAGCTGCCGGAGGGCCGCGAGATCGAGCTCCGCGTCGCCACGATCCCCACGGCGAACCAGAACGAAGACGTGGTCATGCGCATCCTCTCCGCGAGTGAGCCGATGCCCATCGAGAAGCTCGGGATGACCGAGCGGAACCTGCGCGAGCTGAAGAAGGTCGCGGAGAAGCCGTACGGGCTCATCCTCTGCGTCGGCCCGACCGGCTCGGGCAAGACCACGACGCTCCACTCCGTGCTCGGGTACATCAACAAGCCGGAGCGGAAGATCTGGACCGCGGAGGACCCGGTCGAGATCACGCAGTACGGCCTGCGGCAGGTCCAGGTGATGCCGAAGATCGGCTTCGACTTCGCGACGGCGATGCGCGCGTTCCTTCGCGCCGACCCCGACGTGATCATGGTCGGTGAGATGCGCGACGACGAGACGGCCTCCACGGGCATCGAGGCCTCGCTCACCGGCCACCTCGTCTTCAGCACGCTCCACACGAACAGCTCCGTGGAGACGGTCATCCGGCTCCTCGACATGGGGCTCGATCCGTTCAATTTCGCCGACGCGCTCCTGGGGATACTGGCCCAGCGGCTCGTCAAGCGCATCTGCCCCGACTGCAAGGGCGAGTATCACCCGGCGCGGGCCGAGTACGACGAGCTCGCCGAGGCGTACGGCCGCCAGGCGTTCGAGCAGCTGCACCCGTACGACGAGGCGCTGATGCTCTACCGGGGCAAGGGCTGCGCGACCTGCTCCAAGACCGGCTATCGCGGGCGCGCCGCCATCCACGAGCTCCTCATCACCTCCGACGAGATGAAGCGCCTCATCCAGACCAAGGGGCGCGTCGCCGAGATGCTCGCGCTCGCCAAGAGCGAAGGGATGACGACGCTGGTCCAGGACGGCGTGCTCAAGTCGCTCCAGGGGCTCACGGACTTCAGGCAGGTCAAAGCCGTCGCGATCAAGTAGCCCCGCCCCAGCGGGGGCCGGGAGCGCCCTCGTCGACCACGCTAGCTCTCACCCGCAGCGGTAGTACCGTCCACGCACCAGCCGAACCACCCCCAGAAGCAACGGGTCTCCGAGGGCGTTCCCGACCCCCGCCTGGGGCGGGGCTACTTACGCGTCGAGCTTCAGCTTGACGTCTTTGAAGGCGCGGTAGAGGAGAAGGTCGTAGACGATCTTCAGGCCGCCGCCGAGGACGAAGGGCGACGCGAGCGCGACCGCCTGCATGACGAAGCCCGTGAGCGCGGGCGTCACCGCCTGCGCCACCGTGCGCGCGAGGTTGGTCGTCGCGGCCGCCGCCTCCCGCTCGTGATCCTCCACGATCGCCATCAGGTAGGCCTGGCGCGTGGGCACGTCCATCTGCGAGAGCAGGTGGCGCGCGAAGAGGAGGCCGACGGCCACGGCGGCCGTCGGCGCGGCCGCGATCGCCACGAGCACGACGTTGGAGCCGAGATGCGACACCACCATCGTCGCGAGCAGGCCGAAGCGCCGGACGGCGCGCGGCGCCAGCAGGAGCGAGGCGGCCGTGAGGATCTGCGTCGTGCCGAACACCCAGCCGAGCGCCTCGAGCCCGAGCCCGTAGCGGGCGTGGAGGTAGTACGCGACGAGCGACTGGAGGACAAAGCCGCCCGCGAACGAGTCGAGCGCGAACAGCGCCGCGAGGCGGCGGATGAGCGGCGCCGAGGGCAGGCGCCGTCCCGCCGTGTGCGGCGTCGCCACGGGCCCGCCGCCGGCGAGGCACGCGTACGCGAGGCACTGGACGCCGGCGCCCGCCAGGAAGAGGAGGAAGAGGTGCCTGGGCGGCAGCACGCCGGCGAGCGCGGCGCCGAACGCCGCGGCGGCGTAACCGGCGAGGTTGTAGGCGCTCAGGAGCGTCGTGCGCCGTGAGGCGTCCACCGCGCGCGCGATCAACACCTGCTCGAGGGTGAGGAACGGCCCGGTCTCGCCCGTCCCGACCGCCAGGTTGCCGAGCATCGCGGCGAGGACGACCAGCCGCGGGTCGGCAGAGGCCAGCATGAGCAGCGCGGCCAGGCCTGACAACGCCCCGAGGCCCACGAGTGTCGGCCGGGCGCCGTAGCGCTCCGCCGGCCGGCGGATGGCCCACGTGAGGGCTGCGCTTCCCACGAGCGTGAGGGTGACCGCCGTGCCCACGCCGGTCGTGGTCACGCCGAGATCGCTCAGGTAGAGGGGAAAGAGCACCCCGAGAAAACCGTAGCAGAAGGTCCGCGCCGTCTTCGCCCCGAAGACCACCAGAACATCGGGGGCTTGACAAATAGTCGTCATGTGTTGAGTATATTCATAGGTGGAGGTGTCTCATGAATCCCGTGGAGCGCGCTCTTTATCAGGAGCTCACCCAGCTGCTCGACCGGCTCGCCGGCTCGGTGCCGGAGGGCAGCCTCGACAAGATCCGCGCGGCGAACCCCACGCTCAGGACGCGGCTCGACGATGCGGACACGAATCTGGCACAGGCGCGTGAGTCGCTGCTCGAGGCCTACGGCCGCTGGCGGCGCGCGCTGGAGGACATCGAGAACCTCTGGGCGCTCGGCGCCTGGCGGTCAGCCACGGCCGAAGAGCCGGCCGAGCAGGCCCCGGCGCTCGCCGCCTGAGCCGACGCGCTCCGCAGTGTACGCCAGGCGCATGGCGTCGAAGCGTTGCCAGTAGTCCGGCAGCTCGCGG
>QHSZ01000289.1 GCA_003220595.1 Candidatus Rokuibacteriota bacterium | reverse complement strand
TTCTACCAGATTCTCATGCGGGCCCCGGGGCAAGCCGCGTCTTGCCAAGATCTACATGCACATGTAGAGGGTGTCGTGCGTGTCTTGCCATTCCTTGAGCAACGCCCCGCGGCTACACTCCCGAATCAAGAGCCACTGCGATGCCCTCCTAGGCCTTCGGCGGGAACCGCTCGAGGATCCGGCGGACGGCCTCACGAATACGCGCCTGCGGGGTCGAGACATCGACCGACGGCAGCACCTCCGCCTGCGCCGTCCCACGCCAGACAAGGGACTTCGTCGCAGCATCGAGCACATCGAGGATGAGCGTGCCTTCGGTGTACTCGTGCACCATCTTCAAAGGTGGCATTGCATTTGAGGGGGGCATGGGAGCAGAACGGGAGCAGATGACTAGCCGCGGGACGACCCGTTGCAGCCTGCAGCAGCATAACGGCGATGAGCGCCACGACGCTCACGCCAACTCCCGCGTATCCGCCTCCGCCTGGTCCCCCCAGAAGCGCATGTTCATCTCCCGATACGCTGTCGTCGCGCTCGTCAGGTATTGTCGGGCCTGCTCCTGTCGGTCGGTCTTCCGGAAGAGCTTGCCGAGATCGAAGTGACAGTGGGCGAGGAGCGGACGCATGCCGAGCTCGCTGGCCAGAGCCAAGGCTGCCTGGTAGTAGCCCTCCGCCGTCTCGACAGCAGAAGGATCGCGACGAGAGACGATTTCACCGAGCAGGCGGAGACCCCATGCTTCGTGACCGCGCTCCTGGTGGCGCTGCGCCAGCGACACGGCCTGCTGCGCACGGTCCAAAGCGTCGTCGAAGCGCCCTTCGAGCAGATATGCCTCGCCGAGCCACGCGAGCTGCATCGCCCGTCCCACGCCCATCGAGCTCATCGTCGTTGCGTTCCGTATGACCTCCTCGAGAAGGTGCCGGCCCTCGTCAGGACGCGCGGATAGCGCGTACGCATATCCGAGACGAGCGAGGACCGCCCAGGGCTGGAGGTTCCACTTACGGATGACGGCTCGCGCTCGCGCCAGCGCATCGATGGCCCCGGCGAGGTCACCCTGAGCCAGGGACACGCTACCGAGACCTGTCAGGGCCTCGGCAAGAGTGAAGGGGTGATCAGCGCTCTCCCCCACTCTGAGTGCTTCCTGAGCATGCGATCTCGCATCGACGAATCGTCCGAGACTCGAGAGCGTCAGCGCCTGCCAGCTGTGTGACCACGAGGCGAAGAGTGGCGACTCCTCGCCACGGCCTTCACTCGGGTCCTCGGCGCACCGCGAAAGGAAGTCGAGGGCCTGATGGAAGTCGCCGATGGCGAAGTATGCCTGGCCGGTGCGGTACCGGGCCTCGCGCTCGAGCTCTCGATCTCCAGTTTCCGTCGCGATCGCCAGGGCGCGCTGTCCTACCTCGATCGCTTGAAGGTGCTCGCCGGCGACGTTTCTCAGCCTCGCGCAGATATCGGCCAGAACCCGTCCCAGGCGAGCACGATCGCCGAGTCTGGTCGCCAGACGTTCGGCTTCGCGCATGACCGCGAGAACGTCCTGATATCGCCCGAGTGGTATGAGTGCGCCCCGCAACTCGAGTCGTGCGTCGATGGCCTGCGCGAGCGTGTCAGGGGTCTCGGGCAACCGCTCGAGTGCCCGCAGCGCGTCCCGGAGCAACACGGCCGCCGCGTCATACGAAGACCGGGCCATCGTCCTTCGGGCCGCCTGCCGAAGGTACCTGGCCGCCTTGTCCCACGCCTCGGCGCCTAGCGCGTGGCGAGCGAGACGCTCGACCTCCTCATTCGGCGGGTCGGCGTGTCGACGCTCAAGTGTTTCCAGAATGCTCAGGTGCAGCGCCGTCCGTTGTTCCTGCAAGAGGCTCGCATAGGCGACTTCGTGCGTCAGGGCATGCTTGAAGCTGTACTCGAGCTCCGGGAAGAGGTGCGCCTCGTAAAGGAACTCGGCACCTTGAAGGTGCGCGAGACCGTGACGAAGGTCCCCTTCCCCGTCCTCGACGATGGCCTGGAGCAGAGCGAACGGCACGTCCTTGCCGATCACAGAGGCAGCCTCGAGTAGGCGCTTCTCCGCCGGTGGGAGCCGGTCGATGCGTCCGGCCAGCAGCGCCTGCACCGTCGCCGGGACCTGGATGGCCAGGGCATCCTTGATCAGACGGTAAGCGCCGCGCTCGCCCGCGAGGGCCCCGGTCTCCACCAGTGTCCGGACACTCTCTTCGAGGAAGAATGGGTTGCCCTCGGTCCGTTCGATCAGCAGACGCTTGAGGGGGGCGAGCTCGGCGCCGTCGCCCACCAAGGCAAGGAGCAATTCCTTGGCGCTCTCAGGCGGCAAGGGGTCGATCCTGAGCTGGCGGTAGTAGGTCTTGCCACCCCAGCCGTGGCTGAACTCGGGGCGATAGTTGACGAGGAGCAGCACTGGTGCCGCGGGCACGCTCTCCACCAGGTTGTCGAGTAGGGCTTGCGTCTCCGAATCGATCCAGTGGAGATCCTCCAACACGAGGATGAGGGGTTGGACCTGGCTCTCGCGGAGGAGCAGGCGCGTCACCGCATCGAGTGTGAGCTGGCGGCGTTGGGGCGGCTCGAGACCCCAGAAGCCGTCCTCCGCTGGCAGGGCGTCAAGAAGCCAGAGAACGGGCGGGACCACGTCCTTGAGTGCCTCGTCCAGAGTGAGCAGATGCCCGGTGGCCTTGGCGCGTATCGAGCGGGTGTCGTCACGCTCGTCGATACGGAAATAGGCCTTCAGGAGATCGACGACAGGAAGATAGCTGGCAGCCCGGCCATAGGAGACAGCGCTGGTCTGGAGGATCCGGCACCCGGCGACACGGTGGTCGCGAGTCAGCTCGTGGAAGAGGCGGGACTTGCCCACGCCCGGCTCGCCCACGACGGCCGCGACCTCGCCGTGACCGCGCCGCACCCCTTCGAGCGCTCCGTGGAGCTGCTCCATCTCTGCATCGCGCCCGACGAAGCGGCTCAAGCCGCGAAGGGCGGCGGCGTGAAACCGTGTTCTCACCTGGCCTGCAGCGATCACGTCGAAGACCTCGATGGGGGCGTCGAGGCCCTGTACCGGCACGGGGCCGAGGGGCTGGACCTGCACGAAGTTCTCGGCCAGGCGGAGGGTTTCCTCGGTGATCCAGATGGCGCCCGGGGGAGCGAGCTGCTCCATGCGGGCGGCCAGATGGGTGGTCTGGCCAACGGCCGAGTAGTCCATCCGGAGGTCCGAGCGGATGGAGCGGACCACGACCTCTCCGGAGTTCAGCCCGACCCGTATCCTGACCGTGACACCGAGAGTGCGGAACGCCTGTTCCGCGTAACCCTTCACCAGCTCCTGCATGCGCAGGGCGGCGTAACAGGCCCGCACGGCATGGTCCTCGTGGGCGACGGGCGCCCCGAACAGCGCCATGATCCCGTCGCCCATCACCTGGTTCACGGTTCCCTCGTAGCGGTGGACAGCCGCCATCATGCGCTCGAGCACCGGGTCGAGGAGCTTGCGCGCCTCCTCGGGATCGCGGTCGGCCAGGAGCTCCATCGAGCCCTTGAGGTCTGCAAACAGCACCGTCACCTGCTTGCGCTCGCCTTCGAGCGCGCGTCTCGAGGTGAGGATCTTCTCGGCCAGGTGCTTGGGCGTGTAGACATGAGGGGAATGGAACTTCGGGTCCCCGCTGGCTGCCGACGAGGTAAGTGATCTGCCGCATCCGCCACAGAACTTCTCACTGCCCTCGTTCAGGAAACCGCAAGCCGGGCACGTCGAGGCAAATGATAACCCGCACTCGCCACAGAAACGGCGGCCTTCGCGGTTCTCAGCCTGACATCGCGGACACTGCAAGCTGGAACTCCTTAGGATCCCGCCGGCTTCGCACTGTCGCTAGCCCAGTGTAGGGCGAACTCCCGGGACGCTCGCTGAGGTCGGGTCCCGGGGCCGCCGATATCCGTCCCCACGTAGATGAAGCCGACGATGAGGTCATCCGGCTCGA
>QHSZ01000035.1 GCA_003220595.1 Candidatus Rokuibacteriota bacterium | reverse complement strand
GACGTCGTGACGTTGTTCCCCGGCATGGTGGAGCCGGTGCTCGCCGCGTCCATGCTGGGCCGGGCGCGCGCGCGCGGGCTCGTTGACATCCGGGTCGTCGATCTCCGAGACTACGCGGAGGGCAAGCGCCGCGTGACCGACGACTACCAGTTCGGCGGCGGCGGTGGCATGGTGCTGAAGCCGGAGCCGCTGTTCGCCGCGGTCGAGGCGCTCCGCACGCCCGGGGCGCGGGTCGTGCTGCTGGACCCGCGGGGGCGGACGTTCACGCAGCCCGTCGCGGCGGAGCTCGCGCGCGAGACGCACGTGATCCTCCTGGCGGGCCGCTACGAGGGCGTGGACGAGCGCGTGGGCGAGCTCTGCGACGACGCGATCTCGATCGGCGACTACGTGCTGACGGGCGGCGAGCTGCCCGCGCTCGTGGTGACCGACGCGGTCGCGCGGCTCCTGCCCGGCGTGCTCGGCGCCGAGGGCGCCGCGGAGCGCGAGTCGTTCGCGAGCGGGCTCCTCGAGCCGCCGCAGTACACGCGGCCGGAAGACTTCCGGGGCGCGCGCGTGCCCCCGGTGCTGCTGTCGGGGGACCACGCGCGGATCGCGCGCTGGCGCCGGGTGCAGGCGCTGTGGCGGACGTGGCGGACGCGCCCCGAGCTGCTGGACGGCGCGGGCCTGACGCCCGAGGAGTGGACGATCGTGGAACGATTCAAGCGCGGCGAGACGCCGGAGCAGCTCGAGCCGTCCGCGCATTAGCGAGAAAGGGACACGAGTCATGGACGCGATCCGGTTGGTCGAGGCCGCGCAGCTCAAGAAGGACCGTCAGGGGTTCGCCCCCGGCGACACGGTGCGCGTGCACGTGAAGGTCGTCGAGGGCGAGAAGGAGCGCACGCAGGTGTTCGAGGGTATCGTCATCCGGAAGCGCGGCGAGGGCGTCCGCGCCTCGTTCACGGTGCGGCGCATCTCGTACGGCGTGGGCGTCGAGCGTACCTTCCCCCTCCACTCGCCCCGCATCGAGAAGGTCGACGTGATCCGCACGGCCCGGGTGCGGCGCTCGAAGCTCTACTACCTCCGCGGGCTCGCGGGCAAGGCCGCGCGGCTCAAGGAGAAGCGCGCCGTGATCATCCCCGCCACCGAAGAGCCCGAGTAGCCGCCGCCACCGCCGGCGTGACGCCGCCTCCCTCGGCGCCGTACCGCTACGAAGCCCGGGCCTGGCGCTCCGGCGTCGGACGCGTCGCCGGGATCGACGAGGCGGGGAGGGGGCCGCTGGCGGGCCCGGTCGTCGCGGCCGCGGTGATCCTCGCGCCCGACCGGCGCGTCGCGAGCCTGGCCGACTCCAAGCTCCTCACGCCCGAGCGGCGCGAGGAGCTCTTCGCGGTGATCCACGAGCGGGCGCTCGCCGTCGGCGTCGGCGTCGTGGACCACGAGACGATCGACCGCGTCAACATCCTGGAGGCCACCCGGCGGGCGATGGCCGGCGCCCTCGCCGCGCTCAGCGTCGTCCCCGAGCTCGTCATCACGGACTTCGTCGCGCTCCCCGCCCTGCCCTGCCCCCAGCGGAACCTCGTCGCCGGCGACCGGCGCTGCGCGAGCGTGGCCGCGGCGTCCATCGTGGCCAAGGTCACGCGCGACCGGCTCATGCTCGAGGCCGACCGCCGGTTCCCCGAGTACGGCTTCGCCCGGCACAAGGGCTACGCGACCGTCGAGCACCTCGCCGCGCTCGACCGCCACGGGCCCTGCCCGATCCACCGCCGCTCCTTCGCCGGCGTGTGGCGCCAGGGCGAGCTCTTCGTGCTGGAAGCCGACGACTGAGCCCCGCCCGTCTTCCGTCTTGACTGTCTCTGGCCGATATGTATCTTAGAGATATACTCGCGGGGCTGCGGGGTCCGCCGAGCGGGGGAGGGCATGGCATGAGTCACGCGAGTTCGGCGGGTACTTCCTGTTGACGTCGCTGATCGACCGGGACTCGGGCTACATGGCGAACGCGCTGCGCCAGAACTTCTTCCGGGCCGGGCACGCGCACGCGGGCGTCATCACCCTCCTGTCCCTCATCTGTCAGCCGTTCGTCGACGCGACGCGGCTCTCGCCGGCGTGGCGGTGGTTCGTGAGAATCGGCGTGCCCGTGTCGGGAACGCTCATCTCGGCCGGCTTCTTCTTCTCCATCCTGTCGCCCGCCGCGACCGAGCCGAACCGAGCCATCTCTCTCATCTACATCGGCGCGCTGGGCCTGGCCTTCTGCGTCGTGAGTCTGGGGATCGGGTTGCTGCGAGCGCGGTGACGGGAGCCAGGTGAGCCGGTCCATGGCTGAGCGCCGGGCGAACACGAGCTGGCACGCGATCCTGGGTGTGCTGAGCTTCTGCCCGATGTCCGGCTACGACGTCAAGAAGCTCATCGAGCGCTCCATCGCGCACTTCTGGAACGAGAGCTACGGGCAGATCTACCCGATCCTGAAGCGGCTCGCCGCCGAGGGCCTCGCCGAGCGGCGGCGGGAGACGCAGCGCGGGAAGCCGGATCGGCACGTCTACTCGCTCACGGCGAAGGGGCGGGAGGAGCTCGCGCGGTGGCTCGCCGTGCCCGCTCGGTCCGCGCCCGCACGCAGTGAGCTCCTGCTCAAGCTCTTCCTCGGCGGCGCCGGGCGTCCCGCCGACAGCCTCGCCCAGGTCGAACACTTCGAGGCACGACAGCGAGAGCTCCTGGCGACATACGACGGCATCGAGCGGCAGCTCCGCAAGGAGATGGCGGGCCATCCGCAGCTGCCCTTCTCCCTCATCACGCTGCACTATGGACAGGGCCGGTGCCGAGCGGCGCTCGCGTGGTGCGAGGAGACGCGCGCCACCCTCAGGCGCCTGCGCCCGCGCGCGGTGCGCCGCGCCCGCGGCCGATAAGGAGGCGTCGATGGACGCGCTGATCGCAGGCGTTCGCTTGATCCACATCGCGGCGGGGATGCTCGCGCTCGGCGTCGCGCCGGTCGCGATGCTGACCGTCAAGGGCGGGTCGACTCACCGGCGCTGGGGCAAGGTCTATTTCTGGACGATGGCCCTCGTCGCGCTGACGGCCGTCGCGCTCGCGCTCTGGCGGCCGGTGATCTTCCTGGCGCTCCTCGCCGTCTTCAGCTTCTACTCCGCCTTCTCGGGCTACCGGGTGCTCTCACGCAAGCGTCCCGACAAGGGTCAGCGCGCGACCGCGCTCGACTGGGCCGCCGCCGGCGTGACGCTGGCCGCGAGCGCGGCGCTCGTCGTCCTCGGCCTTCTGCGACCTGGCCCCGCGTGGGAACGGGTCGGCGTCGTCCCCGTCGTCTTCGGCGTCCTCGGGATCATCCTCGCGGGCGTCGACGTGGCGAAATTCGTGCGGCCCCCGGCCGACGGGAACGCGTGGTGGTTCGCTCACATGAGCGGGATGCTCGGCTCCTACATCGCGACGGTCACGGCCTTTTCGGTCGTGAACTTCGGGTTCCTGCCGACGGCGGCGCGCTGGCTCTGGCCGACGGTCATCGGCACGCCCCTGATCGCGCTGTGGGTCACCTACTACCGGCTGCGCTTCCGCCGGACCAAGGGCGCCGCCGCGGCGGCGTGACGCGCTACGCGCGCTTGGCCGCGAGGAGTGCGCGGATGCGTGCCGGCGTCACCGGCGTCTGGGTGATCCGCACGCCGAACGGGGCGAGCGCGTCCTCGATCGCGTTCGCGATGGCCGCGGGCGGCGAGATCGCGCCGCCCTCGCCGAGCCCCTTGACGCCGAGCGGGTTGCGGGGCGACGGGAACTCCAGGTGCACCGTCTCGATCGGCGGCAGGTCGTCCGCCTTCGGGACCGCATAGTCCATCAGGGAGCCGGCCAGGAGCTGGCCCTGCTCGTCGTACGCCATGTCCTCGAAGAGGGCGCCGCCGATCCCCTGGGCGACGCCGCCGTGCACCTGGCCCTCGACGATGATCGGGTTGATCACCTTGCCGCAGTCGTGGGCCACGACGTAGCGGAGGAGCCTCACACCGCCCGTGTCCGGGTCCACCTCGACCTGGGCGACGTGGACGGCGCTCGCGTACGTCACCGTGGGCACGTGGTGGTAGGCGCTCGCCTCGAAGTCGGGCGAGGCGACGCCGGGCCGGGCGAAGGTCGGGATCGACGCCTGGACGACGCGCGCGAGGTCCACCGCCGTCCCCGGCGAGCCGCGGACGGACGCGCGGCCGTCCTCGATCTCGATGTCCGCCGCGGCGGCCTCCAGCAGCGCGGCGGCCGCCCGCACGAGCTTCCCGCGTACCTCGCGGCAGGCGTCGGCGATCGAGCTTCCCGCCGTCACCGCGCTCCGGCTCGCGAAGGTGCCGACGCCGAAGGGGACCGCGGCGGTGTCGCCGCCGATCACCGTCACCCAGTCGAGCGGCACGCCGAGGGCGTCGGCCGCCACCTGGGCGAAGCTCGTCTCGTGACCCTGCCCAGAGTTCACCGCGCCCGTCGCGACGACGACGTGACCCTCCCGGTCGAGCTTCA
This sequence comes from Candidatus Rokuibacteriota bacterium, assembly GCA_003220595.1. Classification (GTDB taxonomy): domain Bacteria; phylum Methylomirabilota; class Methylomirabilia; order Rokubacteriales; family CSP1-6; genus AR19. The sequence goes on along the minus strand of QHSZ01000035.1, from coordinate 15,980 downwards.
CCGTCGCGCCCTCGAAGGGGCCGATCGCCGTGCCCTCGACGTAGCCCGAGATCCCGATGCCGCGGTAGACGCGCCGGGCGCGGAGCGTCTCCTGCGCGCGACGGAACTCGGCGTAGCCTGCCGCGTCGAGCGCCTGCCGGAGCGCCTCGGGAAAATCGCCCGTATCATAGACGAGCGGGTTGCCGTCGCGATACGGCATGCCGAAGTCGTAGGGCATCTCGTCGGGACGGATATAGTTCTTCCGCCGGATCTCGGCGGGATCCATCCGGAGCTCGCGCGCCAGGCAGTCCACCGCGCGGTCCATGGCGAAGACGGCCTCGGGCCGGCCGGCGCCCCGGTAGGGCGCGTTCGGCGTCTTGTGCGTCACGACCGCCTGAACCTCCACCCGCATGTTCTTGATCCGGTGGGGACCGATGAGATGGGCGACCGTGTTGTACGGCAGCACGATGCCCCAGACGTTGTAGGCGCCGAGGTCGAGCCAGATCCGGTCGCGCAGCCCGAGGATCGTCCCGTCGCGGGCCGCCGCGAGCGAGATCGCGTGGGTCTGGTGGCGCGCGTGGGCCGAGCCCGACATGTGTTCTTGACGGTCCTCGGTCCACTTCACCGCGCGATTCAGGACGATCGCCGCGATCGGCACGAGCGTGTCCTCGGGATAGCCCGACGCCTTCGTGCCGAACCCGCCGCCCAGATCCGGCGCGATCACGCGGATCTTGTGGGGCGGGAGCGCGAGCGCCGCGGTGAGCCCCTGCTGGACGAAGTGGGAGACCTGGGTCGAGTTCCACGTCGTCAGCGTCCCGTCGCGTCGGTCCCACGTCGCGACCACGCCGCGACCCTCGAGCGGCATGCCGACGTAGCGCTGGATGCTGAAGGTCTCGGACAGGACGACCTCGGCCCGGGCGAAGGCCGCCTCGGCGTCGCCGATGGCGTGGCTAAAGCCGACCGCGACGTTGGTCCCCCACTCGGGATGGACCAGAGGCCCGCCCGGCTCCGCCGCGCGCACCATGTCCACGACGGGCGGCAACGGGTCCCACTCGACCTCGATCAGCGCCGCCGCGTCCTCGGCGCGGGCGCGGCTCTCCGCGACGACCATCGCGACGATCTCGCCGACGTGGCGCGCGCGGTCGCGGCAGAGGGCGAACTGCGGCGCCTGGCGGAGGTCGAACGTGACGGCGGCGGCGAGGCCCGGCGGCGCGGCGCCGAAGAGCGGCAGCGGCTTCATCCAGCGCTCGAGGTCGGCGTGCGTGAAGACGGCGACGACTCCGCGGAGCGCCTTCGCCGCCGCGATGTGGATCCGCGTGATGCGGGCGTGGGCGTGGGGCGAGCGGACGAACGCCGCGTGGAGCATGGAGGGGAGCGTCACGTCGTCGACGAACCGGCCCTCGCCGCGCAGAAACCGCGGGTCCTCGCGCCGCTTCACCGCCGCGCCGAAGTACTTCGCGCCCATCAGCCCTCCCCGGCCAAGGCGCGACTATACACCACGACGGCCGCGGCGGGCCGCTACCGGCCCGAACCCCGGCTTCCCCCCGATCACGTCCTGCGCTATCCTCCTGCCACACATGTCCACTCCCGGGAGGGTGTCGATGCCGAACCGCTGGACGGTCCTGGTCGTGCTCGTCGTGGCCGCGCTCATGGCGGCCACCGTGTTCGTGGAAGCGCAGGCGCCGATCAAGCTCGGCGTGATCCAGCCCCTCTCGGGGCCCGTCGCCGCGTCGGGCAACTACGTCCGCATGGGCGCCGAGATCGCGCGGGACTGGCTCAACGCGAAGGGCGGGATCAACGGCCGCAAGGTCGAGCTCGTGATCGAGGACAACAAGTCCGATCCCAAGGAGGCGGCGAGCGCCGCCGAGAAGCTCATCGTCCGCGACAAGGTCCCGGCGATCATGGGCGCCTGGGGCAGCTCCATGACGCTGGCCGCGATGCCGAAGCTCGAGGAGTACGGCGTGCCGATGGTCGTCGAGACCTCGAGCGCGGCGACGATCACCAAGCGCGGCAACCCGTGGATCTTCCGCATCAGCCCGCCCTCGGAGATGGAGGCGCTCGGGCTCGAGCCATACGTGGACAAGCTCGGCGTGAAGCGCGTGGACTTCCTCGCCGTGAACACCGACTGGGGACGGGGCGCGATCGGCGCCTTCGGCGACATGCTGAAGAAGCGGGGCGTCGCGGTGGGCGCCGCCGAATTCATGGAGCAGTCGGCGACGGACATGAACGCCCAGCTCACCAAGATCAAGGCGACGGGCGGCGACACGCTGTTCCTCACGACCGCCGTCGAGCAGATCACGCTCATCATGAAGCAGGCGCAGGAGCAGCGGCTCGCGCGCCGGATCGTCACGACGGGCGGCAGCTCGTCACCCACCCAGCTGATCAAGCAGGCGGGCACCGCCGCGGAGGGCACCTACCACATCGTGTTCTTCATGCCGTGGTTCCCGGAGGCGATGCCCGACGGCAAGCTCGCGAAGGCGTTCGTGGACGAGTGGGCCAAGCGCGGCCACCCCTTCGAGGGGCTCACCGAGGGCTTCCGCGGCCACGACGGCATCGCCACGCTCGCCGAGGCGGTCAAGCTGGCGGGCCAGGACGACCCCAAGGCCGTCCGCGACGCCCTCTGGCGCGTGAACCTCATGGGCGTCAACGGGCCCATCCGGTTCGAGAAGGACGGCCCGTCCGGCAAGGAGAGCGGTCAGAGCCGGCCGAGCATCTTCGTCGTCCAGATCCGCGACGGCAAGGTGACGCTGCCCGACTTTCTCGCGAAGAAGTAGCCGTCGCCCGCTGATGGAGCAGCTCCTTCAGCACCTGGTGAACGGCCTGGTGCTCGGCGGGACGTATGCCCTGCTGGGCATCGGCCTCACCTTGATCTTCGGCCTGATGAACGTCGTGAACTTCGCCCACGGCGAGTTCTACACGCTGGGGGCGTACGCGGCGTTCGCCGCCCTCGGCCTGGCCGGGCTCGACTTCACCCTGGCGCTCCTCGGCGCGATCGCCGCCGGCGCCCTCGGCGGCGCGCTCTGCGAGGTCTCGCTCCTCCGGCCGCTGCGCCACGAGTCGATCGACACGACCATGCTCGTCATGATCGGCCTCTGGATCGCGATGCAGAACGGCGAGCTCTTGGTCTGGGGCGGTGTCGCGAAGTCCATCCCCCATCCCTTCCCGACGGCCCCGCTCGTCCTCGGCCCCGTGTCGCTCGCGCCGCTGCGGCTCTTCGTCCTCGTCGTCGCCGCGGCGCTCATCGCCGCCAGCTACCTCCTCATCCAGCGCACCAAGCTCGGCCGCGCGATGCGCGCCACGTTCCAGGACGCCGAGACGTCGGCGCTCATGGGCGTGCCGATCGAGCGAATCCACACCGCCACGTTCGCCTTCGGCTCGGCGCTCGCGGCCGCGGCTGGCGCGCTGCTGGGCCCGATCTTCCTCGCCTACCCGTCGATGGGTGACCTGGCCTCGCTCAAGGCCTTCTCCGTCGTCATCCTCGGCGGGCTCGGCAACGTGCCGGGCGCCACGCTCGGCGGCCTGCTGCTCGGCGTCGCCGAGGAGCTGGGCGCTGGCTATGTTTCATCCGGCTACCGCGACGCCGTCGGGTTCCTGATCATCATCGTCGTGCTCGTGCTCCGCCCCGCCGGCATCTTCGCCCGAGCCGAAAGAATCGGATGAGGCGGAGCGGGCGCGCCGTCGCCGCGCTGCTCGCGCTGACGCTGCCCTTCTGGCTCGCGAATCCCTACGTCCTGCACGTCGTCATCATGGCGGGGATCTTCGGGGTGCTCGCGCTCTCGCTGAACCTCCTGCTCGGGTACACGGGCCAGCTCTCCCTGGGCCACGCGGCCTTCTTCGGCATCGGTGCCTATACCTCGGCGCTCCTCACGCTGCGGCTCGAGTGGTCCTTCTGGGTCGCGCTGCCGGCGGCGGCCACGGCGGCCGGCCTCGCGGGCTGGTGCATCGGGCGGCTCGCGCTGAAGCTCCGCGGCGCGTACTTCGTGCTGGTCACGATCAGCTTCGCCGGCGTCGTCTCGCTCGTGAGCATCAACTGGATGGACCTGACGAACGGCCCGCTGGGCCTCCCCGGCGTGCCGCCACCCGAGCTCGGCCCGTGGTCCCTGCGCACGAAGCGCGCCTACTACTATCTGGTCCTCGCGGCCGTGGCGGCGAGCTCCCTCGCGTGCAAACGGCTCGTCGGCTCGCGGATCGGCCGCGCCTTCGTGGCGCTCCGCGAGAACGAGTCGCTCGCCGAGTCGGTCGGCGTCGACGTGACCCACTACCTGGTGCTCGCGGCGGTCGTGAGCGCGGGGCTGGCCGGGATGGCGGGAAGCCTCTACGCCCACTACACGCGCTTCGTGAGCCCCGAGGTCTTCCTCTTCACCTACACGGTGACGATGGTCATCATGGTCGTCGCGGGGGGCAAGGGCACGCTCGCCGGGCCGCTCGTGGGCGCGGGGCTCTTCACGGCGCTGCCCGAGGCGCTGCGCGCGGTGACCTCGTGGCAGTGGCAGATGCTCGCGTACGGCGTCCTGCTCGTCCTGCTCGTGTTCTTCCTGCCCCGCGGCATCGTCCCGGCGCTCACGGCGGTCCGTCGGCGCTCCTGATGCTGGCCGTCCGCGACGTCGCGGTCAGGTTCGGCGGCGTCGCCGCGCTCGACGGCGTCTCCTTCGAGGTGCGCCCGGGCACCATCACGAGCGTGATCGGGCCGAACGGCGCCGGCAAGACCACGGCGTTCAACACGATCACCGGCTACCTCCGCCCGACGCGCGGCGAGGTCACGTACGACGGCGCGCGGCTCACGGGCCTCCGGCCCTCGGCGATCGCCCGGCGCGGCATCGTGCGCACGTTCCAGCGCACGAGCGTCTTTCCCGCGCTCAGCGTGGTCGACAACGTCCGGGTCGGCCTGCACCTCTCCGGGACCGCGGGCCTGCTCGAGGTGCTGCTCGGCCGGCGGCGCCTGCGCGACGAGGAGACACGGCTCGCGAGGCAGGCGGACGAGATCGTCGAGTTCGTCGGGCTCCGTCACCGGCGCGCCGAGATCGCGAGCGAGCTGCCCTACGGCGAGCAGCGGCTGGTCGAGCTCGGCGTGGCCCTCGCCGCGGGCCCGCGCGTGCTCCTCCTCGACGAGCCCGGCGCGGGGATGAGCGCGCCGGAGAAGGGCGTCGTGAGCGGCCTCATCCGTAGAATCCGGGACCAGGGCGCCACCGTGCTCCTCGTCGAGCACGATATGCGGATGGTCATGGGCATCTCGGACACGGTCATCGTGCTGAACGGGGGGCGCGTGATCGCCGAGGGGGCGCCCGCGGCGATCCAGGCGCATCCGGACGTGATCCGCGCCTACCTGGGCTCGGCCAGTGCCTGACGCGGGCGTCCTCCTGGCGCTCGAGGACCTCCACGCGTCCTACGGCCACGTGCAGGCGCTCCGCGGCCTCGACCTCGTGGTGCGGGTGGGCGAGCTCGTCTGCCTCATCGGCGCGAACGGCGCGGGTAAGACGTCGACGCTGCGCGCGATCTCCGGGCTGCTCCGGGCGGCGCGCGGGCGCATCGTCTTCGACGGCGCCCCGATCCACGGCGCCGCCCCCGCCGCGATCCTCCGGGCCGGTATCGCCCACTGCCCCGAGGGCCGCCGCGTGTTCCCGTACTTGACCGTACGGGAAAACCTCGAGATGGGCGCCTACGTCCGCCGCGACCGCCGCGAGGTGGAGGACGATCTCGAGCGCGTCTCGACCCACTTCCCGGTCCTCACCGAGCGGCGGCGGCAGACGGCGGGCACGCTCTCCGGCGGCGAGCAGCAGATGCTCGCGATCGCCCGCGCCCTGATGTCGCGCCCGCGGCTGATCCTCTTCGACGAGCCCTCGCTGGGGCTCGCGCCGGCGCTGGTCGAGACGACCTTCGGCATCATCGCCGACATCCGGCGGCGAGGGACGACCGTGCTCATGGTCGAGCAGAACGCGTATCTGGCGCTCCGCATGGCGGACCGCGCCTACGTCATGGAGACCGGGCGCATCGTCCTCGAGGGCCCGGCGCGCGCGCTCCTCGACGACGACCACGTCCGCCGCGCCTACCTCGGCGCCTGAGGCGCGGCCGCTCCCTGGCGGAGCCGTCTCGAAGATTGGACATTTCCCCCGGCGCGGCGCCAGGCGCAGGATGCGCCCATGCCCGACCCACGCCACCTGCACGGTCGAGCGGCGGAGCAGGCCGCCGCGCGTCACCTCGAGCGCGCCGGCCTCGTCGTCGTCGAGCGCAACGTCCGGTTCCGGCAGGGCGAGCTCGACCTGATCTGCCGCGAGGGCGACGTCTGGGTCTTCGTCGAGGTGAAGTGCCGGCGGGCGCGCTGGGACGACGGCCCCGGCGCGGCGGTCGAGTGGTGGAAGCGGCGGCGCCTCGTCCGGCTCGCCCAGCAGTATCTGAAGTGGCGGCGCCTGGGCGACGTCCGCTGCCGCTTCGACGTCGTGGCCGTCACGCTCGACGACGACGGCGGCCAGCGCGTCCGCCACATCCCCGCCGCCTTCGACGCAAGCGGGCTGGTGTGAGGCTCGGTGCGCGTCTTGACACCGTCCGGGCGTTGCAGTACCACCGGGATGCCTTCCGAGGGAGGAGGTCTTTATGAGACGCGTCCTGATCCTCGCCGTCGCGCTCGCGGTCCCGCTGACCTGGGTCGTCATCCCTCCGCCCGGCCGCCCGGCCGCGCAGGGGGCGATCACGATCTCCGTCATCGACGTGGCCGGCGACCTCTCTTCGACCCGCGTCATCATCGAGAACTACCAGAAGGCGAACCCTCAGAAGGTCAAGGCGGTGAACTTCCAGCGCGCGCCGGCGCCCGAATTGCCCGCGAAGATCAAGGCGCAGCAGGATGCCGGGCGCGTGGACGTCAACCTGCTCCTGGTCGGCCAGGATGCCGGCTCCGTCCTTGCCAACAACGGCCAGCTCGTGAAGCTCTTCCCCCAGTACGACAATCTGTTCCCGAAGGACGAGCTGACCGAGGCCGGCAAGGTGCTGCAAGCCGAGGGCGAGGGATTCCTGCTGCCATCCGTGGTGAACAACGGGGGCCCCGTCTTCCTCTACAACCCCGGCAAGGTGAAGCAGCCGCCGAAGACGGTCGACGAGTTCAAGGCCTGGGTCAAGGCGAACCCGGGGAAGTTCATGTACGCCCGCCCTGCGAACTCGGGGCCCGGCCGCTCGATCATCTGCGGTCTCCCGTTCATCCTCGGCGACAAGAATCCGAAGGACCCGGTCGCCGGCTGGGACAAAACGTGGGCGTTCCTCAAGGAGGTCGGCGAGTACGTCGAGTACTACCCGACGGGCACCGCCGTGACCCTCAAGGAGTTCGCGGAGGGCACGCGCTGGATCATCGCCGGCATCATGGAGTGGGACATGAAGCCGCGGGCGGAGGGCACGATCCCGCCCGAGTCGAAGATCTTCATCCTACCGCGCACGGCGTTCGTGATCGACGGCCACTACTGGGCGCTGCCGAAAGGCGTGTCGTCGGCCGAGCAGGAGATCGTCTTGGACCTGATGAAGTTCATGCGACGGCCCGACCAGCAGGTGCTCACGTGGAAGGCGTTCATCGGTCCCTCCATCAAGGCGGCGACGCTCGATCGCGCTCCCGCCGATATCCAGAAGCTGGTCCAGGAGCACTGGCGGCCCGAGTACACCGACATGGAGAAGAAATACACGATCGTTCCGCAGCTGCCCGTGAAGGACCTGATCGCCGCGATGGACCGGTGGGACAAGGAGGTGGGCGCGCAGCGGATCAAGAAATTCTAGCTTGGTCACGAGCCTCGCGTTCCGCCTCACCAAGCGGTTCGGCGCGAAAATCGTCCTCGACGACCTCGCGCTCGAGGTGCGCGGCCGGGAGTTCGTGACCTTCCTCGGACCCTCGGGCTGCGGCAAGTCCACCGCGCTCAACCTGCTCGCGGGCCTGCTCCCGCCGACGGCCGGCGAGATCCGGCTCGACGGCGTCCGGATCGACGGGCTCCCGCCCGAGCGGCGCGGCTTCGGCATGGTCTTCCAGAACTACGCCCTCTTCCCCCACCTCACCGTCGGGGCGAACGTCGCCTTCGGCCTCGCGGTGCGCGGCCTCGCGAAGGCGGAGCTCGCGCCGCGCGTCCGGCGCATGCTGGAGCTGGTGCGGCTCGCCGGCCTCGAAGACCGGTATCCGGGCCAGCTCTCCGGCGGCCAGCAGCAGCGGGTCGCCATCGCGCGCGCCCTGGCCGTGGAGCCGCGCCTGCTCCTGCTCGACGAGCCCCTCTCGAACCTGGACGCCAAGCTCCGGCTCGAGATGCGGGGCGAGATCAAGCGGCTGCACGCGGAGCTCGGACTCACGTCGATCTACGTCACCCACGACCAGACCGAGGCGCTGTCGCTGTCCGACCGGATCGTCGTCCTGCGCGACGGCCGCGTCGTGCAGGCCGGCCCGCCCGCCGAGATCCACGACCGGCCGCGGACGCTCTTCGTCGCGGACTTCATGGGCTACCGGAACGCCTTCCCGGTCACCGTGTCGTCCGCCGAGGGCGACACGGTGGTCGGCCACGCGCGTGACGTGACGCTGCGGGGGCTCGGCGTCGTCGCCCTGGCGCCCGGAACCGCCGCCGTCGCCGTCGTGCGTCCCGAAGACGTGGAAGTCGCACCGGAGCCTGCCGGCGCGAACGTCGTCCGCGGCACCGTGCGGTTCACCGAATACCTCGGGCGCGAGCACGGCGTCGAGGTCGTCCTCGGCACGGGACAGACCCTCATGGCCCGGCTCCCGCGTCCGGTGACCGTCGGGAGCGCGCTCGCGCTCCGGCTCCCGCCCGAGCGCGTGGTGATCCTGCCGGCGGAGGATGGGGCCCGATGAGACTGGCCGTCCTGCTGTTGCCGTCCGTCGCATATCTCCTCGTCATGTTCGTGTTCCCGTTCGCGTACGGCGTGCTCCTCTCACTCGCGCCCGGGGCGCGGGGGCTCTCGTTGGCGAACTACCTCGCGTTCTTCCTCGATCCGTGGCAGGCGCGCACGATCTGGGTGACGGCCTCGATCGCCGTGCCCAACACGGTCGTCACCGTGCTCCTGGCGCTGATCGTCGCCTACAGCATGCGCCGCGGCATCCGGGGGGAACGCACGATCACGGCGGCGCTGGTGCTCCCCATCGCCCTCGGCACCGTGCTGGTCGCCGAGGGGATCAACGGCTTCTACGGCCCCAAGGGGTGGCTGAACCAGGCGCTCGTGGGCCTGGGGGTCCCCGAGCTGCCGAGGCTCACGCACAACTACACGGGCGTGATGATCGCCCTCTTCGTCCAGCATTTCCCGTTCTGTTTCCTGATGCTGCTCGGCTACATTTCCGGCATCGACCCGGCACTCGAGGCCTCCGCGCGCGTGCTCGGGGCCGGCGCGTGGGCGGTCTTCCGCCGTGTCATGTGGCCCCTCATCGCGCCCGGCGTCGCCATCGCCGGGGCGCTCGTCTTCGTCATGAACTTCGGGGTCTTCCCCTCGGCGGTGCTGGTGGGCCAGCCCGCGGGCGCGACGCGGACGATCGCGATCGCGGCCTACCAGCAGGCGTTCGAGCACTCCGACATGTCGATGGCCTCGGCGATCGCCGTGGTGATGGGGGGCTGCCAGCTCGCCGGCCTGGCGCTCATCCTGGTGCTCCGGCGCCGGATGGCCGGGACGGGTGTGGCGACGATGGGCGCGGGGAAGCGCTGATGCGCGGCCGCCTCTGGCGCCTCGCCGTCTGGCTGTTCGTGGTCGGCTTCGTCCTGAACCTGGTCGGGATCGTGGGCCACGTGGTCGTGTCGTCGTTCGCCCGGCGCTGGTTCGCGACGCCGGTGCCCTCCGCCTTCACGACCGAGTGGTACGCCTACGCGTGGCGCGAGTTCCAGCTCGATCAGGTTCTCATGGTGACCCTGACGGTCGCCGGCACGGTCACCGCGGCGGCGCTCCTCCTGGGCTTCCCCGCCGCCTACCTCCTCGCGCGCCACGAGTTTCGCGGCAAGGGTCCCCTCCTCCTCCTCTTCTTCCTGCCGCTGCTCGTTCCGCAGATGACGTACGGCATCCCGCTGGCGACGACGCTCTACCGCTACCGGATCGGAGGCACCGTCGCGGGGGTCATCGCCGCCAACCTCGTGCCGATGCTGCCGCTGGCGATCTTCGTGCTCCTGCCGTTCGTCGAGCAGATCAGCGTGAATCTCGAGTGGGCGGCCCGCGTGCACGGCGCCACGCGCCTGCAGGTGTTCCGCCGGGTCATCGTGCCGCTCGCGCTGCCCGGGCTCCTCACCGCCGGGCTCCTGGTCCTCGTCAACACGGTGGCGAACTTCGAGCTGACCTTCCTCCTCTCGGGCGCGGGCTCGCAGACGCTCGTCGTGGCCCTCTACTACGCGGTCTTCGCCGCCGGGATGCGTCCGATCTACTCGGTGGATGCGATGGCCGTCATCTACATGACCATCGTCCTGGCCATGCTCGTGCTCGCGCTCCGCTTCGTGCGTCCGACGCAGATGGTCTTCCGTCTGGACCGCCGGGATTGACGCGGGTACAATCCGGCTCGCATGCCGATCCGCTGGGATGCCTACCGCGCCGCGCTGCCCTCGATCGCGCACGCCGTGGGTCGAACACCACTGGTCAAGCTGAATCGCGTGACGGCCGGACTCACGCCGCCGGTGTACCTCAAGCTGGAGTGGTACGGCGCGACCGGCAGCCTCAAGGACCGGATCTACCTCCACATGTTCGAGCGCGCCGAGGCCCGGGGCGAGCTCCGGCCCGGCATGCGGGTCCTCGAGTGCTCCACCGGCAACGCCGGCATCGCCTGCGCGTTCGTCTCGGCGGTGAAGGGCTACCCGTGCATGATCGTCATGCCCGAGGGCATGAGCGACGAGCGCAAGAAGATCACGCGGGCCTACGGCGCCGAGCTGGTCTTCACGCCCGGGGGCGAGAGCGACGTGGACCTCTCCCTCCGCCGGCTCGCCGAGATCCGCGCCGGCGCCCCCAAGGCCTACTGGGTGCCCGGCCAGTTCGACAACGCCGACAACGTGGAGGCGCACTACCTCACGACGGCGCCCGAGATCTGGGAGCAGTGCGACGGCCGCGTCGGCGCCTTCGTCGACGCCCAGGGGAGCGGCGGCACGCTCTCGGGCGTCGGCCGCTTCCTCCGCGAGCGCGACGCCGCGGTACGCCTCTACGCCGTCGAGCCCGACGAGTGCGCACTGCTCGCGCGCCGCGCGTGGGGCCCCCACGGCATCGAGGGGATCGGCGACGGCTTCATCCCCGCGAACCTCGACGTGTCGCTGCTCTCGGGCGTCATCACCACGACCACCGCGGAGGCGGTCGAGATGGCGCGCCGGCTCTCGCGCGAGGAAGGGATCTTCTGCGGCATCTCGACGGGCTGCAACGTCGCCGCCGCGCTGAAGCTCGCCCGCCGCCGGCCGGCGCTCGCCTCGGTCGTCACGATGGCGAACGACACGGGCCAGCGCTACTTCACGACCGCGCTCTGCGGCGAGTCGAAACACGTCGAGGTCCCGGAGCGCGAGCACCCGATGGACGAGCGGACGCGCCGCGAGCTCGACCGTCACCAGGCGCGCTGGGAGGTGCTCACCTGAACCCGCGCGAGTACGACTTCGTCGCCGCCCGCCGGCGGATCGAGGCGAAGGCGAAGTCGGCGGGCGCGAAGCTGACGACCCTCGAGGACGCGGTCGCGCGCGTGAAGGACGGCGACTACGTCGCGGTCGGCGGCTGCCTCTTCTCGCGCACGCCGCTGGCGCTCGTGCGCGAGCTGCTCCGCCAGCGGCGGCGCGGCCTCACGCTGGCGCGCAACCTCACGTGCACGGAGGGTGAGTTCCTGATGGTCGCGGGCGCCGTGGAGCGGATCGTCACCGCGTGGATGTCCATCGGGCTCCCGTGGGGCGTGTCGAAGGTCATGCGCCACTACGTCGAGTCGGGCCGTGTCGCCCTCGAGGAATGGAGTCACCTGGCGCTCGGCCTGCGCTTCCGCGCGGGCGCGATGGGCGTGCCCTTCCTCCCTGCGCTCACGATGCTCGGCTCCGATCTCATGACGGTCGGCGGGATGAAAACCCTCCAGGACCCCTACACGGGCGAGACGCTCGCGGCGGTACCCGCGCTGTTCCCCGACGTCGCGGTCCTCCACGTTCACCGCGCCGACATGTTCGGCAACTGCCAGATCGACGGCTATCCGCACATGGACGCCGACATCGCCCGGGCGGCCACGACCGTCCTCGTCACGACCGAGGAGATCGTCACCGACGACGCGACGCGGCGGCACCCCGACCGCACCGTCATCCCGGGCTTCCTGGTGGACGCGCTCGTCCACGTGCCGTTCGGCGCGTTCCCCCACGAGTGCTACGGCCTCTACGAGGCGGACTTCGACCACTTCGGCGAGTACACGGCCGCGATCGACGCCGCGGGCCCCACGGCGGTCGCCGACTATCTGGAGCGCTACGCGTACGGGCCGCCGACCTTCGCCGACTACCTCGACCTCTTCGGCGGTGAGCGCCTGGCGCGTCAGACCCGGCGCGCGCGCGAGCTGACGGCGAGCGCGTGAGCACTCTCTGCAACGCCGCCGAGCTCCTGGCGGTCATGGCCTCGCGCCAGCTCCGCGACGACACGACCGTGTTCGCGGGCGTCGGGGTCCCGCTGCTCGCCGCGGCGCTCGCCAAGCAGCGGCACGCGCCCCGCCTCACGCTGGTGATCGAGGGCGGGATCATCGGCCCCGAGATCGCGCCGGGACGGCTCCCGATCTCGACCAACGAGATGCGCGCGGGCCGGCGCGCGCAGATGCTGCCCGGCATCACCGACGCCTTCCTCTTCGCCCAGCGCGGCTTCGTGGACGTCGGGTTCATGGGCGGGGCGCAGATCGACCAGTACGGGAACATCAACACGACCGCGATCGGCGACTACTGGAAGCCGAAGGTGCGCCTGCCGGGGACCGGCGGCGCCAACGACATCGCCTCGCTCTGCCGCGAGGTCATCATCGTCACCGCGCACGAGAAGCGGCGCTTCGTTCCCCGCGTCGAGTTCGTCACGAGCCCGGCGTGGCTCCGGGGCGACGGCTCCCGCCGCGCCGCGGGCCTCCTCTTCGGCGGCGTCTCGCGCGTCGTCACGACGCTGGGCCTCCTGGGCTTCGACCCGGAGACGAAGCGCATGCTCATCGAGGCCGTCCACGCCGGCGAGACGGTCGAGACCATCCGCGCGAACACGGGCTTCGAGCTCGGCCTCGCGCCGACGCTCGAGACGACCGCGCCGCCGGCGGCGGACGAGCTCGAGATGCTGCGCGCGCTCGATCCCGAGCGGCGGTTCCTCGGCTGATGGCGGGGCTGGGTGGCGGCGCCGGGCCGCGGGACGCGCGGTGACATGACCCAGTGGGGGCTCGCGCTCAAGAACTTCGTCGGTCCGGCCGAGACGCCGGACGTCGACGGGATCCTCGCCTACGCCGAGCGCGCCGAGGCGCTCGGCTTCGAGTCGCTCTGGGCGTGGGACCACGTGATCCTCGGCGTCGAGCCCGCCTTCCCGATCCTCGACGCCGTCGGCATCCTCACGGCGATCGCGGCGCGGACCACCAGGATCAAGCTCGGCACCGGCGTCATGGTGCTGCCGCTCCGGAACCCGACCGTCGCCGCGAAGGCGCTCGGGACGCTCGACGTCGTCTCGAAGGGCCGTCTCATCCTCGGCGTCGCCGCGGGCTGGTACGCGCGCGAGTTCGACGCCGTGGGGGTCCCCTTCAAGCAGCGCGGCCGGCTCTTCGAGCGGAACCTCGAGATCCTCACCCGGCTCTGGACCGAGGACCGCGTGACGTTCCAGGCGGACGAGTTCAACCTGCGCGAGGCGGTGATGCGCCCCCGCACCGTCCAGCGGCCTCGCCCGCCGATCCTGATCGGCGGCTACGTGGACGCGGTCCTGAAGCGCGTCGCGACGAAGGGCGACGGCTGGCTCACGTACTTCTACACGGCCGAGAGCTACCGGAGCGCGTGGGCGAAGATCGTGGGCTTCGCCCACGAGGCGGGGCGCGACCCGAAGGCGCTCACCGGCACGAACCAGCTCGCGATCTACGTCGGGCGCTCGCGCGCCGAGACCGAGGCGCCGCTGCGTCGGTGGCTCGAGACCGAGTGGGACGTGGCCGCGTGGAGCGAATCCACGATCGAGCACGCCATCCGCGGGAGCGTCGAGGAGTGCGTGGCCCAGCTCTCTGCCCACGCGGCGACGGGGGTGGACCGCCTCATCCTGATCCCGTACCGCTACGAGCCCGCGCAGGTCGAGCTCATCGCCCGCGAGATTCTCCCCCGCCTCGCCGAGGCCGCCCACGTGCGCTCGGGCCCAGCGCTCCGCTAGGAGCCCGTCGGGGCCCCCATGTTCAACTTAGATGCTCGCGGACGGCGTGGCCACCCGCTGGCCCGAGATCCAGCACACGACTCCTGATATCATCGGACGGGCGTACGATCGCGCGGTCTCCACCCAGGCCATCACGGACGAGGTATCGACATGGTGAAGTTCTCGGGCGTCATGCCGGCGAACATCCTACCCTTCAAGGCCGACCTCTCGATCGACGAGGCCGCGTACCGACGGCACCTCCGCGGGCTCGCGGACACGCGCGGCGTCACCGGGATCGTCGCCAACGGCCACGCCGCCGAGGTCTCGTCGCTCTCGCGCGAGGAGCGCACGCGCGCCCTCGTGATCGCGCTGGACGAAGTCGGCTCGCGGTGCCCCGTCGTCGCGGGCGTCTACGCCGACGGCACGGCCGAGGCGGTCGAGCTGGCCCGCGACGCCCGGGCCGCGGGCGCGACCGGCGTCCTCGTCTTCCCGCCGACGCTCTTCATGTGGGGCGCCCGGGAGAAGCCCGACATGGTCCTGCGCCACGTCGGGGAGATCGCCGACAAGGCGGGCCTGCCGATCGTTGTCTTCGAGTACCCGCCGGCCTCCGGCATCGGGTACGCGCCCGAGACGCTCGCCCGGCTCGCCGAGATCCCGCAGGTGGCCGCGGTGAAGGACTGGTCGAACGACATCGTCGCGTTCGAGCAGAATCTACGCGCGCTCCGCGCCACGGGCCGTCCCGTCGCGATGCTCTCGTCGTTCACGCTGTCGCTCATGGCGACGTTCGTGCTCGGCGCCGACGGGGCGATCTCGGGCATGGGCAGCGTCGCCGCCGACCTCCAGGCCGAGCTGTTCGAGGCCTGCCAGAAGGGCGACCTCGACGGCGCGCGCCGGATCAACGACCGGCTGGACCCGCTCGTGCGGGTCTTCTACGCGCCCCCGTTCGTGGACATGCACAACCGCATGAAGGAGGCGCTCGTGCTGCTCGGGCGCATCCCCGCGGCGCACGTGCGCCCGCCGCTGACGCCGGTCAGCGCGGCCGAGCGCACGGCGATCAAGCGGGCGCTCGCCGCGTCCGGGCTCGTGGCCTGAGGAGAAGCGCTCCATGGACATGGGAATCAGGGGGCGCCACGCGATCGTGTGCGCGGCGTCGAAGGGACTCGGCAAGGCGTGCGCCCTGTCGCTCGCCCGCGAGGGCGTCGACATCACGATGATCGCTCGCACCAAGGACGTCCTCGAGGCGGCGGCGAAGGAGATCCGCGACGCCACCGGCGTGCGCGTGACCGCGGTCGCGGGCGACGTGACGACCGAGACGGGGCGCGCCGCGGTGCTCGCCGCCTGCCCCGAGCCCGACATCCTCGTCAACAACGCGGGCGGTCCGCCGCCGGGCGACTTCCGCGACTGGGACCGGGACACCTGGATCAGGGCGGTCGACGCGAACATGATCACGCCCATTCTCATGATCAAGGCGACCGTCGACCGGATGATCGCCCGCCGCTTCGGCCGGATCGTCAACATCACCTCGAGCGCGGTGAAACACCCCATCGACATCCTCGGGCTCTCGAACGGCGCGCGCACCGGGCTCACGGGCTTCGTCGCCGGGCTCGCGCGCAAGACCGTCGGCCACAACGTCACGATCAACAACCTGCTCCCCGGTCCGTTCGACACCGACCGCCTGCGCTCGACGATCGCCATCCAGGCGAAGACCAGTGGCCGGACCATCGAGGAGGTCG
>QHSZ01000288.1 GCA_003220595.1 Candidatus Rokuibacteriota bacterium | reverse complement strand
ACGCCGCGCTGGTCCTGGAAGGAGGGGGCGGGTGAGGGGCGCGGCCGTCGCCGGTGTCGGCCTCCTGACGGGCTGGGGCGAGGGTGCGGCCGCGCTCCCCGCCGATGCCCGCGCGGCGGCGCGCGGGCGCCGGGTCGTCACGCTGGCGCGCCCGGCGCTCGCGGGGGAGCGCTTCAGGCGCGCGACGCGCGAGTGCCTCCTCGGTGTCGCCGCCGTCGAGGCGCTGCTGCGCGACGCGGGGCTCGCGCGCGCGACGCTGCGGGGAAGCGACACGGCGCTGCTGTACGTGACGGCCGGCGGGTACGGCGCGTCGAACGTCGAGTTCGCCGCCGGCGAGACCGGCACGGGCGGGGCGCTGCACTTCCCCTACACGGCGCCGAGCGCGGTGCCGGGCGAGGTGGCGATCGAGTTCGGGCTGACGGGCGCGTACTCGATCCTGATCGGCGGGGCCACGGCGACTCTGGACGCGCTCTGGCAGGCGGCGCGCCTGCTCGCGGCCGGCCGGAGCCGGCGAGCGCTCGTGCTCGCGGTCGAGACCTTCGCCGAGTGCGAGGCGCTCTGGACGCGCGCGCGCTGGCTCGCTGGGCGGCCGCTCGTCGAGACGGCGGCGTGCGCCCTCCTGGTTTCGTCCGACGCGGCGACGTCGCTCCAGCCGTCTCGCGCGCCTGCGGAGCTCGAGGCGCTCGCCCGGGCACGGGGCGGTGAAGCGCTCGCCGCCGGGCCGCTCGTCGCGCTGGCGCTCGCCCGCGCCGCTGGCCGGGCGGGCGTCCTGACCCTCACCGGGGAGTGGCGAGGCCGGCGCGCAGGGCTCGCGCTTGAGGCACACTAGGAGGGTGATGGAACCCAAGGAAGTGCTCGACGAGCTGAAGACGATCCTGGCGACGCGGCTCAAGTTCGACCCGAGGCGGGCGAGCGAGACCACCATGGAGACGCCGCTGCCCAAGGGCGTCGAGGGCTCGATCGGCCTCGACTCGCTCGACTTCATCGAGCTCTCGATCGCCATCGAAGAGCGTTTCGGCATCGTGATCGACGAGTCCGAGGACCTCACCGAGCACTTCGCGTGCTTCGACGCGCTCTGCCGGTACATCGTCTCGCGGGTGGCGAGCGCGTGACGTCCGTCGTCGTCAGCGGCCTCGGCGTCATGAGTCCGTTCGGCGCGGGCGTGAAGGCGTACTGGAACGGCCTCGTCGCCGGCGCCTGCGCAATCCGGCCGGTGACGCTCATCGCGACGGAGGGCTTTCGCTGCCGGATCGCGGCCGAGGTGCCCGAGCGGATCGCCGGCTCGCCGCGGCGCTCGCGGGCCGACCGGCTCGCCCTCGCCGCCGCCCGCGAGGCGCTCGCCGACGCCGGGCTCGGGCGGGAGGAGCGCGCCGAGGCCGCGCTGATCGTCGGCGCCGTCGGGGGTGGGATGCTCGAGGCCGAGGGGTGGTACTGGTCGCGCTTCGCGGGCGAGCGGCCGAAGCACACGCGCGAGCTCCGCTCGACGCTGCCCCTGTCGCACGCGGCCGTCCTCGGGAGCGCTCTCGGGCTCGGGGGGCCGCGCGAGACGCTCGTCACCGCGTGCAGCTCCGGTGCGGCGTCGCTGGCCATCGCGGCCGACCTGATCGCGGCCAGGGAGGCCCCCGTCGCGCTCGCGGGCGGCGTGGACGCGCTCACGCGCATCTGCTTCATGGGCTTCAACGCCCTCAGGCTCCTCGACCCCGAGCCGTGCCGTCCGTTCGATCGCGACCGGCGCGGCATGTCCATCGGCGAGGGCGCCGCGTTCGTCGTGCTCGAGGACGGCGCGCGCGCCCGCGCGCGCGGCGCCCGCGTCTACGCCGAGCTCTGCGGTTACGGGATGACGACCGACGCCTTCCACGTCACCTCGCCCCACCCGGCGGGGGAGGGAATGGTGCGGGCGATGCGCGCGGCGCTCGAGCGCGGGCGCTTGGCGCCGGGCGCCGTCGGGTACGCGAACGCGCACGGCACGGCGACGCCGCAGAACGACCGGATCGAGGCGCGCGCGCTGCGCGAGGTGTTCGGCGAGGGGCGCCTGCTCGTCAGCTCGACCAAGTCCATGATCGGCCACACGATGGCGGCCGCGGGCGCGCTCGAGGCGGTGGCGACGGTGCAGGCGCTCGGCCACGAGGTGATCCCGCCGACGGCCAACCACACGACGCCGGATCCCGAGGTTGCCTTCGACTGCGTGCCGCGCGTCGCGCGCGAGGCTGCCGTCGAGTTCGCGATCTCGAACTCGTTCGGCTTCGGCGGCCAGAACGTCACCCTGCTCTTCGGGCGGGCGGAGCGATGATGCGCGTCGTCCTGACCGGCGTCGGTGTCGTCACGCCCGGCGTCGCCGGAGGGCGGGGGGAGCTCGCCGCCGCGCTGCGCGGGCACGCCCCCAGAGGCGGCTCGCGCGTGGCGGCCGACGCCCTGGCCTCACTCATCGCGGGAGACGAGGCGCGACGGCTCTCGCGGGTGTGTCAGCTGGCGGTCGCGGCCGGCCGGCTCGCGCTCGCCGACGCCGGACGCGCGGGCGCCGACGGCCTCGGGATGATCCTGGGGACCGAGTTCGGCGACCTCGCCTCCACGCTCACCTTCGTGGACGGCTACCTGCGCCGCGGGCCGCAGGGGCTGTCCGCGCTCCTCTTCCCCAACACGGTGATGAACGCGATGGCGGCCACCGCGACGATCGCCGTCGGGGCGCGCGAACTCTCGCTCACGCTGAACGCGCCGACGGTCGCGGGCGATCTGGCCGTCGCCCGCGCCGCGAGCCTGATCCGCGCGGGCCGGCTCGAGGCGGCGCTCGCGGGCGGGGTGGACGAGCTCGACCCGCTCGTGGACGAGGTCCTCGGCGCGATGGGCGCCGGCGACGAGCTCCGCGGCGAGGGCGCGGCCTTCGTCGTGCTCGAGGCCGAGGACGCCGCGCGGGCGCGGGGCGCGCGGGTGCTCGGCGAGCTGGCGGGCGCGGCCTCGCGCGCGCTGCCGGCCCGCGTCGGGGGCGTCGGGCGGCGCGCGACGTCGCGCGCGATCGGCGCCGCACTCGAGCAGGCCGGTCTCGGCACCGGGGACATCGGGCACGTGTTCACCTCGGCGAGCGATGACGGCCAGCGCAACCGCTGGGAGGAGGCGCTGCTCGAGGCGGCGCTGGCCCCCCACCGGCCGCCGCGTACCTCGCTCGCCACGCGCGTCGGGCGCCACGCGGGCGCGGGCCCGCTCGCCGTCGCCGCGGCGGCGCTGGGCGCTGCCGCGAGCGGCCCCGCCCTCGTCCACGCCGTCGCCCGGGGCGGCACGCACGTCGCGATGATCGTCCGGCGGCCATGAACGCTCTCATCGTGATTCCCGTCTTCGACGAAGCCGCGACGATCGGTCGCGTCGTCCGGGCGGCGCGCGCCCACGGGGCCGTGCTCGTCGTGGACGATGGCTCGCGCGACGCGAGTGCCGCGATCGCCCGGGCCTCGGGCGCCGAGGTCGTGCGCCACCCGCGGCGTCTCGGCAAGGGCCAGGCGATCCGCACCGGCATCGCGGCGGCGCGCAGCCGCGGCGCCTCGCTGGTGGTCACCCTCGACGGCGACGGTCAGCACGACCCGGGCGACCTCGCCGCGGTGCTCGCCGCCGCGCGCAGCACGCCGGGCGCGCTGGTGATCGGCGGGCGACTCCGCGACCCGCGCCTGCTCGCGGCGGATCGGCTGAACGCGATCCGCGTCGCCGGGTTCTTCGTCAACTGGGCGAGCGGGCTCGCGCTCGAGGACACGCAGTCGGGGTTCCGAGCCTATCCGCTGGCGTTCTTCGACGATGTCCGCCCGCGCCGCGGCGGCTTCGTGTTCGAGACGGAGGCGCTCGTCGCGGCCGGGCTCCGCGGCTGGCCCGTGCGGGAGGTGCCGGTGACGACGATCGCGCGCGCTGGCCGGCGCAGCCGGTTCCACCCGATCGCCGACGGCGTCGCGATCGGCGCCTACCTGGCGGGGCGCGTCCTCGTCCGCTGGGGACTGGAAGCGGGCGCGGCCGTGGCCGCGCTCGCCGGCGCGCGCGCACACCTTCACTCGCCG
>QHSZ01000034.1 GCA_003220595.1 Candidatus Rokuibacteriota bacterium | reverse complement strand
GCCGCGGAGGCCGGCGGTCCCCACGGGCGCGGCGATGCCCGCGCGGATGGCGAGGACGCCGAGCTTCACCGGTGCCGCCTGGGCGCGGGTCGGGCCTGCGTCGAGATCGGCGCCCGCCGCGACCGCGGCGCCGCCGACGAGCTTCACGAAGTGCCGCCGAGTGGTGATCATCGTGGACCTCCCGTTGGGCTGAGCGACGCGCGCATTCTAATGCGTGGGGGCGGCCCGCGGCTAGAGGCAACGCGCCGGCCGTGCTCAGCGGCCGCCGAGCTTGCCGAAGCCCTCGCGGCGCAGGACGTCGGCGACGTTCCGGCCGCCGACGTACACGTCGGCGACGGTGCGCCCGTAGACGTCCTCGGCCCGCGGCACGATGGTGACCGGCCCCTCGCGGAGCAGCTCGGTGAGGCGGATGGCCGCCGCGCGCGCGCCGGGCCGCCCGAGCTCGGGCGTGTCGATACCCCGCAGGCGGATCGTCTCCGCGCCGGTGTAGAAGGTGTCGCCGTCGTGCACTCGGATCGTCGACGCGGCGACCGTGTGCGGGGGCCCGAGGGGCCGGGCGGGGCGGCGCCCGCCCGCCCGCCCGGCGTCGAGGCCGGTCCGGACGTCCGCGGTCGGCGCGGCGCCGCCGCACACGAGCAGCACGAGGGCGAGGGCGCGGATCGTCGTGTTCATGGCTCACCGCCGTCGCCCATCTGACGAACGACGGCTGCGCGCGTTGCCGTCCGAGTTTCAAGACACGCGCAGCAGGATGGCACGCCCTCCCGTGACTCGGGATATGATAGGAGCGCTCGACATGCACGTACGCTTCTGGGGTACTCGTGGGTCGATCGCCGCGCCCGGGCCGAAGACGGCCGTGTACGGCGGCAACACCTCCTGTGTCGAGGTCCGGGCCTCCGACGGCACCGTGATCGTTCTCGACTGCGGCACGGGCGCGCGCGAGCTCGGCCTGCATCTCTCGCGGACCCTGTCGCCACCGATCCGGCTCCACCTCTTCATCGGCCACACGCACTGGGACCACATCCAAGGCTTCCCGTTCTTCGTCCCCGCGTTCCAGCCCGGCGCCGAGCTGAACATCTACGCGCCGCTTGGCTTCCAGCGGAGCCTCGAGGAGGCGATGGCCGGGCAGATGGAGTACTCGTACTTCCCGGTGAAGCTCCGGGAGCTCAGGAGCCGCATCCACTTCACGGAGCTCGACGAGGGGTTCTTCCGCGTGGGCGACGTGCTCGTCGAGACGCAGTACCTGAACCACACCGCGCCGACGATCGGCTACCGCATGTCGTGCGGCGGCGCCACGCTCGCGTACGTGACCGACCACGAGCCCTTCTGGAGCTCGTCGGGGCCCGTCTCGCAGCACCCCGGCGACGAGCGCCACATCGCGTTCATGCGCGGCGCGGACCTCGTCATCCACGACGCGCAGTACACCGAGAAGGAGTACCGGGGCAAGGTCGGCTGGGGACACGCCTCCGTCGACTATGCCGTCGACGTCGCCCTCGCCGCCGAGGTGACGCGCCTCGTCCTCTTCCACCACGACCCCACCCACGACGACCCGGCGATCGAGGACATGGAGACGATGGCCCGCGCCCGCGCGGCGGAGCGCGGCGGGCGGCTCGAGGTGCTCGCGGCGCGCGAGGGGCTCGAGCTCGAGATCCGGGGCGGCGCCGCCGCGCCCGCCGTGGCCGAGTCCTCGGCGTTCCGGCACCGCCAGATCGCGGGCGGCCGCGTGCTCGTCGTGAGCACGAACGAGGGCGACGTCACGGCGATCGAGGAGGTGCTGGCCGAGGACGGGCTCGTGCTCCTGCGCCTGCACGACATGCGCAGCGCGCTCCAGCGCGGCCCCGAGCTCCAGCCGGACCTCGCGATCGTGGACCGCGAGCTCCTGGGGGCGAACGGCGACGCGGCGCTCGAGGCGCTCCGCGAGCGTCTGGGCCGGCCGACCCTCCCCATCGTCGTGCTGGCCGACGACTCGTTCACGTCGGACGCGATCTACCGAGGCGAGGCGCCCTCCGGCGACTACCTCGCGAAGCCCTTCAGCCCGCCGATGCTCCGCGCGCGCGTCCGCGCGTGGCTCGCGCGCACGCTGCTGACCATGGACGT
Source organism: Candidatus Rokuibacteriota bacterium (assembly GCA_003220595.1). Lineage (GTDB taxonomy): Bacteria > Methylomirabilota > Methylomirabilia > Rokubacteriales > CSP1-6 > AR19. The sequence goes on along the minus strand of QHSZ01000034.1, from coordinate 12,467 downwards.
GGCGGACGTCGCGCGCCTGGCCGCGGAGACGGCGGCCGCCGGCGCACGCTCCGGCCGAGGCGACGCCCACGCGCGCTACTCGATCCTGCTCGCGGCCGTGCCGCTCTTGCGACCGCTCGCCCCGGAGCAGCGCGAGCTCTTGGCCGAGCGGGCGGCGGAGCAGGTCTTCCCGGCGGGCCACGTGATCATCCAGGAGAACGACCCGCCCGACCTCCTCTTCGTCATCCTCGCGGGGCGCGTGCGCATCCTCGAGCTGACGCCCGACAGTCCGGTGGAGGTGATCCTCGGCGAGCTCGGCGAAGGGGAGGTGTTCGGCGAGCTCGGCGTGCTACGGAACCAGGCGCGGTCGGCGTCCGTCGTGGCGATCGAGCGGACGCACTGCCTCGTCCTCCCGCGGGGCGATTTCCTGCGCGCGCTGCAGAGCTCGACCGAGCTCGCGGTGGCGATGCTCCGGATGCTGGCGGGGCGGCTCCACGAGACCGACCGCCGACTCTCCCGCTACGCGCCCGACCCGGTCACCGGCCTCATGGGTCGCCGCACGTTCCACGACCAGTACCGCCGCCTGGCGGCCATCGCGCGCCGGCGAGGGACCGGCGCGCTGCTGCTCATGGTCGACGTGGCGCAGCTCAAGGCGATCAACGACAGTCACGGCTACGGAGTCGGCGACCACGTGCTCCGCTGCGTGGCCGACGCGCTCGTCGAGGCGACGCGCACGACGGACCTCCTCGCGCGCTACGGGGGCGACGAGTTCGCGGTGTTCTGCCCCTTCGCCGGCCAGAGCGACGCGGCCACCGTGGTCGGCCGCGTGCGCGAGAAGATTGCCGCGCTCGCCGAGAAGCGCGGAATCCCGACGCCGATCAGCGTGAGCGTCGGCGTCGCCTACAGCGCGCTGCCCCCCGATTCGGCGGGCGAGATGCTGCGCGACGCCGACCAGGACATGCACCGCGACCGGCCCTGACCGGTCTCCGGGCTACGGCCGCTTCCGCTCGACGAAGGCCCGGATGCGCGCGCGCGCCTCGGGGCTCGTCCGGAGCGCCGCGCCGTAGGCCTCGGGCTCACGCCCCCGCTCGCCCCTCCGGATCGCCGCCACGATCTCCTTCGTCGCCGCGAGGCCGGCGCGGGGCGAGCGCGCGACGTCCGACGCCAGCGCGGCCACCGTCGCCTCGAGCGTGGCCGGCGCGACCACGCGGTTGACGAGCCCCATCCGCAGCGCCTCGCTCGCGTGGACCGTGCGGCCCGTCAACAGGAGCTCGCGCGCGAAGCCGCCGGGCACGACATCGAGCAGCCGCGCGATGCCGTAACCGGGGTTGAAGCCGAGCGTGACCTCGGGGAGGCCGAAGCGCGCCCGGTCGGACGCGACTCTTAGATCTTGCGCCACGGCCAGCATGAGGCCGCCGCCGAGTGCATGGCCGTCGATCGCGGCGATCGTCACCTGGGGGAGCCGCGCGAACCGGTCCATGAGCCGGGCCTGGCGAGTCGTGAGCGCCTCGGCGGCTTCGCCCGTGAGGCCGGCCATCTCGGCGATGTCGTTGCCGGCGCAGAAGGCGCGGCCGCGCCCGGCGACGACGAGGACACGCAGGTCGGGGAGCGCCGCGACGCGCTCGAGCGCCTCCTCGAGTGCCAAGGTGAGGGCGCCGTTGAGCGCGTTGAGCGCCTCCGGGCGGTCGAGCCGGAGCCAGGCAACGCCGTCCTTCGCCTCGAGCGCGATCACCGGTCCCTCTTCCTCCAGAGCAGCACCAGCGTGCCGAGGGCGGCGAGCGTCATCGCCGCGGTCGCCACCGGCCAGAAGTCGGTGCGGAAGAAGGGCACCGCGAAGAAGGGCGAGTGCTCCTCCGACGGCGTGATGCGTCCGTCGAGCAGGCCCTCCACGAGCTCCATCGTCTCCCCGAGCAGGACCTCCGACGTCGCCCTCGCGAAGGCGGGGTCGGCGAGCGCCGGGTGGCCGACGTAGCCCTGCCCGCCGTTGCGGAGCGGGTAGTTCGGCACCGCTCGCTCGGGCCACGAGTAGCGCGCCGGCGGAAGCGTGCGGTAGACGTCGTCCACGAGGTCCGGCCGGAGCATCAGCATCAGCGACGTCTCCCACCAGCCGCCGTGCGCGTCCTCGGCGAAGGCGCGGCGCTCCTCGTCGGTCAGCGCCCGGCCGAGCGCGGCCTCGATCTTGTCGAGGTAGCGGCCGCGCAGGAAGTCCCACGCGAGCCGCCCCGTGAACGACGCCATCGTGATCCGGTGGCGGCGCGAGACGGTCGCGGCGGCCTCCTCGAGTGCTACCAGGTGGCCGGGGCCGCCGTGGCCGTTGGCGACCAGGATGTAGCGGAAGCCGGCGCGACCGAGCGCGTCGCCGTAGTCCAGCACCGCGTCGCGCACGACGCGCTGCCGCACCCCGACGGTGCCGACCGAGTGGAAGGTGAACGAGCCCAGGTGGAGCGTGGGCGCGAGCACGGCGCTCCAGCCCGGGCGGGCGGCCACGAGCCGCTCGGCGACGCGCTCGGCGAAGTGCCGCGCCGCGATCGCGTCGACGCCGACGGGCAGGTGCGGGCCGTGCGTCTCGAGCGGGCTCACGGTCAGGATGATCACCGTGCGTGCCCGATCGAGCGCGTCGAGCGCCGGCGTGGACATCTCTTCGAGTCGATGGAGGCTCAAAAGGAGCTCCCTTTCGTCGCGCTCAGGTAGTCGGTCTTGGCGCGCTCGAGCTCGGCGAGGATCTCCTGCCGCTCGACGACGAGCCGCCGGGCCGCGTGCTCGCGCGTGAGCGCGAGCGACGCGAAGCGCAGCCGGCTCAGGAGGCGGCCCGCCCCCACCCAGTAGCGGTACGCGAGAACGCCCGAGAGCGGCAGCGAGACGGCAAAGGCCGCCGCCCAGGAGGCGCCCGCGACGCGCCAGACGATCCAGGTCTCGAGACCCCAGAAGAGCGGGTAGGCGACGATCGAGGCGAGAAAGCGCCAGGTCGCGTAGTCGGTCTCCTTGCGCGACATGCGGCGGGCGACCCAGCGCGGCAGCCAGTAGACGGCGGCGTTCACGCAGGCACCGTAGACGAAGAGCGGGAAGCCGACGAGGGCCTCCCAGCCCCGGCGGATCCGGTGGCGGGGTCCCGGGTGCCGGAGGCGCGCGTGCACCGCCTCGTCCTTCACCCGGTACTCGGCGAGCAGCGCGCGGTAACTCTGGATCCGCTGCCAGAGCCGCTCGACGCGCTCCGGGTCGCGCGCCCTGAAGTGATTCACCGCGTCCACGATCGCGCGCGACAGGCGCACGAGATCGATGCGGTCCGGCGCGAGCCCGCGCGCTTCCATGAGCTCGCGCACGAGGTCGCCCCGGTAGAGCTCCTCGACGGCGCGGACGAGGTCGCTCGCCTCGATCCGCTCGACGTGGACGACCTCGGCCTCCATCGCCCACTGGATCGCCGTCGTGAGCGCCTCGACCCCTTTGGCCGCGTCCGCGCGGTAGGCGGCGAGGTAGGGCGTGACCGGGACGGGCGGGCCGAACGAGACGAGCACGCGCCCGCGGAACGACTTGCGCGCCTCGAAGCTGAGCCCCACCGGCACGACGCGGAGCGCGCCGGGGCGCTCGGCGTCGTATGCGAGCGCCATGCGCGCCGCACCCGTCTTGATCCGCACGACCCGCGCCTCCGCGTGGGTCGTGCCCTCGGGGTAGATGGCGACGACGCGGCCGCGCTCGAAGGCCTCGCGGCAGGCCGCGAACGTCCCCGCGTTCCGCTCCGCCCCGGGCCCCAGGTCCGGGAGGCCGGCGCCGCCCGCGGCGGGGTCGTCCTCCTTCCGGTACACCGGGATCGCGCCGCACGCCGCGAGGAAGCGCCCGACGATCCGGTTCCGGAACAGCGCCGCGGTCGCGAGGTAGTGGACCTTGCGGCCGAGGGCCGAGCCGACCAGCAGCGAGTCGATGAAGTTGTTCGGGTGGTTGATGCAGAGGAGCACGGGGCCCCACTCGGGCACGCGTTCCGGATGACGCACGTCCACGGCCTTGAAGAAGAACCAGAGCCAGAAGCGCGCGACGGCGCGCACGGCCCGGTAGAGCCGGTCCGTGCGGTCCCGCGTGGCGGTGGTGTCGAGCGCGATGCTCATGGAGTATCATGCCGGGCGTGTTCCAGGCGCTGCCGGCCTTGGTGAACGGCGACGCGTCGCTCGTCCGGCGCGGACGCTACTGTAACACCACGTTCCTCGTGGAGGTCGGCGAGTCCGCGTGGCTCGTCACCGTGCACGAGGGCCGCGTCGAGCGGGTCGAGCGCGGGCCCTTCCTCATGCGTGAGTGGTCCTTCGCCGTGCGCGCCCCGCTGGACGCGTGGCGGCGGTTCTGGGAGCCCGTGCCCGTGCCCGGCTACCACGACCTCTTCGCCATGACGAAGGCGGGCCACGCCAGGGTCGAGGGCGACCTGCGGCCGCTCATGCAGAACCTCCGGTTCATCAAGGACCTGCTGGCGGCGCCGCGCGGGCGGGCGTGAGTGGCCGACCTCGAGCCGATCGTCGGACGCTACGTGAGGCTCGTCGCCGGCGGGCGTCCGCACAGGGTCTACTTCGAGGAGGCGGGCCAGGGGATCCCGCTCGTGTGCCTGCACACCGCCGGCGCCGACGGCCGGCAGTTCCGCCACCTGATGAACGACGACGCCGTTACGCGCTACTACCGCGTGCTCGCCTTCGACCTGCCGTGGCACGGCAAGTCGCTGCCGCCCGCGGGCTGGCAGGACGAGGAGTACCGGCTCACGACGCCCGGCTACATCGAGCTCGTCCGGGCGTTCATCGAGGCGCTCGGCCTCGAGCGTCCCGTCGTGCTCGGCTGCTCGATCGGCGGCAAGATCGTCCTCGAGCTGGCGCGCCTGCACGCGAAGACGTTCCGCGCGCTCGTGGGTCTCGAGTCTGCGGACTACCAGGCGCCCTGGTACGACGACACGGGCTGGCTCCACCGGCCCGACGTCCACGGCGGCGAGGTGTGCGGCGCCCTCATGTCGGGGCTCATCGCCCCGCAGAGCCCGAGCGAGACCCGCTGGGACACCCTCTGGATGTACATGCAGGGGGGACCGGGCGTCTTCAAGGGCGACCTGTTCTTCTATCGGGCCGACGGAGATTTTCGAGATCGCGTCTCGCAGATCGATACGTCGGCGTGCCCGCTCTACCTCCTGACCGGCGAGTACGACTTCTCCTGCACGCCCGAGGACACGCGGCGCACGGCGCAGAAGATCAAGGGCGCGCGCGTGACGGTGATGGCGCAGATCGGTCACTTTCCGATGAGCGAGCACCCCGCGCAGTTCCGCACGTACATCCTGCCGGTCCTCGACGAGATCCGTCAGGCCCGCTCGGCGTAGCGCTTCAGCAGCTCCTCGAAGTCGGCCACGGCGAGGGCGCGCGCCCACTCGGCGCCCTCGGAGTCGGCCCCGTACGCCTCTCGCATGTAGGCGACCGCCTCGTCGCGCGTCCTGAACAGCCGCCAGAGGTGGCCCGCGCCGCCGCCGACGCGGCGCAGGTGGAAGACGGGGTCGGCCGGCGACGCGGGCGCGTACGACGCGCGCTGGCCGAAGCGGTCGAGCGTGATCCACGCCACCGCGATCCCGTGCGCCGACAGCACGCGCGTCTTGAGCGACTCCTCGCGCGGGAGCGACTCGAGGTCCGAGAGCTGCGGGCCGTAGTAGACCGGCAGGCTCGCGGCGGGGAGCGCCAGCTCCGTCGCGAGCGGGTCACCGACCGCGTCGAGGAGCGTCTTCGTCTCCCCGCCGATCCAGAGGGCGTTGCCGTCGGTGTGGTCGGGCCACGCCTCGACGACCTGGCCCTTCTGGACGAGGCTGCGGCGCCGCGCCAGCTCGTCCCGGGCGGCGGTCAGGTACAGCCGGCTCACGGGATGCGGACGAAGCCTTCCATGAGCCGGCGCGCCGTCCGGTAGACCGTGACGCTCTCGGCCCAAGCCCGGCCCTCGCGCGCCCCCACGCGCGCCGCGACCGGCAGCACGCCCGAGGGATGGCCCAGCCTGACGTCGCCGCGCACGGCCCCGGCGCACTCGCGCACGACCGTGCCTTCGAGCCGGGCGGCGACGGCCAGGCACATCGCCGCGGTCAGCGCGAACGCGCGGTGGCAGTGGCCCATCGAGATGACGCGGGCGACGACGTCGACGTCGTGGGCGTCGTGGGTCGCGCCGTCGAGGGCGGTGAACGCCGTGGGCGGCGCGACCACGGCGACCTTGGGCACGGCGGCGCTGCCCGGGATCCCCATGCGCCGCGCCGCCTCGATGCGGATCGCCTCGAGCCTCGCCGAGAGCGTCCGGTCGGCGTCGATCGCGTGCGGCGGCTCGGTGCCGGTGAGCCCCACGTCCTTGGCGCGGACGAAGACCAAGGGGTTGGTCGCGTCCACCAGCGACGCCTCGAGGCCGTCGAGCGTCTCGCGCGGCGCGCCCGTCGGCAGGAGCCGGCCCGTGCCCGCGCCGCCCGGGTCGAGGAAGTCGAGCGCGATCCGCGCGCCGCGTCCCGGCACGCCCGCCAGCTCGAAGTCGCCCGCGACCGCTGCCTCGCCGTCCGTCACCGGGACGTGGGCCACGATCAGCTTCTTCGTGTTGGTGTTGTGGACGCGCACGAGCGTCTCGCCGTCGCTCGCCTTCACCAGCCGCTCGTCGATCGCGAAGGGCCCGACGGCCGAGGAGCAGTTGCCGCAGTTGCCCTTGTAGTCCACGACCGGCGTCTTCACGTCCACCTGCGCGAAGGTGTAGTCGACGTCGGCGCCCGGGCGGGTGGCGGGCCCGATGATGCACGCCTTGGAGAGCGACGAGATGCCGCCGCCGAGCCCGTCGAGCTGGCGGCCGTACGGGTCCGGGCTCCCGAGCGCCGCCAGGAGGATGCGGTCGCGCTCGGGTCCGGCCGGCGGGAGGTCGCCCTCGTGGAGCACGAGGCAGCGGCTGGTGCCCCCCCGCATGTAGACCGCGCGAATCCGCTGCTGACTCACGCCGTGCCTCGCCGTGTGTGGGCGAGGAGCCCGCCGGCCAGGAGGATGTCGCGCTCGCGCGCCGTCAGCACGCACGACGCCCTGAAGGAGGCACCCGTCCGCCCGTTCACGACGCTGACGCGCTCACCCGCCGCGAGCGCCGAGCGCAGCCCGGGCAGGCGCAGGGGGTCGTCGCGCTCGATGCCGTCGTACGCCGCCGGATCGTCGAAGGTGAGCGGGACGACGCCCCAGTTGATCAGGTTCGCCCGGTGGATGCGCGCGAACGACTTCGCGAGGACCGCGCGGACGCCGAGGTGCATGGGGCCGATCGCCGCGACCTCGCGCGAAGAGCCCTGGCCGTAGAGCTCGCCGGCGACGATGACGGAGCACCCGGCCGTCTTTGCCCGGGAGACGAACTCGGGGTCGACGTACTTGAAGCAGAACTCGGCGATCGCGGGGACGTTCGAGCGGAAGACGAGCACCGCGGCGCCCGCCGGCGAGATGTCGTCCGTCGAGACCTTGTCGCCGAGCTTCAGCAGCGCGGGCGCCTCGAGCGTCTCTCTGACCGGCTCGCCGAGCGGCACCGTCTTGATGTTGGGACCGCGGACGACCTCGCCCTGGCCGTCGGGCGCGACGAAGCCCGCCACCGAGTCCGCGAAACGGGCGGGCAGCCGCGCCGGCGCCTGGGCGCCCAGCGTGCGCGGGTCGGTGATGACGCCGGTCAGCGCCGAGGCGGCGGCGACGACCGACGAGCAGAGGTAGACCTCGTCGCCCTTCACGCCGCTCCGTCCCGGGAAATTCCGGTTGAACGCCCGCAGGCTCTTGGACCCGGCGGCGGGGACGTGGCCGATGCCGGCGCACGAGCCGCAGGTCGACTCCGACACCGTGACTCCCGCCGCGAGGAGGTCGGTCAGGAGCCCCTCGCGGGCCATCGTCTCGAGGATCCGATGGCTGCCCGGGAAGAGGACGAACGAGACCGAGGGGTGCACCCGCTGGCCCCGCAGCACCTCGGTCACCGAGGCCATGTCGTGCCACGAGCCGTTCGTGCACGAGCCGACCATGACCTGCTCGACCGCGGTCCCGGCGACCTCCTCCACCGGCACCACCCGGTCGGGCGAGCCGGGCAGCGCCACCAGCGGGCCGAGCGCCCGCAGATCCAGCTCGATCTGGTCGTCGTACTCCGCGTCGTCGTCGGGCGCCGCCTCACGCCAGTCGCCGCCGCGACCGAGCCGCGTGAGGAACGAGCGCGTGACCTCGTCCGACGGGAAGACGCTCGTCGTCAGCCCGAGCTCGGCGCCCATGTTGGCGATGGTCATCCGCTGCGCGGCCAGCAGGCTCGCGAGGCCGGGTCCGCCGTACTCGAAGATCTTGCCGGTTCCGCCGTTGACGGACAGGCGCCGGAGCAGCTCGAGGATGACGTCCTTGGCGGTGACCCACGGCTGGAGCTCGCCGGTGAGCCAGACGCGCACGACCCGGGGCATCGGGAAGAAGTACGGGCCGCCGCCCATGGCCACCGCCACATCCAGGCTCCCGGCGCCGATCGCGAGCATGCCGGCCGCGCCGCAGAGCGGCGTGTGGCTGTCCGAGCCCAGCAGCGTCTGGCCCGGGACGGCGAACGTCTCCATGTGCACCTGGTGACAGATCCCGTTGCCCGGCTTGGAGAAGACCGCGCCGTACTTGCGCGACGCGGTCTGCATGTAGCGGTGGTCGTCGGTGTTGCGCGAGTCGAACTGCTGGACGTTGTGGTCGATGTAGGCGACGACACGCCGCGGGATCACGCGCGGGAGTCCCATCGCCTCGAACTGGAGGAACGACATGTTGCCGTTCGTGTCCGTGAGCAGGATCTGGTCGATCGTGAGGGCGATCTCCTCGCCGGCGACGGGCTTGCCCGCGACCAGGTGGGACTCGATCAGCTTGCGCGTGAGGCTCTTAGCCACGCGTGTCCAGCGGGCCGAAGGCGCGGCGGGTCGGGCCGACGTAGTCGCCGCGCGGCCGGATGAGCCGGTTGTCGTCGTGCTGCTCGACGATGTTGGCCGTCCAGCCGGCGATGCGCGCCGCCGCGATCACCGGCGTGAAGAGGTCCACGGGGATCCCGAGCGAATAGAAGAGCGGCGCCGAGTAGAAATCGACGTTGGGGATCAGCGTCTTCGCGGCGTGCACGCGCTCGTGGAGCTTCACCGCCATCTCGTACCACTTGAACTGGCCCGACTGCCGACACGCCTCCTCGGCCATGCCGCGCAGGATCGCCGCGCGCGGGTCGCCCGCGGTGTAGACGCGGTGGCCGAAGCCCATGAGCCGCCGCTTCTCCGCGAGGGCCTTCTGGGTGAAGGCGTCGACGTTCTTGACCTCGCCGATCTCCATGAGCGTCCGCATGACGGCCTCGCCCGCGCCGCCGTGGAGCGGGCCCTTGAGGGCGCCGACGCCGCCCGCGACCGCCGAGTGCATGTCGGACTGGGTCGAGACGATCACGCGCGTCGTGAAGGTGGAGGCGTTCAGCTCGTGCTCGGCGTAGAGCGTCAGGCTCGCGTCGAACGCCTTCGCGACCACGGCCGTCGGCCGCCTGCCCGTCAGCATGTAGAGGGTGTTGGCGGCGTGGGAGAGGTCCGCCGCGGGCGCGACCGGCTCCTGCCCGCTCCGCACGCGATGGTGGGCGCAGATCGCCGTCGCGAGCTGGCTCGTGAGCCGCACGGCCTTCCGGAGGTTCGCCGCGCGCGAGTTGTCGGTGGCGTCGGGGTCGCGCATGCCGAGCATGGCCACGGCGGCCTGGAGCACGCGCATCGGATCGGTGTCCTTCGGCACGAGCCCGAAGGCCTGGATCAGCTCCTTTGGAATAGCCCTCGCCGCGATGAGCGCGAGGGTCGTCTTGTCGAGCTGGGCCGCCGTGGGTAGCTCGCCCCACCAGAGCAGGTGGCAGACTTCTTCGAAGGTCGCGCGGCGGGCGAGGTCCTCGATGTCGTAGCCGGCGTAGGCGAGGCGCCCGTGCGTGCCGTCGAGGTCGCAGAGCCTCGTCTCGGCGGCGACGACCCCCTCGAGCCCGCGGATGAGCTGGCTGCCTTGCTTGTCCATGGTCGCGCCTCTCGGAACCTAGAGTGCCTGGATGGTAGCAGGAATCCACTCGATTGCGGAGCGAGGGAGGACAGGCTAGCGCATGGACCTCGCCAGCGGCGCCCGCAACCGCCGCGGCGTCACGCGGCTGATCTCCACCTCGCCGGCGTCCAGGAAGGCAGCGAGCGAGCCGATCGCCTCCCCGAGCCCGGCGAGCGCCTCGTCCTGATCGACGCGGTCCCACCCGCGAGGCGGCGTCTCCGCGGCGGCGAACCACGGCTCGAAGTGGACGTGACGGACCTCGAGGCGGCGCTCGGCGCGATGGGCCTTGGCGTCGAGGCGGCCGATGAGCTGACCATGATGGAGGATCGGCAGCGTGTAGTAGCCGTGCACGCGCTTGGGCCCCGGCGTGTAGACCTCGATCCGGTAGTCGAACCCGAACAGGCGCGCCACACGCTCGCGATGCCAGAGGAGCGAGTCGAACGGCGAGAGGAGCGTCGTCCCGAGCGACGGCACGGGCGCCCGCCCGGCGCGCGACAGCGCGGCCAGGTCACGGGTCAGCGCGAGCCAGCGGCCGGGCGTGCCCTCCACCTCGATCTCGGTGACCGCGCCCTGCTCGTGCATGGCGCGGAGCGTGGCCCGGCGCGCGCCCGGCCGGAACCGGGGGAAGCTCAGATAGCGGCTCAGATCGGCCCCGGTCGCCGCGCCCATGGCGTGCAGCGAGCGCTCGAGGTGCCAGCGCTGGAACTCCTCCGCCGAGGCCGCCTCGACGCCGAGGGCGGCCGGGAGCGCGCGTTCCAGCAGATCGAAGCGCTTCTGGAAGTGGCGCCGGGAATCGACGGCGAGCGTGCCCGTCATCCAGAGGTAGTGCAGCGCGTGCTGGACGGGCCGCCACGACCACCATCCGCCCCCGCCCGGCGGGCGGCGTCCGTCGAAATCCGCGTTGCCCATCGGCCCGTTGGCCCGGACGGCCGCCGTCACGCGGCTCAGCACCTTCGCGTTCCGGCGGAGCCAGTCGGACCAGCCGGTGTGGCGGACGCGATAGTCGAGCATCGCGCGCCGCCACCACGGCAGCATCGAGGTGGGCACGAGGCACGCGGCGTGCGCCCAGTACTCGAACAGGAGCCGGCGGCGGTAGACGAGCCGGTCGAGCCGCGCGCGGTCGTAGGGGCCGAAGCGGCTCCACACCGTCAGGTAGTGGGCGCGATCGAGGACGTTGATGGAGTCGAGCTGGAGCCCGCCCACGTCCTCGACGAAGCGGCCGAGGCGCCGGGCGGTCAGCGCCGCCGCGCGGGGGCGGGCCAGATGCTGCCGCTCGAGAAAGAGCGCGCGGACCGCGCGCAACGGAACCGCTCGACGTGGCATCCCGGGGGAAGCTACCTCCCGCGCGCGACCACGTCCTCCGCGAACGCCTGGAGCGCTTCCCAGTCATAGGGGCCCTCGCGGAAGGCGATGTTGACGCGGGTGCAGCCGGCGGCGCGGAAGGCCTCGACCATCTCGAGCGCCTGCTTGGGCGTGCCGCGGAGCCAGCCCGTGCGCCCGCCGCCGTCGCCCCAGTGCTGCCGGAAGGCCTCCTCGCCGCGCGCGACGCCCTTGGCGTCGGCGCCGAGGTAGAAGCCGAGATTCACGCTGCGCAGGATCGAGCGCGGGTCGCGCTTCTCCGTGTCGCACCACTGGTCCAGGACCTTGCCCTTCGCGAGCCACTCGTCGGGGCCGATGTAGGGCGCGTTCCAGCCGTCGGCGTAGCGCGCCGCCGCGCGCAGCGTCCGCTTCTCGCCCCGGCCGCCGATCCAGATGGGCACGCGCGGCTGGAGCGGCTTGGGATTGTTCGCCGCGTTCTCGAGCCGGAAGTGCTTGCCCTGGAAGCTCGCGCGCCGCGACTCGGGGTCGAGGAGCATGCGCATGACCTGCGCGTACTCCTCGAGCATGTCCTCGCGCACGCCGATCCGCGGGAACTCGTACCCGAACGCCCGGGCCTCGATCTCGTGCCAGCCGGCGCCCAGGCCGCAGTCGACGCGGCCGCCGGAGAGATGGTCGATCGTCGTGAGCGACTTCGCGTGGAGCCCGGGATTGCGGTAGGCGACACAGTAGACGAGGGCGCCGAGGCGGACGCGCTTCGTCTCGACGGCCGCGGCGGTTAGCGTCGCGATCGCCTCGAAGCAGTCGAGCTCGCCGCCCCGGGGCGGCGACTCCTGGAAGTGGTCGGAGACGGAGAACCAGTCGAAGCCGCGGGCGTCGGCGAACGTCCACAGCCTCCGCATCTCCGCGAGCGGACCGCCCATGTGGCCGATGTGGATCCCGAACGTCATCGCCATGGTGGCGTCTTCGGGCGCTCAGCCCATGAGCAGCTTGCCCGGCACCTCCCGGCCCATCGTCTTGATCTGGTCCTTCGTGATGCCCTCGGCGGTGAGCCCCGCGACGAGCATCGCGTAGCCGTCGGGCTGTGACGGGTTGCCCGTCTGGCCGAGGTCGGTGCCGAGGACGAAATGCTGGGCGCCGACTTCCTTGATG
>QHSZ01000287.1 GCA_003220595.1 Candidatus Rokuibacteriota bacterium | reverse complement strand
GTAGAGACGTCCATGCGACTGGCCCGGCGGCCGGAGGAACCGGCTGCACGCCATGGGCGTGAGCGTCAGCGAGACGAAGCCCGACACGAGGACCGCGGCGGTGATCACCACCGCGAACTCGTGGAGCAGCCGGCCGACGACGCCGCCCATGAACAGCACGGGGATGAAGACCGCCGCCAGCGAGAGCGTCATCGAGAGGATCGTGAACCCGATCTCCTTGGCGCCGAGCAGCGCGGCCTCGAGGCGGCCCTTGCCCTCCTCCATGTGGCGGACGATGTTCTCGAGCATCACGACCGCGTCGTCCACGACGAAGCCGACGCAGAGGGTCAGCGCCATCAGCGAGATGATGTCGATCGTGTAGCCGAGCAGGTACATGACCGCGAAGGTCCCGATGATCGAGAGCGGGACGGCGAGGCTCGGGATGATCGTCGCCGACAAGTTGCGCAGGAACAGGAAGATCACCAGGACGACGAGGGCGATCGACAGGAGGAGCGTGAACTCGACGTCGTGGACGGACTCGCGGATCGCGATCGAGCGGTCGTAGAGGACGTTCAGGTTCACCGACGCCGGCAGCTCCTGGCGGAAGCGCGGCAGCAACGCGCGGATCGCGTCCACGACCTCGACGGTGTTCGTCCCCGGCTGGCGCTGGACGGCGAGGATCACCGCGCGCTCGTCGTTGTACCAGCTGGCGACCTTGTCGGTCTGCACGCTGTCGATCACGCGTCCCAGTTCCTCGAGCCTGACGGGCGAGCCGTTGCGGTACGCCACGATGAGCGGGCGGAAGGCGGCGGCGTTCTGGAGCTGACCCGTGGCCTGGACGTTGAACATCTGGTGGGTGCCGTACAGCGTCCCGGTCGGCAGGTTGACGTTGCTGCGCGCGAGCGCCTGCTCGACCTCGTCGATGCCGATCCCCCGGGCCGTGAGCGCGCGCGGGTCGAGTTGGACGCGGACGGCGTACTTCTGCGAGCCGAACACCTGGACCTGAGCGACGCCGCTGATCGTCGAGATGCGCTGGGCCATGTTGGTCTGCGCGTACTCGTCGACCGTGTAGAGCGGCAGTGTCGGCGAGCTGAGCGACAGGTAGATCACGGGCTGGTCGGCCGGATTCACCTTCTGGTAGAAGGGCGGCGTCGGCATGTTCGGAGGCAGGAGCGGCGCCGCCTTCGTGATCATTGATTGTACGTCCTGCGCGGCCGCGTCGATGCTCCGGTCGAGGCTGAACTGGATCGTGATCTGCGTGAGGCCGAGGGCGCTCGACGACGTCATCGAGTCGATGCCCGCGATCGTGGTGAACTGTTTCTCGAGCGGCGTGGCCACGGCGGCGGCCATCGTCTCGGGGCTCGCGCCCGGGAGCGAGGCGGAGACCTGGATCGTCGGGAAGTCCACGTTGGGCAGGTCGCTCACGGGCAGGAGCCGGAAGCCCATGATCCCGAAGAGCAGGATCGCGGCCATCAGCAGGGTCGTCAGCACCGGCCGCCGGATGAAGAGCGCGGGGCTCATGAGGGCTTGACCGGCTTGATCTCGACCCGGGCGCCCGGCACCAGCCGGAGCTGACCATCGGTGACGACGCGTTCGCCCCCGCGGAGGCCCTGCTCGACGATCGTCTCGGCGCCGAGGCGCGCGCCGACGACGACCAGACGCGACTCCACCGTCTGGTCGGCCTTCACGACGAAGACGAACGGGCCCTGCTGGCCGGGCTGGATCGCCTGCGAGGGCACGACGATCGCGGCGCGGCTCGTGAGCGTCAGCATCACGTCGACGAACTGGCCGGGCCAGAGCGCGTTGTTCGTGTTGGCGAAGGTCGCCTTGAGCTGGATGGTCGCCGTCGTCTGGTCCACCGCGTTGTTGATGAAGGTGAGTGCGCCGGTGGCCAGCGTCTGCGTCTGGTGCGGCGGCCGCACCTCCACCCGGAGCGAGCCCGCGGCGCGGTACTTCTTGATGTCGTCGAGATGCTGCTCGGGGACCGAGAACGAGACGTACATCGGATGGATTTGGTTGATCACGACGATCGGGTTGTCGTCGTTGCCCTTCACGACGTTGCCGACCTGGACCATGACGTTGCCGGTGCGCCCGTCGATCGGCGCGCGGATGGCCGTGTACGCGAGCTGGAGCTTGGCGTTGTCCACGTTCGCCTGCGCCGCGTGGGCCGAGGCCTGCGCGTTCGCGACCGCCGCGTGGTCGGCCTGCACCGTCGACTCCATCGTCGCCAGGCTCGTGCGGAACTGGTCGTACTGCTCGCGAGCGACGAGCTCCCGCTCGACCAGCTCACGGTAACGGCGCTCCTGCACCCGCGCGTTCGCGAGCTGCGCCGTGTCGCGCTCGAGGTTCGCGACCGCCTGCAGGACCTCGGCCTGGCGCTGGACCAGCGCCGCCTCGGCCTGGCGCAGTGCCGCCTCGAAGGGCCGCGGGTCGATGGTGACGAGCAGCTCGCCCTTGGCGACGTCCTGGCCTTCCTTGAAGTGCATCTGGACGATCTGGCCGGCGACCTGTGACTTGACGGCCACGGACGTGTAGGGCATCGCGTTGCCGACGGCCGTGAGCTGGAGCGGTACGGTCTTCTCGAGCGCGTCGGCGGCGGTCACGGGCACGGCCGGCGGCGCCGCGGCGCGCGACGGCTTGCCCGTCGCGTCGTCCGAGCACCCCGCGAGGGGGAGGCTCGCGGCGAGCGCCCAGGCGACGCCCGCGGCGAGGAGGCGCGGCCTCGTTTGGTAGCGAGGTCCGCGAGACCGGCGTGCTCCGCGGGTGGCCTGAGACAGGCGCTCCTCGACCACCCGCGCGTCGCTCATCGCTTGCCCCGCCCGGCGCCGACGGGCTTCGCCTCGACGTCGGGTGTCTGCGGCGCGGCGTCGACTAGCGCCTCGAGCCCGACGACGAGCCGCCGCCGGTTGTCGACCGACATGCGCGCCAGCACGCGCTCCAGGCCACGCACGCGCAGCGCCTGCAGCTCCTCGGCGAGGGCCTTGCCCGTCCGCGTGAGCTCGAGGACGTAGATGCGGCGGTCCGCGGGGTGGTCGCCGCGGACCAGGAGCTCCTTCTGCTCGAGGCGGTCCACGATGTGGGTGACGGCGGGCAGGGTGACGCCGAAGGCCTTGGCGACGTCGCCCATGTGGCAGGCCGGGTGCTCGGCGACGTAGAAGAGCACCTGCGACTGCGCGAACGTGAGGTCCGCCGCCTTCTGCCAGACGAGCTGGCGGAAGATCGTGGTGCCGAGCGAGTTCAGCAGATCGAGCACCCGCACGGCCTCGGCGGTCCAGCGGGTCGCGCCCTTGCCGCCCGTCGCCATTCCTTCATCTCCCTCCGCGGGTCAATCCTCTATCCGATAAACAATTAAGTCAATAAAGGATTCGGGCGCTACGGGACGCGCAGCCGGGGGTCGAGCGTGTCACGGAGCCCGTCGCCCAGGAGGTTCAAGCTGAGCCCCGAGAGCGTCAGCGCCACGCCGGGGAAGAGGCTCACCCAGAAGGCCTCGCGGATCACGTTCTTGCCGCTGGCGATCACGTTGCCCCACGACGGCACGTAGGGCGGCACGCCCACGCCGAGGAAGCCCAGGATCGCCTCCGCCAGGATCGCGTAGGCAAAGATGAAGCTGCCCTGGACGAGCAGCGGCCCCACGCAGTTGGGCAGGATGTGGCGGACGGCGACGCCGAGGTCGCGGCGCCCGAGCGCCCGCGCCGCCTGCACGTAGTCCGTCTCGCGGATCGAGAGGACCGTGCTCCGGATCAGCAGCGCGGTCCGCGGCGTGTACACGACCGACAGGGCGAAGATCACGTTCCAGACGCCCGGGCCGCGCGCCGCCATGAGCGCGATCGCGAGCAGGATCGCCGGGAACGCCATGAGGCCGTCCATGACGCGCATCAGCGGCAGGTCGAGCCGCCGGTAGTAGCCCGCGACCAGGCCGATCAGGATCCCGCCGAGGGAGGTGAGGAGCATCGTCGTCAGGCCGACCGCCAGCGAGACGCGGCTCCCGTGGATCACCAGACTCCAGACGTCACGCCCGAACTCGTCGGTGCCGAGGTAGTGCGCGGCGCTCGGGGGGCTGAGCCGGCTGGGCGGGTCGAGCCGTCGGGGGTCGTGCGTCGAGACCAGATCGGCCGCGAGCGCCGCGGCGACCACGACCGCGAGGATCAGGAGCCCCGCGACGACGTTCCGGTTCGACAGGAGGCGGCGGGACCAGGAGCGCCGCGGCGCCTCACTCATAGCGGATCCGCGGGTCGATGAAGACGTAGAGGACGTCGACGACGAGGTTGATCAGCACGTAGGCCGTCGCCGTCACGAGGATCACCCCCTGCACCACGGGATAGTCGCGGCGCAAGACGGCCGAGATGATCAGCCGGCCGAGGCCCGGGAT
>QHSZ01000286.1 GCA_003220595.1 Candidatus Rokuibacteriota bacterium | reverse complement strand
CTCGCCGAATGGCATGTGTACGGTCTGCGCGCCGTACGCCGGGAAGTGCGTGTCCTCGGTCTTAGTCGCTTGCACGCGCACCTTCAGGCCCTTGATGTCGTCGATCTTGCTGATCTCTTTTTTGCTGTACATGTTGCGGAAGCCCATGGTGATCAGGCCGATGACCTGGGCGCCCTGCACCGAGTCCTTGATCATGGCGCGGAAGGCATCGGACACCGCCGGGTCGGCCAGCGCCTTGGCCAGATGGCTCTCGTCGTGGAAGATGAAATGCAACGAGAACACGCCGGCTTGCGGCGCCACGCTGGCCGCGTTCGCAGTCGCCGTGATGACGAAGTCGATGTCACCCGCGCGCAACTTCTGCAGCGTTTGGGGCTCGGTCCCCAATTGCGCGCCAGGGAACTGATTGATGCTAAGCTTGCCGCCGCTCAACGCCTTCAGCTTTTCGTCGAATATGTTCGCCGCGATGCCGTAGGCGGTTGTCACCGGCTGGTCGTAGGCGAAGCTGAGCTTGCGCTGCGCCGAGGCACCGCTCGACAGCCCCAGCATCAGGACGCCCGCGGCAAGAGCCGCGAGTCCGACCTGTCTCATCGCGAATTTCATCGTCTTCCCCTCCCCGGATGAACCGAGCTCGGTGTGGGGCTCTCGCGTGTAGGAAAGACGCATGGTCGCCGATCCGCCGCACGCCGTCAAGACTGACGAGGCTCAACGGCGCCGCGAAGGAGGGAAGCGCGCGCGAGGTGGCCCGACGGGATTCGAACTTCCAAGGGTCGCGGGAATTGGAGACACCGCAGAGCATCACCGGCGAGAGGCGGGCCGCTCAGGGGACGGACGGTGCTGCTCCTGTTCCCTGAGCGGCCCCTCAGACGCGGGCTACTGTCCGGTGTAGGTCACCTTCCAGATCACGCCTGACCGTGGAGTGGTGAAGAAAGGCGAGGGCATCGAGTAGTCGATGTAGAGCTCGCCGTAGTCCACCACGTACATGGTCTTGCCGTCGTTCGCGAAGACCACGTCGTTCGTCCGCTCAAGGCCGCCCCGATTCTCGGGCTTCTGGTAGGCGTTCGGCCCCGGATCGCGGTTGCGGATGAAGTAGGACCACTTGACGCCGGCGGGCTGGAGGAACTCGATTCTGATGACGGCAGGCCACGTCGGCACCAGGCTCTCCGGCCCGTTGTCGATGATGCCGAAGATCGCCGCGAAGATCGTGTCCTTGGCGCCATAGCGCTCGTCGCCCCAGGCGATGCCGTCCATCGGATTGTTGGTGTCCCACTCGAGAACCGGATTGATGTAGCCGCTGGGGTTCGGGTTGGCGACGATCAGCGGCACGCCACGGATGCCCTCCACGTGAGGCGGAAAGCGATACGGCGGCATCTCGGGCACCCAGGGCTTGTCCCCGATGTAGAGGTTCGGGTATGGCGTATCGATCTTCGAGCCGTTGAACGCCTTCAGCGAGAAGCGCTTGTTGGTGACGAAGTTCATCCCTTCCTTGTCGGGGAAGCCGGCGTCCTGCCCTTTCTCGGTCACGATCCAGAGCTTTTCGGCGCCGTTGGCGATGCGCCGGTGTCCGAGGTCGTTCACGCCGTTGTCGCTAACGGCAAGGGCCTTCTCGAAACGGCTCCCCTTCGGACCAAACTTCACGCCGGACTGGTTCCGGAAGCCCATGGCGTAGACTTCCATGTCCTCGTGCTTGTACATGCCATCCGGCCCCTGCTTGTCGATCTTCACTCTCATGACCGAGCCGCCGCAGGGCACCTGGGCTTTGATGGTCATGCCGGGCTTCGCCGGCACGCCTGCGGGCAGCAGTGCGCCGGTGAGGCGCCCGTCGGTCGACCGTACGTTCAGCCCTGTGTGAACGATGTCGCGGCAGACCGGATCGCGCGCCGTCTTGGGCAGCGCCGGATCGCCGTGCTTCTCCCAGAACGGGTCGATTTCGGCCGTCCAGCCATGATTGTCCGGGTCGGCGAAGCCGCTGTTGCTCGGGAATCCTTGCCCCCAATAGATGTATCCGTCCCTGCACGAGATGCCGCCGATCTGGTGATCGCCGATCGGGAGGTTGGTGATGATCTTCCGCAGTTCCCCGTTGACGCCGCTGATCTCCCAGATGTGCTTCGAGTACTCCGGAACGTAGACCTTGTTGTTCTCCGGACAGTAGCCGATGGTGTTCATGACGAATCCGAATTTGCCGACGCCGATATCCTTGAGGTGCTTGCCGTCCTTGTCGAACACCTTGACGTGGGGACCCGGGATCGGGTTCTTGATCCGCTGGCCGCCGTACTCGTACTCGAAGGGACCGAAAAGATTCCCCGAGATGGCGACCCACACGTTGCCTTCTCGGTCCACGGTGGCGGAGCTCGGGGTGTCGAGTCCGGCCGTGAAGACCTCGACCTTGTAGCCCTTCGGAACCATGATCTTGCCGGGGTCCGGCGTGACCGCGGTGCGGGGCACCCACCCGCCCGACTTGCCGGTTCCCGCGTTCTGGGTCCATGCCAACGGCGCCGACAACAGGACGGCGGCGACCACCGCCGTGACGATTCTGAGACTCCTCATCGATGCTCCTCCTCGACGGTTCGGGTTGGGACCGTGAGCGCTACGAGGGACGCCAATCCCGTCTTCATCGACCGGCCCGGTCAGCGTCGGGAAAGGGTGCGGACAAAAGCTACGACGTCCCGGATCTCGTCGTCGCGAAGCTGCGCGCTCCAGGCGGGCATGGCGGCGTTCTTGCCGACGGCAGCACCTCCCTTCTGGATGACGGTGAAGAGATACTCGTCGGAGAGCTCGTCCATGAGCTGCTTGACTGCGAGGTTGCCGACGTTGGGCCGGAAGGTCTTCGCCTCGCCGCGACCGTCGTCGCCGTGACAACCCGAGCAGTAGCGGAGGAAGACCTCCCGCCCCTTCGAGGCGTTGCCGGCGGAGCTATTCTGAGCGGTCACCGCGTGGGCGACCAGCAGCGTCGGCGCGAGGAGCGCCAGCCCGACGAGAGCTGCGTATCGCCACACCATGTCTTCGTCGCCCTGCGTTGACGCAACGTACCGCGTCAGCCGCCGGTGCGGCAGAGAATATATGGCCACGCCGCAGGTCGACGCAAGCGCGACACGCGGCGCTCGGGGGGCTCCCGTTCCTTGACACCCCGCGGGGGCAGTCCTAAGATAACCTGCCTCCTCGAGAGGACAGGTTCTCGACCATGGAGATGCACCGCGTGACGACCGGTCAGCGACGATCCGTCGGCGAGCCGCTTGGGGTGTGGCTCATCGGCGCGCGCGGGGCCGTCGCAACCACGACCATCGTCGGCGCCATCGCGCTCCGGCACGGCCACACCGGCACCGTCGGGCTCGTGACCGAGAGCGACCCGTTCCGCGCGTCCGGACTCGCTCCGCTCGACGCGCTCGTCTTCGGCGGCCACGACCTCCTCGACACACCGCTGGTCAAAGCGGCGCACGCGCTCTGCCGCGACGTCGGGCCACTCGCGCCCGAGCTGGTCCGTCTGGTGGAGGACGAGCTGGCCACCAGCGAGCAGCATCTGCGACCGGCGCCCGCCATCGTCGAGGGGCAGCGGCCGCGCGAGTTCGTCAGCGCCGTCCAGCGCGATCTGGACGAGTTCCGGGCAGCGTCGGGGGCCCGCCGCGTGATCGTCGTGAACCTGGCGACCACGGAGCCGCTGCCCGCAGCCGATGTCCTCGCGCTGGATCTGGACGGATTCGAGCGCAGGCTGGACCTTCCGGGCGCCCAGGTGCCGACCAGCGCGCTCTACGCCTACGCGGCGATGGACATGGACGTGCCCTACGTGAACTTCACACCGTCGGTCGGCGCCTCGCTGACCGGCCTGCAGGCGCTCGCCCAGCTCCGCGGTGTCCCCCATGCCGGGCGCGACGGAAAGACCGGCGAGACGCTCCTGAAGAGCGCGCTGGCTCCCATGTTCCGAATGCGTAGCCTGCAGGTGCGCAGCTGGGTCGGGTTCAACGTGCTGGGCAACGCCGACGGGCTGGCCCTCTCCGATCCCACCATTGCGGCGTCGAAGACCGAGTCCAAGGGCAAGGTGGTGCCCTCCATCCTCGGCTACGAGCCCCACACCCTCGTGCGGATCGACTACGTGCCCACGCTGGGGGACTGGAAGACCGCGTGGGACCTGATCCAGTTCGAGGGCTTTCTGCGGACGCCGATGACGCTGCAGTTCACGTGGCAGGGCGCGGACTCCGCGCTGGCCGCGCCGCTCGTCCTCGACCTGGTGCGCCTCGTCGATCTGGCCGCCTCGCGGGGCGAGCGCGGCGGACTCGGCCACCTGGCGTTCTTCTTCAAATCGCCGGTGAGCTGCGAGGTCCACGATCTGGCCGAGCAGTACGCACTCCTATGCCAACACGTAAAGGGCGCCTGACCACCCTCCTCGAGTTGGTCCGCCTGCCCAACGTCTTCACGGCGCCCTCGGACGTGGCGATGGGCATGGCGGTCAGCGGCGTAGCGCTCACGTCGTCCCACGCCGCGCTCCTCCTGGCGTCGGCGTGCGCATACGCGGGCGGGATGGCTCTCAACGACGCCTGCGACGCGCCCCTCGACGCGCACGAGCGCCCCGAGCGCCCCATTCCCTCCGGACGGATCTCCCGGGCGTCCGCGTTCGGGGTCGCCGCCGTCCTGCTCGGGCTCAGCGTCGGCCTGGCCGCCACCTCCGGCCTCCGGCCCTTCGTGGCGTCGCTCCTGCTTGTGGGCGCCATCGTGTTCTACGACGCCGTGGCCAAGGGCACCGCCGCCGGCCCGCCGGTGATGGCGTCGTGCCGTGCGCTCAACGTCGGCGTGGGCATCACGCTCGGCGCACTGGCCTGGTCCGCGCTAGGGGCGGCGGCGATCGTGTTCGCGTACGTCCTGGTCCTCACGCTGGTCAGCCGCTTCGAGGTCATGACCGCGCCCGTCACTCTCGTCCGCGGTGCCGCGGCGGCCTTCGCCGTACTCCTGGCCGTCGCGGTCGCGCTGTTCGTCCTGGGATGGGGAGCGCGCGGCGCCGTCGGTGTCGTCTTCCTCGCCCTGCTGGTGCTTTGGATCGGGCCTCCGCTGCGCGCGGCGATCGCCGAGCCGGCGCCGAGACGGATCATCGGCGTCATCAAGGCCACCGTGCTGGGCATCATCCTGGTCGACGCAGCCTTCACCAGCGCGGCGCGTGGCCTGGTGGCGGGGGCCGTGGTGGCGGCCCTCTTCGTTCCCGCCTACGTACTCGGACGCCGCTTTGCGAGCGCATGAATCGCTCGTTCCGCTACGGGTACAACACCAACGGCTTCGCCCATCACCGGCTCGACGATGCCCTTCGGGTCATGGCCGATCTGGGCTACGAGGGCTGCGCCCTCACGCTGGACCATGCGCACCTCGACCCGTTCGCCGACGATCTGGCGATTGAAGTCGAGCGCGTCGCCCGCTTGGCGCAGACCCTGCGACTCTCGCTCGTGGTTGAGACAGGCGCACGGTTCCTCCTCGACCCTCGGCGCAAGCACGAGCCCACGCTGCTGAGCGATGCCGCCGACGGCCGCCGCCGGCGACGTGACTTCCTGGAACGTGCCCTGATCATCGCGCGGGATCTCGGCGCCCCAGTAGTCTCCCTGTGGAGCGGTGTGCCGCCGGCGGCAGCGCCTGACGTCTGCCGGCAGCGTCTCGTGGAGGGTGTCGAGGCGATCGCTCGCTGCGCAGAGGCGACCGGCGTCGCGCTCGGCTTCGAGCCCGAGCCGGGCATGCTCGTGGAGAGCGTGACCGACTTTCTCGACCTGCGCGCCGCGGTCGACTCACCGGCGCTGGGGCTGACCCTCGATCTCGGCCACTGTCTGCTCACCGAGCCCGACGCACCCGAGAAGGTCGTCCGTCGCGTGGCCCCGATGCTCGTCAACGTCCACGCCGAGGACATGCGCCGGCCGGTCCACGAGCATCTCGCCTTCGGGCTTGGAGAGATGAGCTACGCCCCGATCCTCGCCGCCCTTCGCGATATCGAGTACCGCGGTCTGGTCGGCGTCGAGCTGAGCCGCGACAGTCACCGCGCGCCCGAGATGGCACGGGCCGCGCTGGCCTATCTGCAGGCCGCCGAGCTGGAGGCTGCGTGACCGCCGCGGCCACCCACACGCTGTTCGATGCAATCCTGAAAAAAGCGATCGACACGCTGGGCGCCGCGGGCGCCGCGGTCTACCTGGGCGACCCCGACCGGCCCGTGCTGAGGCTCGCCGCCACCCTGGGCCAGCGCGCCGCGGATGGTGCGCCGTGGCCGGTCGAGATGGCATGGGGCAAGGAGTCCGCCGGTGGCGCCGCCGAGCCGGCGACCGAGGTCGAGAACGATCGCGCCGTGCTGACGGTGCCGCTGCTCCTGGGTGAAGACGAGGTCGGGGCGGTCATTGTCTCGTCTGGAGCGCGCGTCTTCGGCGGCGTCGACACGGACGACCTGGCGCTCCAGTTTCGCGCGCTCGCCCGCGCGCTGGCGCCCGACCCGCTGACGGCGCTGCGTGACGAGCTCGCACGCCGGATTCCACCTCCCGCTCGCGAGTGGCTGGAGGCGGGCATCGCCGCGGCCGCGCGCGGCGAGCGTGACACGATCCTGACGGCATTCCCGGCGATGGGGCGCCGGCTTGGACGCGAGCCCCTCGGCTCGCGGTCGGCGCTGGTCCCGCGCGATGTGGACCTGGACGTGCCACTGCGCTCGTGGCGCGTCGACGACGCCGGCCGCGTCGCGCTGCTCTGCGGATTCGCCGGGAACGCCGAGACGCTGGCCCGCGAGCTCTACTTCACCGGCGATCTTCGAGAGCGCTGCGGGGCGCTGCGCGGCCTGGCGGTGCTCGGCCGCACGCCCGGCGCGATCGACGCCGTGCGCGACGCGGTCCGCTCGAGCGCGGGGGAGCTGTTCGAGGCGGCCCTGGCCGACAACCCCTACGCGGGCCGCTTCCTGCCGGACGACGAGTTCCGCCACGCCGTGCTGAAGGCCGCGTTCGTCGGTGTCTCGATCGCGCGCGTGCCTGGCGTCGAGGCGCGAGCCGACGCCGAGCTGTCGCGGATGCTGCTCTCGTACGTGACCGAGCGCGAGGTCGCGGGGCGGTCGGTGCCGCCGGACATCTGGCCGGTGGTCGCGCTGCATCCGACCCGCGGCCTGGCCGGGAAGCTCTGTGGATACCTGGAACATCCGGCGACCGCCCATCGCGCGGCCGCCGCGCAGGCGCTCGGCCGGATCGGCGACCGACGCGCGCACGCGTTCCTGAACGACCGGCTCGCCCGCGAAGACGACCCTACGGTCCGGCGCCTCCTCGAGCGCGCCCTGGCCTGATCCGAAACAGGAGGCCCTCATGCGGATCTTCGAGCCACACGCCCACATGTTCTCCCGGGTCACCGACGACTACGAGCAGATGGCCCTGGCCGGCATCGTCGGGGTGCTGGAGCCCGCCTTCTGGCTGGGGCAGCCGCGCACGTCGGTCGGCTCCTTCGTGGACTACTTCGACGCCATCATCGGCTGGGAGCGCTTCCGGGCCGAGCAGTTCGGGATCCGCCACTACTGCACGCTGTCGCTCAATCCCAAGGAAGCGAACGACGATCGCGTGAACGACGGCGTCCTGGCCCTGCTGCCGCGTTACCTCGAGAAGGACGGCGTGCTCGGGGTGGGCGAGATCGGCTTCGACGACATCACGCCCCGGGAAGAGCGTTACCTGGCCGCCCAGCTCGAGCTGGCCCGCGCGCACGACCTGCCGGCCCTCGTTCACACGCCCCATCGTGACAAGGTCCGCGGTGTCGAGCGGACGCTGGCCATCATGCGCGAGGTGAAATTTCCGCCGGAACGGGTGCTGATCGACCACAACACCGAGCAGACCGTGCCGCTGGTGATCGACAGCGGCTGCACCATGGGGTTCTCGATCTACCCTGACACCAAGATGGATGAGCCGCGGATGGTGGAGATCCTCCGCCAGTGGGGCACGGACCGCATGGTCATCAACAGCGCGGCCGACTGGGGAAAGAGCGACCCCCTGAAGATTCCCAAGACCGTGAACCTCATGCGCCAGAAGGGCATGGCCGAGCACGAGATCGAGAAGGTGGTCTGGCACAACCCGGTCTCGTTCTTTGCCAAGAGCGGACGGCTCGACCTCCGCGAGCTGGACACGCCGGTGTCGCCGAGTCAGCTCTTCGAGGGCAACTCGATCCTGCGCGGACCGCGCGCCTGATGCGTCTGTCCGGTGGGGCGCACCTCGGGTATTGCACCAACGCCCACGCGGCCGAGACGGCCGCCGAGGTGGTGGACACTCTGCGCCGCGTGGCCGCCGGCGTGCGCGAG
>QHSZ01000285.1 GCA_003220595.1 Candidatus Rokuibacteriota bacterium | reverse complement strand
GACGCGCGGCCGGAACGCGCCGGGCGCTACCCGATCGTGCTCACGATCCCCGGCTTCACGGGCGTGAACGAGCACCACAAGGACGTCGTCCGCCGCTTCGCCCACGCCGGCTACTACGCGATCGCGCCGGAGCTCTTCCATCGCGAGGGCGGGATGCAGGGGAAGACCTTCCCGGAGATGGGGAAGATCTCGGGCGGCGTCACTCGCAAGCAGTACCTCGGCGACATCGCGGCCGCGGCCGACTACGCCAAGCAGCAGGCCTGGGCGCGACCCGACCGCATCGGCGCGACGGGCTTCTGCGGCGGCGGCGCGCTGGCGCTCCACGTCGCGGCGGAGTACCCGGGCGTGACCGCGGTGGTGCCGTGGTACGGTCACCTGAAGCGCACCTACCCCGACGCGCCGGGCGTGGACGCGCTCAGTCTCGCCTCGAAGCTCACGATGCCGGTGCTCGGCCTCTACGGCGCGGCCGACACGGGGATCACGAAGGAGGACGTGAAGGGCTTCGAGGCCGACCTCAAGAAGACGAATCGCAACGTCGAGTTCGTCCTCTACGAGGGCGCGCCGCACGCGTTCTTCTCCGACGACCGGCCGCAGAACTACAAGAAGGAGGCCGCCGAGGACGGCTGGAAGCGCTGCATCGCCTTCTTCGACAAGCACCTGAAGGCCTGAGCGAGCGTCCGCGGGCGCGGCGCTAGTCGCGGGCCGCCTGCCAGACGTTGCGGCCACGCGTCTCGGTGACGAACGCCGCGGCCAGCACCGCGCCCACGGCGAGCGCCAGACACACCGAGAACACCGCCTGGAACGCCGCCGGCGGATAGAGCCGCGCGCCGCCCGCCATCAGCCCCGTCCACTTCGCGTCGAGGATCACGCCCGTGAGCCACTGCAGGAGCGCGAAGCCGAGGAAGATGGGGAGGTTGCAGAAGCCGACGGCGACGCCGACGAGGGCAGGGTTGTTCACCTCGCGGACGCAGCTCCAGACGAGCACGAGCCCCGACGAGGCGAAGCCCATCAGGAGGAAGAACGGCGCCAGCAGCGCGACGGGCACGCGCAGCTCGCCGGGGAGCACGAGCGGCGCCCAGCACGCCGCGTAGAGGGCGGCGAACAGGAGCATCGGCAGGCGCCGGCGACGCAGCCAGCGATCGGAGAGCCAGCCGGCGACGGGCGAGCCGATCCCCATGCCGACGGCCAGCACGGACACGATGGTCGCCGCGTCCACGCGCGCGAGGCCGTAGACCTGCGTGAGGTACGGCACGCCCCAGAGCCCGAGGAAGGTGATGAGCGTCGTGTAGACGCCGCCGGCGGCCAGGATCGGCGGCCAGCTGCGCCGGTTCGCGACGACCGCCGGGACACCGCGCAGCACGTCGCGGAGCGCGGGCGAAGCGGCGCCGACGCGCTCGCTGTTGACGGGCGGTAGCCCCAGCGCCTCGGGCCGGTCGCGGATGAAGGCGGCGGCGACGACGGCCAGCACCAGCGTGGCGCCGCCGATCATCACGAACGTCGGCCGCCAGCCGACGGCCTCCACGAGCAGCGCGAGCGGCGAGGCGGCGGCGAGCGCGCCCACGTTGCCGACCGTCTGGGTCCAGCCCGAGATCGTCGCGAACTCGTCGGGACGGAACCACGCCGAGGCGAGGGCGAGCCACGCGATCAGCATCACGGAGGCGCCGAGACCGACGCAGAGCCGCCCGGCGAAGGCGACGTCGAAGGAGGGCGCGAGCCCGAAGACCACGGCGCCCCCGCCCATGGCGGCGCCGCCGAGCGCGATGGTCCACCGCGGCCCGAGCGTGTCGGCGAGGCTCCCCGCGACGAGCGCCATCGCGGCGAAGACGTACGGGTAGATCGCGGCCAGGTTGCCGAGCGCCGCCGCGGTGATCGAGAACGCGCGCATGAGGTCCGTGGCGACGACCGCGGGCGCGACGCGGTGGAGCCACGAGAAGATGTAGAGCGACGCCGGCACGAGCAGCATGAGCCAGCGCGCGCTCCGGAGCGTCACGCGGAGGCCGTCACGCGTCCGGGCGGGTGTACGCGGGAAAGACGCGGCGCAGCAGCCCCGGGTCGTTCATGGCGAGCAGGCCGCCGACCAGACGGCGCGCGGCGCCGCGCACGGCGACGAACGTGATCCGCGCGGCGGCGACCGGCCGGCCGTCCTCGGACGTGGCGACGACCGCCGTGTCCCAGTAGCGGCCGTCGTCGGGGTTCGCGCGGACGGCCGCGCGCGCGCCCCGCACCGTGAGCGCGGCGCCGAAGGGCACGCTCGCGTGGAGCGTGACGCGGAGATCGGTCGTCATGCCCGACTCGCCGGTGGCGAGGGCGCCGAGCCAGAACGCGGTCTCGTCGAGGAGCGTCGTCACCGCCGCGGTCGCGAGCGCGCCCTCGGCCGTCCTGAACGCCTCGCGCGGCTGCCACGTGCCGCGCACCTCGGCGTCGTCGAACGCGAGCCGCGCGCGCAGGCCCAGGGGATTGTCGACGCCGCACGCAAAGCACGTGCGCGAGACCGGCAGCGGATGCGACAGGCCGGCGGAGCGGCGAGTCTCCTCCTCGACCACGCATGCGAGTGATCCCGTGGCGGAGGCTTCACGTGCGCCGCGCTCGCCGCCGCGTAGAAGCCACGGGTCTCGGAGGAGACTCGCCGCGCCGCCGGCTCTGGAGGCATCCGCTGTCGCTCGCACACGGCCGTCGACGAGGACGGAGTCGCCGTCGCTGAGCACGAAGGTGCGCGCGCCGTTGGCGCGGCCCGTGACGAGGCGGAGCGGTGTGGCGAGGGGGACGCGCTTCTTGTAGACGCCGGAGACGTCGCGGGGCGCCGCGAGGCCGGCGAGCGCGTCGAACGCCGCCAGCACCGAACCGCCGTGCGCGGCGTCGGGGAGGCCCTGAAACGCGGGATCGAGGGTCAGGACGAAATCACCGCCGCGGTCCACGAGGGACCGCCGCAGCACGGAGTCTATCGTCACCATGCGATAATCGTCTGTGCCGTTCATTCTAGCCGACAACCCGTTCCTTCGGGTGACGGTCACCAACTTTTTCTTCTTCCTCAGCATGAACGGCTTCATCCTCCTGCCGCTCCACATCACGAGCCTCGGCGGGACGGAAGTCGAGGTCGGCGTCATCATGGGCCTCTACAACGCGATCGGCATCGTCTGCCAGCCGCTCGTCGGCCCATGGGTGGACGCGCTCGGCCGCCGGCCGTTCATGCTGCTCGGCGTCGGGCTCGCGCTCGTGGCGGCGCTCCTGGCGGCGGCGGTGCCCGAGATCGGCGTGCTCGCCCTCGTGCGCGTCCTCCAGGGGCTCGCCTTCTCGTGCTTCTTCGTCGCGAACTACTCGTACGTGATCGACCTCGTGCCGACGGCGCAGCGCGGCTGGGCGCTCGGCATCTACGGCGTGGCGGGGCTCGTGGGCACCTCGGTCGCGCCGCTCCTCGGCGAGTGGACGATCCGCCGCTACGGCTTTCGTCCGCTCTACCTGCTGTCCGCCGGGGTCATGGTCGTCGCGGCCAGCTTCGTCTGGGGCCTCCGCGAACGTGAGCGCGAGGGCTCGCCGCCCGTGCGCGGGTTTCCCTGGGAGCCCGGCGGGCTCGCCGAGGCCGCCCAGCTCTCGATGGCGGTGACGCTCTTCTTCGGCCTCGGCGCGGGCACCATCTTCGTGTTCCTGCCGACCTTCGCCGAGCACCTCGGCGTGCAGACCCTCGCGCTCTTCTACACGGCCTACTCGCTGTCCGCGATCGCCGTGCGCGTCTTCGGCGGCCGCCTCTCCGACGTCCACGGCCGGCGCGCCGTGATCGTGCCGTCCATGTTCGCGCAGGCGGGCGCGACGGCGCTGCTCGCCACGGTCGCGTTCCTCGTGAGCCGGACCTCGGCGACGCCGGTCGTGCCCGTGCTCTTCCTCACGGGACTCCTCGCGGGAGGCGCGCACGGCTTCCTCTATCCCGGCCTCGCCGCGCTCGTCACCGACCACACGCCCGAGACTCGGCGGGGCGTCGTGGTGGGCATCTTCAGCGCGGTCTTCCTCGCCGGCCAGACGACGGGCGCGTTCGTCTTCGGCTACGTCACGCACGCCATCGGCTACGCCTTCATGTGGTCCGCGCTGACGTCGCTCCTCTTCCTCGGCGCGGCCCTCGCCCTGAAACTCGAGAGGAAATAGGCTAGACTCCGACGAGGCAGGGAGGAAGGCGGGGCAGCATGACGCGAAATGCGCGCTACGTGTCGATCGCGCTGCTGGGGGCCGTGCTCCTGGGGACACCCGAGCGGGCGCATCAGGCGCCCGGCGGCCCCGAGGTCGCGCCGCCCAAGGCGATGGGCCCGCAGGAGGTCGAGGTCGTCGCGGTGGTCATGGACCAGGCCACGCACCAGCCCACGATCCTCCTCCAGGGCAAGCGCGACCGGCGGAGCCTCGCCATGGTCATCGGGCTCGCGGAGGCCACCGGCATCGCCGTGCCGCTTCAGGGTGTGACGCCGCCCCGGCCGCTCACCCACGACCTCTTCCTGACGCTCTTCGGACGTCTCAAGGTGAAGCTCACGCGCGTCGTCATCAACGACTTCCGCGACGACATCTATTACGCGACGGTGTACCTCACCGCCGGCGGGAGCGAGCTCCAGCTCGACTCGCGGCCCTCCGACGCGATCGCCCTCGCGGTCCGCGCCAAGGTGCCGGTCCTCGTCGAAGACCGTGTCTTCGAGCGGGGCGGGAGCGCGCAGCCGCCGCGCGCGCCGTCCATCTGATGGCCGAGCCGGAAAAGCAGGATCAGCAGTGGGCGCTCCAGCGGCGCCTCGAGGACGTCTTCGCGAAGCTCGGGGAGAAGTTCGGCGACCTCACGGGCCGGCTGGAGACGCAGATCAAGCCCACCGTCACCTTCGACGACATCGGCGGCGTCCGGGAGGCGAAGGCGGCGCTGCGCGGCTTCGCCGTCTCGCTCACGAGCCCGGAGCTCTACGGCCAGTGGGGCATCACGCCGCCCAAGGGGCTCCTGCTCTACGGCCCGCCGGGCACGGGCAAGGCGAAGCTCGCGAACGCGCTCGCCACCGCGTCGGGCGCGATCTTCTACCACCTCAAGCTCATGAACCTCACCTCGAAGTTCGGCGCGAACACCGGGGAGCTGCTCCAGGAGATCCTCCGGATCGCGATGGCTGAGGAGGGGAAGGCGGTGTTCTTCCTCGACGAGGCCGAGGCGCTCTCGCTCGAGCACCTGCTGCCGCCGCCCCAGGCCCGCGAGGCGAGCGCGCGCCTGGTCGCCGCGCTCTGCGAGAAGCTCGACGCCGTGGACGCGAGCGCGCGGCTCCTCGTCGTCGCCGCCACCACGCGGACCGACGCGCTCGACCCGGCGCTCGTCGCGCCAGGCCGCCTCGACCACCTGATCGAGATCCCGCTGCCGGACCCCGACGAGCAGCGCGAGATCCTCGAGCTGATCCGCGTGCGGACGGAGCGGAACGCCGGGCGGAAGGTCTTCGGGATGGTCGACTACCACAAGGTGCTGCCCGTCATGGGTGGCATGAGCGGCGCCGACATCTCGGTGATCGTCACGC
This sequence comes from Candidatus Rokuibacteriota bacterium, assembly GCA_003220595.1. GTDB lineage: Bacteria > Methylomirabilota > Methylomirabilia > Rokubacteriales > CSP1-6 > AR19. The sequence continues at coordinate 1,677 of QHSZ01000285.1, read as the reverse complement.
GGGCGCTCGAGGCCAAGGTGCACGCGTCGGCCGAGGGCCACGCCGCCTCGCCCGTGACCACGGAGGACCTGCTCGAGGCGATCGACGGCTACAAGGGCGTGCGCGGCGTCGTCGAGAAGATCCGCTACGGCCAGTACCTGTGATCGCCTCGACCCGGGTCCGTGTCCGCTACCAGGAGACGGACTGCATGAAGGTCGTGTACTACGGCAACTACCTGACCTACTTCGAGGTGGGCCGCGTCGAGTTCCTTCGCCAGCAGGGCCTGCCGATCTCCGAGGTGGACCAGAAGGTCCACCTGCCGGTGGTCGAGGCGAGCGTCCGCTACGTCCGGCCCGCGCGGCTCGACGACCTGCTCGAGGTGCGCTGTTGGGTGAGCGAGCGCAAGCGCGCGAGCTTCCGCTTCGCCTACGAGATCCTGAACGAGGCGAGCGAGACGGTCGCCACGGGCTTCACGCTCCACGCCTGCTGGGACCCGGCCACGCGCAAGATGATCGCGCTGCCGCCCTGGCTCCAGGCGATCATGCCCATGGTCGCGGCCACGTAGCCCCCGGTTGTATCCGTCGTCGGCCGTTGTATACTTCGTAACCGGCCGCGAATGATCGAAGTCCAGAAGCTGACCAAGCACTACGGGCCCGTGACCGCCATCCGCGACGTCTCGTTCAGCGTCGGGCCTGGGGAGATCGTCGGCTTCCTCGGCCCGAACGGGGCCGGGAAGTCCACGACGATGCGGATCCTCGCCTGCTTCATGCCCGCCTCGAGCGGCACCGCGCGCGTGGCCGGGTACGACGTCTTCCGCGACTCCCTGGAGGTCCGCCGGCGCATCGGCTACCTCCCGGAGAGCGTGCCGCTCTACGCCGATCTGCGCGTGGCGTCCTACCTCGACTTCGTCGCCGAGGTCAAGGGCGTGGGCCGCGGTGAGCGTCGGCGCCGGGTCGCCGAGGCGATGGAGCGCTGCCTCGTCACTGACGTCCAGAACCGGCTCATCGGGAAGCTCTCGAAGGGCTACCGCCAGCGCGTCGGCCTGGCGCAGGCGATCATCAACGACCCCGACGTGCTGATCCTCGACGAGCCCACCATCGGGCTCGACCCGAAGCAGATCACCGAGATCCGCGCGCTCATCAAGTCCTTCGCCGGCCGGCACACCGTGATCCTCTCGACGCACATCCTGCCGGAGGTCTCGATGGTCTGCGGCGGCGTCGTGATCATCAACAAGGGCTCGATCGTCGCGCAGGGCCCGATCGACACGCTCGTCGATCAGTTCTTCCCGACCTCGCGCGTCGAGGTCGAGATCGTGGGCCCGGCGGCGGCGGTCCAGGACGGCATGCGCCGGATCGACGGCGTCGTGTCCGTGCAGGAGCTGGCGACGACGAACGGCGCCGGCCGCTACCTGGTCGAGTCCGGCCGCGGGCGCGACGTCCGCGGCGAGATCTTCCAGCTCGCGGCGCAGCAGCGCTGGGGCCTGCTGGAGCTCCGACGGGTCGGGACGACGCTCGAGGAGGTTTTCATCCGCGTCGTCGCGGGCGAGCAGGCCGGGGAGGAGGCGGCGGCCCCGTGAAGCTCTGGGCCATCTTCAAGAAGGAGCTGCGGATCTACTTCACGACGCCGCTCGCGTACGCGATCCTGTTCGTCTTCCTGCTCGTCACGGGCTTCTTCTTCTACATCTACTTCTCCGGCTTC
>QHSZ01000274.1 GCA_003220595.1 Candidatus Rokuibacteriota bacterium | reverse complement strand
GCTGAACGGCGAGCAGGCGTGCGGTCTCGTCGCCGGCGCCACGCTCGGCCGCCGCGACCTTCTGCCGCTGCTCCGGCGCGAGGTCAGCCGCGAGGGCCGAGAGGCGCTCGAGAAAGGCGCGCACCTGCGCGGTGAATTCCGCCCGGTCCGTGGCGCTGTCGGCCGCCGGGGGGGGCAGGCCGAGGATCCGCCGCCGCTCCACCAGCGCGTCGAGGCACAGAAATTCGACGGCTTCCTCGATTCGCTCACGCAGCTCGGCGTCGATCCGCGCCGCGAGGTCGGCGCGCTCTCCGGAAATCAGATCCGACATCGCGACCTCACTATAGCAATGCTAAGCTGGTGACGTGTTAGCTCGCGTCCTGGGCGCGACGTCGTTCGTCGTGCTCTCCATGTCCGTCGCCGTCGCTGCGCAGCCCTTCGACTTCTCGGCCGTCGACGAGGCGGCCACCGAAGCCGTCGTCTCCGGCGAGATCCCGGGTGTGGTCGTGCTCGTCGGGCGCGGCGACGACATCCTCCTGCACCGCGCGTGGGGCTTCCGCCGCCTCGTGCCCGAGCCGGCCGCGATGACGCGCGACACGATCTTCGACATTGCCTCGCTCACGAAGCCCGTCGGCACGACGCTCGCCGTCCTCTCGCTCGTGGAGCGCGGCGCGATCAAGCTCGACGCGCCGCTGGGCCGGTACCTGAAAGAGTTCCGCGGCGCGCCCTACGCGGAGATCACGATCCGGCGGATCCTGACGCACACCGCCGGCTTCCCGGCCTACCCGGCGAACAGCGCCGTCGCCGGCGGCTTCCCGGGCGCCGCCCGGGCGCTCGCCAGGGTCGCGCTCGACTACCCGCCGGGCTCGGCGTTCCAGTACAGCGACACCGGCTTCATCCTCCTCGCCGAGGTCGTCCGCCGCGTGAGCGGCGAGCCGCTCGATCGCTACCTGGCGCGCGTGTTCTTCCACCCGCTCGGCCTGCGCGCCACGAGCTTCCACCCGCCCGCGACGGTCCGCGACCGGATCGCGCCGACGGAGTACGCCAACGGCCATTTCCTGCAGGGCGAGGTCAACGACCCGCGCGCGCGCCTGCTCGGCGGCGTCGCCGGCCACGCCGGCATGTTCTCGACCTCCGCCGACCTGGCGCGCATCTGCCGCATGCTGCTCCAGGGCGGGACGCTCGGCGGGCACCGCTTCTTCAAGCCGGACACGGTGCGACTCATGTTCGAGCCCGCGCCCGGCAGCCAGGGCATGCGCACGCTGGGCTGGGATCTCAACTCGCCCTTCGCCCGCCCGATGTCGCCGTTCTTCCCGATGGGCTCCATCGGCCACACGGGCTTCACCGGTACCGCCCTCTGGCTCGACCCGCCGAGCGGCGTCTATCTGATCCTGCTCACCAATCGCGTCCACCCGTACGGCGGCGGCGCCGCGCGGGTCCGCGAGCTGCGCGCGCGTGTAGCTGCGGCGGTCGGCGCCGCGCTCTTCAGCGCGCCGCAGGCGCCGGCGCAGGCCGCGGCGGGTTCGCCGGCCGCCGACCTCCCGGCCGCCGCGGTGAGTCCCGCGCTCGCGGCGCCGGGGAGCCCCCAGGTCGGTCGCGTTCGCACCGGGCTCGACGTCGTGAGAGACCAGCGGTTTGCCCTCTTCGCGGGGCAGTCGATCGGCCTCGTCACCAACCAGACCGGCCTCGACGCGGAGGGCCGGCGCGCGATCGACCTCCTCGCCACGACGCCGGGTGTGCGGCTGCAGACGATCTTCTCGCCCGAGCACGGGATCACCGGCGAGGCGAACGCGGACGTCCCCCACTCGCGCGACCCGGCGACCGGGCGGCCCATCTGGAGCCTCTACGGCTCCACGCGCCGGCCGACGCGCGAGATGCTGCGGGACGTGTCGCTCCTCGTCTTCGACGTCCAGGACGTCGGCGCCCGCTACTACACGTATCTCACCACCCTCGTGTACGTGATGGAGGAGGCCGCGCGCTACGGAATCCCCGTGGTCGTCCTGGACCGGCCGAACCCGATCACGGGTCGCGTGGTCGAGGGGCCGCTGATGGACGCGGATCTCCAATCGTTCACGGCTCCCCACCCGATCCCGGTCCGCACCGGGATGACCATCGGCGAGTTCGGGCGCATGGCCGCGGTCGAGCGCAAGATCCCCGTGGCGCTCACCGTGGTGCCGCTCGAGGGCTGGGACCGGGGCTCCTGGTACGACGAGACCGGGCTGCCCTGGGTGAACCCGTCGCCGAACATCCGCTCCGTGACCCAGGCGCTGCTCTACGCCGGCATCGGGCTCCTCGAGGCGACGAACCTCTCGGTGGGGCGGGGCACCGACACGCCGTTCGAGGTGGTGGGGGCGCCGTGGATCGAGCCCCTGGGGCTCGCCTCAGGGCTGAACGACCTCCGGCTGCCGGGCGTGCGATTCGAGCCGACATGGTTCACGCCGACCGGCGACCAGTACGCGCGCGTGCAGTGCGGCGGCGTGCGGATCGTGGTGACCGACCGCGATGCGATCCGGCCGGTGACGGCGGCGCTCGCGCTCGCGCGCGAGCTACGTCTGCGTCACCGGGACCAGTTCAGGCCCGAGGCCATCCAGAACCTCCTGGTGAACCGGCCCACCATGTGGGCCTTCCTGAGGGGAGAGCTCCTCGAGCGGCTGGTCATCTGGGCCGAGATCGAGCGCAACAGCTTCTTGAACCGACGCGCGTCGTATCTCATCTATCGTTAGCCCTCCCGGAGGTCTGGTCAGCGGCCGGTCGTTCGCTCCACCACGCGGACGTTCTTGAGGTTCTCGCGCAGGCGGCCCTGGAGCGCGGCGGGCACCGTGATCACACCCGGCTCGCCGTCGCTCACGAACCGCTCGAGCGGGCGCTGGTCGAAGTAGCGCAGCCAGTACGTGAGCTCGCTCTCGAGCGCCTGGATGCGCGGCAGCCGCGCGGGATCGTAGGCGCTCGAGAAGGGCGACGGCGCGGCGCCCCCCGAGACCCTCAGGATCGCGTCGTGGCTGTAGGTCATGCCCTTGGCCGAGCCGCGCAGCGCCCAGCTCACGTCCCGCGGATAGACGCCGTGCGGGAGCGCGAGCGTGCGCGGGCGGTAGTCGGGCACGTAGCGCTGGATCCACTCCTGCGCGCCGGCGATCTGCGCGCGCACGGTCGCCTCGTCGTACTTGCCGAGGTTCGCATGCCAGAGCGTGTGGTTGCCGATCTCGTAACCCCGGCTCACCAGGAACTGGAGCTTGCGCCCGACGTGCTCGGGCTGGTTGAAGAGCCGGTTCGGTGGGTCGGCGGCGGGCAGCACGAAGAAGGTCGCGCCGCGCCCGAAGTCCGGATGCTCGCGCCCGAAGGCCTCGAGGATGCCGACCGCGGACTTCGGGTCGACCACGAGATTCCCGTCCTGCTCGAGGTAGCGGAACTGGCCCGGGGAGGAATCGTCGAAGGTGAGGATCACCGGCGTCGTGCCGGCCGGCAGCGTGATGCGGCCGTCGAGGAACTCGCCGAGGGTGATGAGCCGGTAGCCCCGCGCGTAGAGCGTCTCGAGATCGCGCCGGAAGTTCTCGGGCGTGCGCGTCCAGCGCTCTTCGGGGTAGTCGATCTTGTGGTACTCGAGGATCATCACGCGGCCGAGCTCGTTGGGCGAGGGCGAGGGCCCGGCCGCGCCCGCGAGGGAGCCGCGCAGGAGCGCCGCGGTGAGGGTGAGGAGGAGCGCCAGGATGCCGAGGCGCCTCACTGCTGCACGTCCTTCGGGCGCAGCGCCGCGGCCGTGTAGGAGTTGCGCGGATTCCAGAGCATCCAGCCCGCCCCGCCCGCGTCGTCGGCGCCCTTCATCTGGGCGCGGATCTCGGAGACGCCGAAGATCCGCTTGTCGAAGGCGTAGTCGCGGAAATCCTGGATCCACGGGCGGACGCGCACGTGCGTGTGCGCCGCGCGCTTCCGGATCAAGCGCACGCTCTCGAAGACGATCTGGTAAGGGTTCTCGAGCGGCTTGGTGAAGCCGGGGATACCTCGGTTGTAGCCGGACGGATAGACCATCGGCGAGATGTAGTCGAGGTGCGGGGTGAGCTCCTCGATCCGCTGGCCGATGTCGGTGTCGTTGTCGTTGAACGCCGTGTAGCCGAAGACGTCGGCGGAGACGAACGCGCCCAGCGGGCCGAGTGCCTTCCGCGCGCGCTCGAGGAACCCCGCGATCGCCGGCAGGCGCGTCTCCTTGGTGTTGGGCTTCGCGTACTCCGCCGAGCCGAGGCGCCCGTCAGTGGGGAAGCGCACGTAGTCGAACTGGACCTCGTCGAATCCCCTGCTGACAGCCTCGCGCGCGATCGCGATGTTGTAGTCCCACACCTCTTCCCGGAACGGGTCCACCCACCTGAGCTTCTCGTTGTCGATCCACGGCGTCCCGGTGCGCCGGTCGATGATCGCCAGGTCGGGCCGGGCCTTGGCGAGGATGTTGTCCT
>QHSZ01000033.1 GCA_003220595.1 Candidatus Rokuibacteriota bacterium | reverse complement strand
AACGGCGCGGGCAAGACGACGCTCATCGGCCAGCTCGCGGGCGACCTGCGTCCCGACGCCGGCACCATGCGCTTCGGCGGCCGGGACGTCACCGCGCTCGACGCCCCGGCTCGCTCGCGCCTGGGGCTCGCGCGCTCCTTCCAGATCACGAGCATCTTCCGGGACCTCACCGTGCTCGACAACGTGGCGCTCGCGGTCCAGGCGCACGCGGGACACAGCTTCCGCTTCTGGCGGCCCGCCCGCGCGGACCAGGCGCTCGGCGCGCCGGCGCGCGCGGTGCTGGCGTCGGTGGGGCTCGACACGCGCGCCGACGTCCTCGCGGCGAACCTCGCGCACGGTGAGCAGCGGCAGCTCGAGGTCGCCATGGCGCTGGCGACGAAGCCGCGGCTCCTGCTGCTCGACGAGCCCGTCGCGGGGATGGGCCTCGAGGAGTCGCAGCGCATGGTCCGCTTCCTCGGCGCCCTGAAGGGGCGCCTGACGATCGTCCTCGTGGAGCACGACATGGACGTCGTGTTCATGCTGGCGGACCGCGTCTCGGTGATGGTGTACGGTCGGATCATCGCGACGGGGACGCCCGCAGAAGTCCGCGCCAATGCCGCGGTGCGGAAGGCCTACCTCGGCGAGGACACGGCGGCCTGATGCTCAGCGTCGACGCGATCGAGACCGCCTACGGGATGAGCCAGGTGCTCTTCGGCGTGAGCCTCCACGTGGGCCCGGGGCGGGTCGTGACGCTGCTCGGCCGCAACGGCATGGGCAAGACCACCACCGTCCGCTCGATCATGGGGATCGTCGCGCCCCGGGCGGGGGCGATCCGCTTCGAGGGCCGCCCGATCCACGGGCTCCCGTCCTATCGCGTCGCCCAGGCGGGGATCGGGCTCGTGCCCGAGGGGCGCCAAGTCTTTCCGAATCTCACGGTCCGCGAGAACCTCGTGGCGACCGCCGCCAACCGGGGCGGCAGCCCGGACCCGTGGACGGTCGACAAGGTGTTCGAGCTCTTTCCCCAGCTTGCCGCGCGCGCGCGGATCCTGGGCGGCGCGCTCTCGGGCGGCGAGCAGCAGATGCTGGCGATCGGCCGCGCGCTGATGACGAACCCGCGCCTGCTGGTCCTCGACGAGGCGACGGAGGGGCTCGCACCGCTCGTCCGCGCCGAGATCTGGCGCTGCGTCGAGCGGCTCAAGGCGCGCGGCCAGTCCCTCCTCCTGATCGACAAGGACGTCGGCTCGCTGACGCGGATCGCGGACGAGCACTACATCATCGAGAAGGGCCAGATCGTGTGGAGCGGAAGCTCGACTGCGCTGCGGGCGCGCGAGGACGTGCAGCACCGCTACCTGGGCGTGTGAGAGACTGAGGGCGTGAGCTTCATCGACCACGAATTTCCCCGGACGGCGACGCCGTCGCCCCTCGTGGGGCGCGTGCTCGGGCTCAACCCCGGGATGATGACGGGGCCCGGCACCAACACCTATCTCGTCGGGCGCCGCGACCCGATCCTGATCGACACGGGCGCGGGCGTGCCCGACTACGTGCCGCTCATGGAGCGCTACCTCGGCGAGCGCGGCTTCAGTCAGCCCGCGCGCGTCGTCCTCACGCACCGTCACCGCGACCACATGGGCGGCGTCGACCAGCTCCGCGCGCGGTTCCGCGGGCTCGCCGTCGCGAAGATGATCCACAAGGACAGCGGGCTGCCCGAGCCGATCGACGATCTTCGAGACGGCCACAAGGTGGAAGGGGAGGGCGTGACGCTGCTCCCGATCCACACGCCGGGCCACGCCTCGGACCACCTCTGCTACTACCTGGTCGAGGAGAGAGCCCTCTTCACGGGTGACGTCATCCTGGGGGGCTCGACGACGGTCATTCCATCGGAGGACGGAGACCTGGCCGACTACATGGACTCGCTCCGGCGCCTCCAGGGCCTCGACGTCCGCCGCATCTACCCGGCGCACGGCCCGGTCATCGAGAACGCGCCCGCGAAGATCCAGGAGTACATCGACCACCGCCTGCTGCGCGAGCGGCAGGTCCTCGAGGCGCTGGGCGACGGGCTCCTGACGATCCCGGCGATGGTGGAGCGGATCTACGCCCAGGTGCCGAAGGCGCTCCACGCGCCGGCGGCGATGTCGGTCGAGTCGCACCTGAAGAAGCTCCGGAGGGACGGACGCGTGCGCGAGACGGTCGTGAAGGACGCGCCCTCGCGCTGGGAGCTCGCCTAGCCCCGACGCCGCGCGCGCGCCTCGGCGACGAGGGCCGCGAAGAGATTGCACGCCGCCGCGTCGCGGACGAGCTCCTCCGGGTGCCACTGGACACCGAGGAGGAAGCGCTCTGGCGCCTCGAGCTCGGCGGCCTCGATGATCCCGTCGGGCGCCCAGGCGACCTCACGTAGGCCGCGGCCGAGCGTCTTGATCGCCTGGTGGTGCATGCTGTTGACCTCGAGCTCGAGCCGCCCGAGGATCCTTCCGAGACGCGTGCCTTCGCCCAGCACCTTCACGGCGTGCGTCGGCTGATCGCGCCGGTCCCGCTGGCTGTGCTCGATGGGGCTCCCGGTCTGGTCCTTGATGTCCTGGTAGAGGCTGCCACCGAGCGCGACGTTCACCACCTGCAGGCCGCGGCAGATCGCGAAGAGCGGGACGTCGTCGTCGAGCGCCTTCCCGACGAGCGAGACCTCGAGCGCGTCGCGTGCCGGCGAGACCTCGTCGGTGGCCGCGTGGCGCGGCTCGGCGAAGTGGCTGGGGTCGATGTCGCCGCCTCCGGTGAGGATGAGCCCGTCGAGCCGCTCCCAGAGCGCGCCGAGCGCGGCGGCGTCGAGCCGGGGCGGGAGCAGCACGGGGATCCCGCCCGCGTTCTGGAGCGCGCGCAGATACGCCGTGTTCACGTACGCGCGCTCGGGCTCCTTGCCCACGCTGATCGACGTGGAGACGCCGATGAGAGGCGCCGTCATGGCCAGAGCGTAACACGGCGGACGCGGTGGTAAGATGGCCTCCTCATGAGCCTCGACTCGGCCGCCTCGCAGCAGACGGCGCCCGTCCACTCGCCGACCGCCACCGTGCAGGTGCTCGGCACCCGCTGGGCCGTCGCGGCGGGGCACGCGCTCGCCTCCGAGGCCGCGGCGCGGGTGCTCGCCGCGGGCGGCAACGCGATCGACGCGGGCGTGGCCGCCGGGCTCTGTCTCGGGGTCGTCCACTGCGACATGGTGAGCGTCGCCGGCGTCGCGCCCATCCTCGTCCACGTGGCGCGCACGGGCGAGACGTGGCAGGTCTCGGGCGTCGGGCCGTATCCGCGCGCCTCGAGCGCCGCCTGGTTCCGCGAGCGGCACGGCGGCCAGATCCCGCCGGGCCTCGCGCGGACGGTCGTCCCGGCCGCGCCCGACTCGTGGCTGACCGCGCTCGAGCGCTGGGGGACGATGTCCTTCGCCGACGTCGCGACGGCGGCCACGGAGCACGCCGAGCGCGGCTTCCCGGTCTCGATCTTCTCCGCCTTCCAGATGTCCTCGAACGCCGACAAGTACCGCCGCTGGCCGACGTCCACCGCGCTCTACCTCAAGGACGGGCGCGCGTACCGGACGGGCGAGGTGCTCGTCCAGCGCGAGCTCGGCGAGACGCTCCGGCGCATGACGCGCGCGGAGGCCAAGGCGGGCGCGGGCCGCGAGGCCGGCATCCGCGCGGCGCGCGACGAGTTCTACCGCGGGGAGACGGCCCAGCGCATCGCCAGGTTCCACCATGCCGAGGGCGGGCCGCTCACCTACGAGGACCTCGCCGAGTTCAGCGTCGAGGTCGCCCCTGCGCTCCGGACGACGTTCGGCCGCTACGAGGTCGCGGCGTGCGGGTTCTGGTGCCAGGGCCCGTCGCTGCTGCAGATGCTGAACCTGCTCGAGGGCCTCGACCTGAAATCCCTCGGCCACAACTCCCCGGCGTACCTCCACCGTCTCATCGAGACGGTCAAGCTCGCGTTCGCCGACCGCGATGCCTACTTCGGGGACCCGCACTTCGTGAGGGTCCCTGCCGACGGGCTCCTCTCGAAGGCCTACGCGGCGGGGCGGCGCGCGCTCATCCGCGAGCGCGCCTGGCCCGACCTGCCCCCGGCCGGCGACCCCCACCGGCTCGCCGCCGAGCGCCGCCGCGACACCGCGCTCCCTGTCGCGGGGGGCTCCGCCGACGCGCTCGACACGAGCTACGTCGCGGTCGTGGACGAGGCGGGCAACGGATTCTCGGCGACGCCGAGCGATCCCAACGTGGACTCGCCCGTGGTGGCCGGCGTGGGCTGCGTCGTGTCGCCGCGCGGCTCGCAGGGCTGGCTCGACGACGAGCACCCGAGCGTCGTGGCCCCGGGCAAGCGGCCGCGGCTCACGCCCGCGCCGGCGATGGCGTTCCGCGAGGGCCGGCTCTTCATGCCCTTCGGCACACCGGGTGGCGACGTGCAGCAGCAGGCGATGCTCCAGGTGTTCCTGAACGTTACGGTCTTCGGCATGGAGCTCCAGCGCGCGGTCGAGGCGCCCCGCATCGCCTCGCGGAGCTTCCCCGACTCGTTCTGGCCCCACGCGACGGCGCCCGGCAAGGTCGAGGCGGAGCGGCGCATCGCGCCGGAGACGCGCGCGGCGCTCGCTGCGCTCGGCCACGCCGTCGTCGAGTGGCCCGAGTGGGAGTGGCGCGCTGGTGCGGTGTGCGCGGTGCAGGTGGGGTCCGACGGCACCCGCTGGGCCGGCGCCGACCCGCGCCGCGGCTCGCACGCGATCGCCCGCTAGTTCACTCGGAGGGGGGCTTCGCCCCCCTTCCGAAACCTCCCCCCAGGATCGGTTGCGCCGGCAAAGCCGGCGCTCGAACCGAGGTCGGTCGACACGCTTCTCGATCATCGGAGCGGGCCGCCGAGGTCTCCTCCGACGAGCTCAGGCGGGTCGGCGGCCGAGGAGGGAGAGTCCGCGGATCGTCAGGACGACCCGCCCGTACTGGTTCCGCATCTCCATCAGTGACCGGATCAGGCCGCGGTCGGGCTTGCTTCGCGACGGAATCGCCTCGACGATCGTCATCCGCGCCGTGAGCGTGTCGCCGGGGCGGACCGGCTCGAGCCAGCGTAGTTCGTCGATACCCGGCGAGCCGAGGCTGGCGGTGTCCTTCAGCAGGCCGTCGTAGAGGATCCGCATGAGCAACGAGCCCGTGTGCCAGCCGCTCGCGAGCAGGCCACCGTAGATCGAGCGCGTCGCCGCCTCCTCATCGGTGTGGAACGGCTGCGGATCGAACTCCCGGGCGAAGGCGAGGATGCGTTCCTTCGAGATCGTCCGGGAGCCGAGCTCGATCACGTCGCCCGGCTTGAAGTCCTCGAAGTAGCGCACCGCCTCAGGAGACGGCCGGCGCGGGCGAGCCGACGGGGCGTGAGCCGACGGGCTCCTCGCGGATCGCCAGCGCCAGGCCCGCGGCGAGGAACCCCATGAGCGCGGCGGAGACGAACGCGATCGAGTAGGCGCCCGTCCACTCGTAGATCCAGCCCGCGAGCGCGGCGCCGAGCGCCGCGCCCACCTGGTGGGAGAAGAAGATCCAGCCCGACAGCTCGCCGACCGAGTAGCGGCCGAAGATGTTCGCCGTGAGCGTCGTCGTCGGGGGCACGGTCGAGATGTAGTTCAGGCCGAAGATCGCCGCCCAGAGGTGGAGCGAGGGCACGTTCCAGACGTAGAGGAGGAACAGGAGCGAGAGGCCGCGCACGAAGTAGTAGAAGGCGAGCGGCCCGCGCCGGCCGAACCGGTCGCAGATCCAGCCCGAGCCGACCGTCCCCAGCACGTTCATCGCGCCCATGACGCCGAGCGCGCTCGAGGCCTGGAACTCGCTGAAGTTGTGCTCGAGCGCGTGCGGCATGAAGTGCGTGAGCACCATCCCGTTGGACGTGTAGCCGCAGACGAAGAAGGTGGCCAGGAGGAGCCAGAACTGCGGCACCAGGATCGCGTCCGCCACCGACACGCGCTGCGCCTTCTGGACCGCGGCCGACTGCGCCGCCGTCTGCACGGGCCCGGTCGCGCCGTAGGGCCGCAGCCCCTCGTCGGCGGGATCGTCCCGGACGAGCCAGAGGGCGATCGGCAGCACGGTGAAGAGCAGCCCGAGACCGAGCCAGAGGAAGCTTCCCCGCCAGCCGAGCCACAGGGTGAGCGCCGTGGCGAGCGGGATCACGACGAGCTGGCCCGCCGACATCCCGCCCGCCGCGAGGCCGATGGCGACGCCACGCCGCGCCTCGAACCAGCGCGCCGCGACGGTCGAGCCCGTGGTCAGGGCGAGGCCGCCCGCGCCGAGGGCCATGAGGAGCCCGGTCGTGAGGTAGACGTGCCAGAGCGTCTGGACATACGACGCGCCGATTGCGCCGGCGCTCAGGAGGACGAGCGACACGCCCACGACGCGCCGCGGGCCCCAGCGGTCGGCGAGCCGTCCGACGACCGGGCCGGCTGCGCCCAGCAGGAGCAGGGAGATGGCGGCCGCGCCGGAGAGCGCGCCGCGCCCCCAGCCGAACTCGGCCTCCATGGGCTTGATGTAGACGCCGAAGACCGAGCGCAGGCCCGATCCGGCCATCATGCAGAGGGTCACGCCGCCGAGGACGATCCAGGCCGGGTGGAGCCGGGGACGTGGGGTCATGCGCTATACGATGCCATGCCCCACGTCCCGGATTCAGCTGACGACTTCCGCCGCGACCTGGCGCTTGAAGGTGAGGGCGTCGCCCGCCGCGTCCACCAGCACCGTGTCGCCCTCCTTGAACTCGCCCTCGAGCAGCCGGAGCGCCAGGGGGTCCTGGACGAGGCGCTGGATGGTGCGCTTGAGCGGCCGCGCCCCGAACGTCGGGTCGTAGCCTTCGCGGCCGAGCAGCTCCTTGGCCGCGTCGGTCACCTCGAGCACGAGGCGCCGCGCCTCGAGCCGGCGCCGCAGGTGCCCAAGCTGGATCTCGACGATCCGCGCGAGCTCCTCGCGTCCGAGCGGGTGGAAGATCACCACGTCGTCGATCCGGTTGAGGAACTCGGGCCGTAGCGTGGCGCGCAGCTCCTGCATCAGAAGCGGCCGCACCTTCTCGGGCTTCTCGTACTCGCGGAAGATGTGGCTCCCGAGATTCGAGGTCATGATGACGACGGTGTTCCGGAAGTCGACCGTGCGGCCGTGGCCGTCGGTCAGGCGGCCGTCGTCGAGGAGCTGGAGCAGTACGTTGCAGACGTCCCCGTGCGCCTTTTCGATCTCATCGAACAGGATCACGGAGTACGGGCGCCGCCGGACGGCCTCGGTCAACTGGCCGCCCTCGTCGTAGCCGACGTAGCCGGGGGGCGCCCCGATGAGCCGCGCCACGGTGTGCTTCTCCATGTACTCGGACATGTCGAGCCGGATCATCGCCCGCTCGTCGTCGAACAGGAACTCGGCGAGCGCGCGCGCCAGCTCGGTCTTGCCCACGCCGGTCGGGCCGAGGAACAGGAACGAGCCGATGGGGCGGTCGGGATCGGAGAGGCCGGAACGCGCCCGCCGGACGGCGTTCGAGACGGCGCGGATCGCGTCCTCCTGGCCGACGACGCGCTGGCCGAGCCGCTCCTCCATGCGCACGAGCTTCTGGACCTCGCCCTCGAGGAGCCGCGTCACCGGGATCCCCGTCCACTTGGCGACGGTGGCCGCGATGTCCTCCTCGTCCACCTCGGTGCGCACCATCGGGCCGCCGTCCTGGGGCTGCATGACCCGGGTCTCCAGCTCGGCGCGCTCCCGCTCCAGGCGCGGCAGCGTGCTGTGCTGCAGCTCCGCGGCCCGGCTCCAGTCCGCCGCGCGCTGTGCCTCGGCGAGCGCGTGCGTCGCCGCCTCGATCTCCGCCTTCACCTTCGTCAGGCGATCCATGCCGCTCTTCTCCGCCTGCCACCGGACCCGCAGCGCGTCCGCCTGCTCCTTGAGCTGCGCCAGCTCGGCGTCGACCCGGCTCAGCCGCTCGCGCGCCGCGGAATCGTCCTTGTCGCGCGCGAGCGACACGCGGTCGATCTCGAGCTGCATGATGCGCCGCTCGACGTCGTCCAGCTCCTGCGGCTTCGACTCCATCTGGATCCGGATGCGCGCGGCCGCCTCGTCGACGAGATCGATGGCCTTGTCCGGCAGGAACCGGTCGGCGATGTAGCGGTGCGAGAGCACCGCGGCGGCGACGAGGGCGGCGTCCTTGATCTTGATGTTGTGGTGCTGTTCGTAGCGCGCCTTCAGCCCGCGCAGGATCGAGATCGTGTCCTCCACCGAGGGCTCGCGGACCATGACCGGCTGGAAGCGCCGCTCGAGCGCGGCGTCCTTCTCGATGTGCTTGCGGTATTCATCGAGCGTGGTCGCGCCGACGCAGCGGAGCTCGCCGCGCGCCAGGGCGGGCTTGAGCATGTTCGCCGCGTCCACCGCGCCCTCGGCCGCGCCCGCGCCCACGAGCGTGTGGAGCTCGTCGATGAAGCAGATGATCTGCCCGTCGGACTCGGTGATCTCCTTGAGGACGGCCTTCAGCCGATCCTCGAACTCGCCGCGGTACTTCGAGCCGGCCACGAGGGCGCCGATGTCGAGCGCGATGAGGGTCTTGCCCTTGAGGCCCTCGGGGACGTCGCCCGCGACGATGCGCTGGGCGAGCCCCTCGACGATCGCCGTCTTGCCGACGCCGGGCTCGCCGATGAGCACGGGGTTGTTCTTCGTCCGGCGCGAGAGCACCTGGATGACGCGGCGGATCTCCTCGTCGCGGCCGATGACCGGGTCGAGCTTGCCCTTGCGGGCGAGCTCGGTCAGGTCGCGCGCGTAGCGCTGCAGGGCCTGGTACTTGTCCTCGGGGTTCGGGTCGGTGACGCGCTGGCTCCCCCGGACCTCGACGAGCGCCTTGTAGATCGCGTCGGGCGTGGAGCCGTGCTGCGCCAGGATGCGCCCCGCGGCGCCGTCGCGGTCCTGCGCGAGCGCGACCAGGAGGTGCTCGGTCGAGACGTAGTCGTCTTTCAGACGTAGAGCCTCCGCCTGCGCGCGCTCGAGCGCCTTGCGCGTGCGCTCGCCGAGGTACTGGCCGGCTCCGCCGCCGACCGCGGGCAGCTTCGCCAGCTCCGCCCGGAGGGCCTGCTGGATCGCCTCGGTCCGCGCCCCGAGCTTGGCGAGCAGCGGGCCGACGATGCCCTCGCGCTGCTCGACGAGCGCCGCCAGCACGTGCTCGGGCTCGAGCGCCTGGTGGCTCTGCCCGTCGGCGAGCGACTGCGCGGCCTGCAACGCTTCCTGTGCCTTCACCGTGAACTTGTCGAGTCTCATGCTCCCATCACCCCTGATAGGCGCGCGGGTTGTCCCGCCTGAGCGCCGCGAGTTTTTCGTACAGTTCCTTCTCCGCCGCACTGAGATCGGTCGGCATCACGATCCGCACCGTGACGAACTGGTCACCGGCGCCCGTGCCCTTGAGGCGCGGCATGCCGTAGCCCGGCAGCCGGAACGCCCGGCCGCTCGAGGTCGCCGGCGGGATCTTCATCGCGACCTTCCCCCGGAGCGTCGGCACCTCGAGCGTCGTGCCGAGCGCCGCCTCGGGGGCGGTCACCGGCAGCGTCAGGTGGATGTCGTCGTCCTTGCGCTCGAACGTCGGGTGCGGCGACACGGTCACCACGAGGTAGAGATCGCCCCGCTCGCCGGCACCGCCCGCGCCCTCGCCCGAGACGCGTACGCGCTGGCCGCTCCGGACGCCCGCGGGAATCTTCACGTCCACCTGGCGCCGCACTCGCTGCCAGCCGTTTCCGTGGCACGCGGCGCACGGCTGGCCCTTGACGTTGCCGCTGCCCTGGCAGGTCGGGCAGGGCTCGTCGAGGTCGAGCGCGAAGGCGCGGCGCGTGCCGCTGAATGCCTCCTCGAGCGAGATCTCGATGCCGGCCTGCACGTCCTCGCCGCGCCGCGGCCGCCGCGGGCCGGGCCACGCCGCGGCGCCGAAGCCGCCGCCGCCCCCGCCGCGCCGCGCGCCGAGGTCGCCGAACATGCTACGGAAGAACTCCGAGAAGTCCCCGAGGTCGCCGAGGTCGCCCTGGTACTCGGCCCTGAAACCGCCCCCCGGCGCGCCGGGCGCGGTCTGCGCCGCGCGCTGCCAATCGGGCCCGAGTGAGTCATACCGGCGCCGTTTCTCGGGATCCGAGAGGACCTCGTAGGCTTCGTTCAGCTCCTTGAACCGCTCGCCCGCATCCTTGGTCTTGGCGACATCCGGGTGGTACTTGTGGGCAAGCTTACGGTAGGCGGACTTGATGGCTTTGTCGCCGGCGTTCCGCTCGACGCCGAGAATCCGATAGTAATCCTTGAATTCAACGCCCATCGCGGTCACACCCTACAAGGAGTATAGCAGATAAAATGAGTCTGTCTCGCTCATATTGAAGAGACGCCTATAGGAAGATTCTGAAATATTTAGCTTTTTGGTCTCTTCGAGGTGCCGATCGAGGTAGCTCTCGCCAACTCCAACCCGTCGCTGTCCCTGACCACGGCCTCCATGAAGAAGGTCGAGCGGCCCCGCTTCACGACGGAGCCTTCGCCAAAGACTGGGCCCTTGGTGACGGGGGCCAGGAACGAGATCGAGAGCTGGATTGTGGCGAAGAACTCGCCCTCGGCGCAGAGGGTGTGGGCCGCCATCGCCATGGCCATGTCGGCGTACGCCGTGACGATCCCGCCCTGAACCGCGCGGCCCGGATGCATGAACTCGGGCTTCAGTGCGTACCGGATCCGTACCCGGCCGGGATCGATGGCCTCGACGTGCGCGTCCACGAGCCGCGCGACCGGGGCGAGTTTCTGCCGGTTGTGGATGAGCTCGCGGAGCTTCTCGAGCTGGGTACCCGGGCGGCCGTCGCCGCCGGTCATTTCATCCCCGGCCGACCGTGAAGGCGACGTAGAGCGACATCGGGCCGCGCTGCAGGAGCAGGGTGAGCCGGTCGCCCTCCTTCAGGCCGCGCGTGAGGCGCTCGAAGTCGGCCATGCTGCGCACGTTCTGGCGGTTGATCTGCTTGATGATGTCGCCGCGCTGGACGCCCGACTCGGCCGCGGGGCTCCCGTCCTCGAGCCGCGCCACGAACACGCCTTCGAGGGAGCGGAGACCCAGGCGCGACGCGACCTCCGGCGTGATCGGCCGCACCTCGAGCCCGAGCAGCGAGCGCGCGCCGCCCCCGAGGCGCTTCTGCGCCTCGCGCTCGTCCGGCGCCTGGCCGATCTTCACCTCGAGCGCCACCTCCTTCTGCTCGCGCCAGACCTTGAGCTTCGCGTTCTGGTCGGGCGAGAAGAGGCCGACGGAGCGCTGGAGATCGCCCGGCCCCTCGAGCTTCTTGCCGTCGAACTCCAGCAGGATGTCGCCGCGCTGGATGCCGGCCTTGGCCGCGGGGCTGTCGGATACGACCTCGTTGACGAGCACGCCCTTCGGCTCCTTGGCGCCGAACTCGCGCGCGAGGTCAGGCGTGAGCGGCTGGATCGAGACGCCGAGCCAGCCGCGGACCACGCGGCCCTTGTCGCGGAGCTCCGTGTAGATCTTGCGCGCCATGTTGGACGGGATCGCGAAGCCGATGCCCGAGCCGCCCGCGACGATCGCGGTGTTGATGCCGATCACCTCGCCCTGCAGGTTCACGAGCGGCCCGCCGGAATTGCCTGGGTTGATCGCGGCGTCCGTCTGGAGGAAGTCGTCGAAGGGGCCCTGGCCGATCTGGCGGGCCTTGGCGCTGATGATCCCCGCCGTCACCGTGGCCTGCAGGCCGAACGGCGAGCCGACGGCGATCACCCAGTCGCCGACGTTGACCTTGTCCGAGTCGCCCAGTCGAGCGAAGCGAAAATTGCTCTTGCCGTCGTCCAGCTTGAGCACGGCGAGGTCGGTCTTCTTGTCCAGGCCGACGACCTTCGCCTTGTGCTTGCCGCCGTCGAGCGTGACGACCTCGATGTCGGTCGCCCGTTCGACGACATGGGCGTTGGTGAGCGCGATGCCCGTCGGGTCCACGATGACGCCGGAGCCCAGGCTCCGCTCGGGGATCCGCTCGGGGACCTCGCCGAAGAAGCGGCGGTAGAACTCCTCACCGAAGAACTCCTCGAAGGGCGTCCGCCCCTGGAACCCGCGCGACACGGTGTTGATGTTGATCACGGCGGGCTTGATCGCGTCCGAGACGGCGGCGAACGAGCCGGTCGGCAGCGGCATCTGCGCGGGCAGGATCGGCGCCTGGACAGAGGGCGCCTGGGCGAGCGCCTGGGCGCGGGCGTCGCCCCGACCCTTGACCCACACGCCGAGCGACGCGCCGACCACGAGGGCCAGCCCGAGCGCGACCAGGAACGTCTTGCGCTGTACCTGCATCATGGCCGCGTCTCCTCCGTGACGCCTTCGCCGGCCAGCGCGCGGCGGAGGGCGTCGCCTTCGAGCGTCTCTATGCGCTTCAGCTCCCGAGCCGCCGCGATCAGGACGGCCTTCTTCGTCGTGAGAACGCTGCAGACACGGTCGTGGGTCCGATCGAGGATCGCCCGGACCTCCTCGTCGATGGTCCGCGCCGTCGCCTCGCTGTAGTTGTGCTCACCGCCGAATCCCGCGCCCTTGAGGAACAGCGGCGTCGTGTCGCCGTAGGTCGCGAGACCGAGCCGCTCCGACATTCCGTACTTGGTGACCATGAGACGGGCGAGCTCGCTGGCGCGCTCCAGGTCGTTGTGCGCACCCGTCGAGATCTCGCCGTAGACGAGCTCCTCGGCGACGCGGCCGCCCAGCAGCACCGCGATCCGGTCCTCGAGCTCGCTCCGCGTGAGCAGGAAGCGGTCCTCGGTGGGGAGCTGGTAGGTCATACCGAGCGCCGCCACCCCGCGCGGGATGATCGTCACCTTGTGCACGGGGTCGGCGTGCGGGAGCGACGTCGCGACCAGCGCGTGGCCCATCTCGTGGTGGGCGACGATATCGCGCTCCTTGTCGGAGAGGACACGGCTCTTCTTTTCGAGTCCGGCGACGACGCGATCGATGGCCTCCTCGAAGTCGGCCATCTCGACGGCGTCCTTCTCCTTGCGGGCGGCGAGCAGGGCCGCCTCGTTGACGATGTTCGCGAGGTCGGCGCCGGCGAAGCCCGGCGTGCGCGCCGCGATCACGCCGAGATCGACGTTCGGCGAGAGGACGACGTTGCGGGCGTGCAAGGCCAAGATGGCCTCGCGGCCGCGCACGTCGGGTTTGTCGACGACCACCTGGCGGTCGAAGCGGCCGGGGCGCAGGAGCGCCTGGTCGAGGACCTCCGGGCGGTTGGTGGCCGCCATGATGATGACGCCCTTCGACGAGTCGAAGCCGTCCATCTCGGCGAGGAGCTGATTCAGCGTCTGCTCGCGCTCGTCGTGGCCGCCGATGAACCCCGTCGCCCCCGCACGCGACTTGCCGATCGCGTCGAGCTCATCGATGAAGATGATGCACGGCGCCTTGTCCTTGGCCTGCTCGAAGAGGTCACGCACCCGAGCGGCGCCGACGCCGACGAACATCTCGACGAACTCGGAGCCCGAGAGCGTGAAGAAGGGCACGTCCGCCTCGCCCGCGACGGCGCGCGCGAGGAGCGTCTTGCCCGTGCCCGGCGGGCCGACGAGGAGGACGCCCTTCGGGATGCGCCCCCCGAGTCGCTGGTACTTCTTGGGGTTTTTCAAGAAATCCACGATCTCGATCAGCTCGGCCTTCGCCTCGTCGACGCCGGCGACGTCGCCGAAGGTGGTCTTCAGCTCCTTGCGGTCGAAGATCTTGTGCTTCGAGCGGCCGAAGGAGAGCGCCTGCGTCGGCCCCCCGCCCACCCGGCGCATCAAGAACATCCAGATCGCCACCATGATGCCGAGCGGGATGACCCAGCCGAAGAAGAGGTCGCGCAGGAACGTGGACTCGATCCGGCCCGTGAACTCGACGTGGTGCTGCTCGAGCTCGCGAACGAGGGATTGCTCGTCCACCCCGGGGATGCGCGTCACCGTGAAGACGCGCAGGTCGTCGTCCCCGCCGAGCCAGCGTCGGAGGCGGTCGCCGGCGCCGTCGGGCGTCGCCGGCAGGGCGTCGGGCTTCGCGACGCCGCGGACCTCGCGATCGGTCAGCGCGACCTTCTCGATCTTGTCGGCCCGCAGGAGCTCGAGGAACTTCGACATCGGGATCTCGACGGTCCGGGGCGCCAAGAGCCAGGACTGCAACAGGGACAGGACAACCGCCGCCACGAGCACGTAGGCGAGCGAGAACTGGAAGCGCTGCGAGAGCCGCGGTTTCATCGGGGATCCCTTGGATGGATGCTAGCGTCGGGTCCCTCGCGTGTCAAACGCGGCTGGGTTGTTTTCCCTTGACACTCCAAGCAGTTTGGCCTAAAAGTTGGCGCTGATCGCTCCTGTGAAACCGAGAACAAGCGCGCGTCTCGCGAGGGCCGACCAACGTCGTTGCTGGGCTCTACTCCGGGAGTCAGGATGAGGCCTCTCCGCGCCCTCCGGTGGGTCGCCTGGACGGCCTTCGCTGCGGGGATCCTCGTCGCCGTCGTCGCCGTCCTCACCGCCCTTCCCGCCTACGCCCAGGACGCCGCCCAGGAGCCGGCGTACCGTGCCTTCCCGGTCATCGGCTCGCGGCTGGCGGTCTGGGCGGTCGCCCAGCTCCACCTGAATTTCGCCGCCTTCATCCTGGGCGTGCCGATCTTCGCGGTGATCATCGAGATCATCGGCTGGCGGACGCGTGACGCCCGCTACGACTGGCTCTCGCACGAGCTCGTCAAGCTCACCTTCGCCGCCTTCTCCACGACCGCCCTGCTGGGCGCGCTCCTCCTGTTCCTCTTCGTCGGCTACTATCCGAAGTTTTGGACGTACATGACCTCGATCTTCTTTCCGACCTACTGGATCTACGCCCTGCTCTTCTTTGCGGAGACCTTCACGGTCTACCTCTGGTACTACGGCTGGGACTGGCTCTCCGGCTCGAAGAAGTGGATCCACGTGGGCCTCGGGGTCCTGTCGAACCTCCTCGGCACCTCGATCCTCGTCGTCGCGAACTCGTGGGTGACGTTCATGATGTCGCCCGCCGGCATCACAGAGTCGGGAGCGCTCAAGGGCTCGGTCTGGGGGGCGATCAACAACTTCACCTGGATGCCGATCAACATCCACCGGCTGATCGCGAACATCGTCTTCGGCGGCACGATCGCCGCGGCCTACGCCGCGTTCCGGTTCCTCAATGCGACGACCGACGAGGAGCGGGCGCGCTACGACTGGATGGGCTACGTCGGCAACTTCGTCGCCCTGTCCGCGTTCATCGTGCTGCCGTTCGCCGGCTACTGGCTCGGGCGTGAGATCTACGCGTTCAACCAGACCATGGGCATCACGATGATGGGCGGCTTCATGTCCTGGCTCTGGATCATCCAGGCCATCCTCATCGGCATCCTCTTCCTCGGCTCCAACTACTATCTCTGGCTCGGCATGGAGCGGATCCCCGGGTCCGAGCGGTACCGCAAGTACGTGCCCTACATGCTGACGATCCTGGCGATCGGGTTCATGGTGTGGGCGACGCCGCACAGCCTGATCGTGACGCTCGACGAGGCCCGCGCGATGGGCGGAACCCACCATCCATTCCTCGGCTTCTTCGGCGTCATGTCGGCCAAAAACACGGCCGTGAACCTCATGATCCTCACGACGTTCCTGTCCTACGTGCTCTACCGCCGCGCCAACCGACTCTCGATCAAGCCCTGGGTGCTGACCGGGATGGCGATCCAGTGGGGCGCATTCTTTGTCGCGGCGGCCATCGTCGTCTTCTACGGCGTGTACGGCTACTTTGTCGAATCGATCGTGCGGATCGGGTTCTCGGTCTACCAGGTGGGCGCGGTGCTCGGCGCGATCGCCCTGGTGATGACGATCGACGTCCCGATGTTCCGCGGCGCGCGCTCCACCGGGGCGATCCGCTGGGGCCGCATCCCCGCGCGCTCGCAGTACGTGCTCATCCTCCTCGCCGTCACCTTCACCTGGCTCATGGGCTTGATGGGCTTCGCGCGGTCGGGCATCCGCCAGTACTGGCACGTGTACGGCGTCATGCGTGACACCTCGGTGGACGCGGTGACGCCCGCACTCGGGTACGCGGCGAACGTGATCACGATCGTGACCGCCGTGTTCTTCGCGCTCGTGATGTTCATCTTCTGGCTGGGCGGGCTCTCCGAGAGGGGCAAGGCCGGGGCGCACGGCCTGCCGGCGCCCGCGATCTCGGGCGGAAGCGAGGACGACCGCTAACGATGCACGTACCCGTGGGACTCAAGGTCGGCGCCTTCTCCCTGCTCGTGATGGGGTCGTACACCTACTTCGCTAACTCGATCCCCCAGATCGAGTCCAGGCCCCCGGAGGAGCTCTCGCTCGAGGGCGGCACCGTCACGCCCGCCCAGCTCGTCAAGGCGGGCGAGCAGATCTTCAAGACCAAGGGGACGTGCGAGGTCTGCCACAAGATCGGCGAGAAGGGCATGCGCGCGCCCGATCTCGCGGGCGTCGGCGGCCGCGCCGCCAAGCGCAAGCCCGGCGTCAGCGCCAAGCAATACCTGATCGAGTCGCTGCTCGATCCGGGCGCCTACCTCGTCGAGGGATACCCGAACATCATGCCGCGGGTCGACAAGCCGCCGATCGGGCTCAACCGTTCCGAGCTCTGGGCGATCGCCGCGTTCCTCGAGTCCCTCGGCGGGACCGTGGACGTGACGCTCGACGACATCCCCAAGACCGCCGGCGCCGCGGCGGCCGGGGGCGCGCCGGCGGAGCTCAAGCTGCCCGGCGACCCGAAGGCGGGCGAAGCGGTGTTCGCCGGCAAGGGCGCGTGCATCGCCTGTCACAAGGCGGGCAAGGTCGGCGCCGCGCAGGTCGGTCCCGACCTGTCGCAGATCGCCAAGATCCAGACGCCCGAGTACATCATGGGCAAGATCCTCAACCCCGCGGCGCTGGGCACCGTCGCGGGCTATCCGAAGGGCGTGATGCCACCGATGTTCGGTCAGACGCTGACGGCGAAGGAATACGTCGACCTCGTGGCCTTCCTGCTGACGCTGAAATGATCCCGGCATGAGCCTCTTCCGCTCGCGCTTCGTCCAGGCGGTCCTCATCGTCGCGCTCGCCTTCGTCGTCCTGCGGTTCGGCATCCGGCCCCCCGCGCCCTGGAGCGTGATCAAGATCTACATGACCGTCGTGTTCCTGGCGGTCCTCATCTACGTCTCCGCCGACGCGGATTCCTGGCGCTCCTTCGTCGGCCCGATCCGGTCCACGCTGGTCGATCCGAGCCGGCGGCTCGTGCGGGCGGCACTCGCGATCGTGCTGCCGATCCTGCTCGGTTACTACGCCTACACGCAGGCGGCGGCGACCCCCGAGGCCCCGGCGGAGCTGCGCGCGGTGCATCCGGCGCCGCCGGGTTCGATCCAGTTCCGCGGCAAGGAGATCAACATCTCCGGCGTCGAAAATCCGCTGCGCCGTGACCAGGCGAGCTTCAAGAAGCACGCCGCGGCGGGCGGCGAGACCTACATCAAGAACTGCGTGTATTGCCACGGCGACAACCTCGACGGGCACGGCCAATTCGCTCCGGCGCTCAGTCCACCGCCGGCGGACTTCCAGGACCCCGGCACGATCGCGATGCTCCAGGAGGCGTACCTCTTCTGGCGGATCGCGAAGGGTGGCCCCGGGCTCCCGCGGGAGTCGACGCCGTGGAACTCGGCGATGCCGGCCTGGGAGGACCGCCTGACCGAGGAGCAGATCTGGCAGGTGATCATGTACCTCTACGACGCGACGGGCCAGCAGCCGCGGCGCTGGGAGACCGCGCACTGATGCGCGCGCTCGTCAGTCGGCGAGGCGCGGGCGGCGGCGTGCGACCCTACTCGACCACGCTCGCCGCAGCGCCCGTGCCCGATCCTCGGCCGCTCGGCTCCGGCAACGCTGACGACACGGGTCTCGCAGGGTCGCCTCGCCCCCGCCGTGCGGCGCGCCTCGTCGTGGTCGGCGCGGTCGTCGTGGCGGTCTCCGTCGTCGCGAGCGTCGGACAGGTGTGGGCGCAGAAGGGTGACGCCCAGGCGGGCAAGAGCGTGTACGAGAAGAAGTGTGCGCTCTGCCACGGCGACAAGGGGGACGGCAAGGGGCCGGCGGCCGACCTCCTCGAGCCGCGCCCGCGCGACTTCACGACCGGCGTCTACAAGATCCGGACGACCGTCGGCAAGGTGCCGACCGACCAGGACCTCTTCGACGTGATCACGCGCGGCATGCCGGGGACGTTCATGCCGGCCTGGGACGTGCTCGCCGAGAAGGACCGCTGGAGCCTCGTCGCGTACCTCAAGACGTTCGCGGCGGAGAAACTCAAGGAGGCGCCGAAGAAGCAGGAGCTGCCGAAGGAGGTCGCGCCGTCGGCCGAGTCGATCAAGCGCGGCAAGGAGATGTTCGAGGCGATCGAGTGCCACAAGTGCCACGGCGCTGACGGGCGCGCCGACGGTCCCTCACGGCCCGAGCTGAAGGACGACTGGGGCCATCCGATCCGCCCGGCGAATCTCACCAAGCGCTGGACCTTCCGCGGCGGCGCCTCGCGCGGCGACATCGCGATGCGGCTCGCGAACGGCGTCCTCGGCACGCCGATGCCGTCGTTCATCGATTCCGTCGAGAAACCGGAGGACATCTGGCACCTCGCGAACTTCATCGCCTCGCTCGGCCCCGAGTCGCCGAACTACGCCACGCTCCTGTCCGCCCGGGCGGTGGGCGCCGAGATCCCCGACGACCCCAATGCCGAGTTCTGGACGCGGATCGCGCCGCAGAATGTGCCCCTGGTGGGGCAGGTGATCATCGACCCGCGGAACTTCAATCCCGCCATCGATCTGGTGGCGCTGCGGGCCGCCTGGAACGAGCGGGAGATCGCCTTCCACCTCGCGTGGGACGACCCCACGCAATCGGTGGCGGACCCGGCGAAGAAGACCTATGCGGACGCGGTGTCGGTCCAGTTCCCGCGCGCGCTCGTGACGGGCCCCGAGCGCCCGTACTTCCTCATGGGCGACGCCTCCGACGCCGTCTACCTGCTCCGCTGGGAGAACGGCAAGGGCGTGGTGGAGGCCGACGCGAACGGGCCCACGAAGCTCGCGCCGATCGCGGGCGGCATGGCGACCGCCAACGCGGTCTACGCGAACGGCCAGTACCGCCTCGTGCTGAAGCGCCCGCTCGCCTCGAAGGACGCCGCGCGCCTGGCGTTCCGGCCCGGCGTCTTCACGCCGGTCGCCTTCCAGGCGTGGGACGGCGGCGCGGGGGAGGCCGGGACCAGGATGTCCCTGACCTCGTGGTACTATTTGCGGCTGGAGGAGCCGCAGTCGAATCGCCGCTTCGTCGTTCCTCCGGTGGTGGCAGTCCTGACGTTGGTCGCCATGCTGCTCGTGGGTCGCGTCGCAAACAGGCGTGGATAACCTCGCGTTAGCAGGAGGAGCCAGAGCAATGCGCAGAGCACTCGGAGGGTTCCTGGCGCTCGCCCTCGTCGCGGGCGCCGCCGCGTACGTCCATCGGCCCGCGCCGGCGGGCGCTCAGGGCGGCGGCACCATCGAGGCGACGGTGACCTACAACGGCGCGGCGCAGGTGGAGACGCTCAAGGTCAACAAGGACACCGAGCAGTGCGGCACCGAGGCGAAGATCGAGAAGGTGGTCGTCGGCGCCAACAAGGGGCTCGCGAACGCCGTCGTCTCCGTCGCCGGCATGAAGGGCGCGCCCACCGGGAAGAAGGCCACGGTCGATCAGCACGGCTGCAAGTTCGTGCCGCACGTGACCGCGATGACGCCCGGCGAGGTCGAGCTCAAGAACTCCGACGGCATCCTGCACAACATCCACACCTACTCGACCGCCAATCCGTCCATCAACAAGGCGCAGCCGAAGTTCAAGAAGGTGATGTCAGAGAAGTTCGAGAAGCCCGAGATCATCAAGCTCACCTGCGACGTGCACAGCTGGATGCTCGGCTGGATCGCCGTCATGCCGCATCCGTTCTTCGGCGTGACCGAGGGCAGCGGCGTGGCCAAGATCGAGAACGTGCCCGCGGGCAAGCACACGCTGGAGGTCTGGCACGAGACGCTCGGCAAGCAGACGAAGGAGGTCGAGGTCAAGCCGGGCCAGGTGGCGAAGGTCAGCATCGAGATGAAGAAGTAGGGCCAGGAGGCTTCCGATGCTCGACTGGTGGTTACCCCCGAACGTGTCGACCTTCGGCCAGGAGATCGACTGGCTGTTCCACCTCATCTACTACATCACGGGCGTGACGTTCGTCCTCGTCTTCGTCACGATGCTCGCGTTCGTCATCATCTACCGTGACCGGCCCGGGCGCACGGCGCGGTACACGCACGGGAGCACGCCGCTCGAGATCGCCTGGACCGTCGTGCCGGCGCTGATCCTCGTCATCCTGACCATGCTCAGCGTGCCCGCGTGGTCCAGGATCAACATGCACGTGCCGCCCGCCGACTTCGACGTGAACGTCACGGCGAAGCAGTTCAACTGGCAGGTCAATTATCCGGGCTCCGACACGGTCTTCCTCGACGAGATGCACGTGCCGGTCAACAAGGTGATCCGCGTGCACCTCCGCTCCCAGGACGTGATCCACAGCTTCTTCGTGCCCCAGTTCCGCATGAAGCAGGACGCCGTGCCGGGCCGCGAGCTCGTCCGGTGGTTCGAGGTCATGAAGCCCGGCAAGTACGAGTGGCCGTGCGCCGAGCTGTGCGGCTTCGGCCACTCCGGGATGCGCGGCTGGATCTACGTGCACACCCCGGCGGAGTACGCGAAGTGGGCTGCGGAGAACCTCCGCGCCGGGGCGAAGCCTGCCGCGGCCCCGCCCGAGGCCGAGCCCAAGAAAGAGGAGAAACCGAAGAAATGAGCGCCAGCAGCGCGACAGCGCACGCGCACGTCGAGCACGCCGGGCACCACGAGCTCGGCTTCGTCAGGACCTACGTCTTCTCCACGGACCACAAGATGATCGCCCGGCAGTTCCTGTTCCTCGGGCTCTTCATGATGATCATCGGGGGTCTGCTGGCGCTGATCGTCCGCTGGCAGCTCGCGTGGCCCGAGACCGCGGTGCCGGGGCTGGGCGCGATCCTCAAGGAGACGGGCGGGATCCTCGAGCCCAGCACCTACAACATGGCGTTCACCATGCATGCCACGATCATGATCTTCTTCGTGATCATGCCGATCCTGGCGGGCTCCTTCGGCAACTTCTGCATCCCCCTGATGATCGGCGCCCGCGACATGGCGTTTCCGTTCCTGAACATGCTCTCCTTCTGGGTCACGGCCAGCGCGGGCGTCATCATGCTCAGCGGCTTCTTCGTGGAAGGCGGTCACGCGGCCGCGGGCTGGACCTCCTACGCGCCGCTCTCCGCGGTGCCGTCGTACACGGGCGTGAACTGGGGGCAGAACATCTGGTGCATCAGCCTGTTCATCATGGGCATCGGCTCGATGATGGGGTCGATCAACTACATCACCACGATCATCAACATGCGGGCGCCGGGGATGCGCCTTTTCCGGATGCCGCTCGTGGTCTGGTCGCTCTTCATCACGGCGATCCTGCTCCTGCTCGCGCTGCCCGTGCTGACCTCGGCCGTCGCGATGCTGCTCTTCGACCGCACCCTCGGGACGAGCTGGTTCAGACCCTCGGGCGGCGGCGAGCCACTCCTCTGGCAGCACCTGTTCTGGTACTTCGGCCACCCCGAGGTCTACATCCTGATCCTGCCCGCGATGGGCATCGCGTCCGAGATCCTGCCGGTCTTCTCGCGCAAGCCGATCTTCGGCTACCACGCGATGGCGTTCTCGATGATCTCGATCGCGTTCCTCTCCTGGGTCGTCTACGGCCACCACATGTTCGTCTCCGGCATGAACCCGGCGCTCGGCATGGCCTTCACCGTGACGACGATGATCATCGCCGTGCCGTCGGCCATCAAGACGTTCAACTGGCTCGGCACCCTGTGGGGCGGCCGGATCCAGTTCACCGTGCCGATGCTGAACGCGCTCGCGTTCGTGTCGATGTTCGTCATCGGCGGGCTCAGCGGCATCTTCATGGCCTCGACGCCCGTCGACATCTACATCCAGGACACGTATTTCATCGTCGCGCACATCCACTACGTCGTCTTCGGAGGGTCGATCTTCGGCGCCTTTGCCGCGATCTACTACTGGTTCCCGAAGATGTTCGGGCGGATGATGAACACGACGCTGGGTCACCTCCACTTCTGGCCGACGTTCGTCTTCTTCAACTGCACGTTCTTCCCGATGCACATCATCGGTGTCGGCGGCCAGATGCGGCGCATCTACAATCCGATGCAGTACGAGTTCCTCCAGCACCAGCAGCACTGGAACGTGTTCATCACGGTGTCGGCGCTGTGTCTTGGCCTGGGGCAGATCCCCTTCGTCGTCAACTTCTTCTGGTCGCTCTTCGCCGGCCTGAAGGCGCCGATGAACCCGTGGAACGCCAACACGCTCGAATGGACCGCGCCGTCGCCCCCGCCGCATTTGAACTGGGGGCCGACCCTGCCGACGGTGTACCGCGGGCCGTATGAGTACAGCTCGCCCGAGTCGAAGGAAGACTGGCTGCCGCAGACCGCGCCGCCCGTCGCGGCCGCGGGAGCGCGGCGCCACTGATCGGGGGGAGGCGGTGGCGCACCGGCTGGCGCTCGTGACGCTCGGGGCGACGTCCGTCCTGATCCTCTTGGGTGGCCTGGTCACGAACACGGGCGCGGCGCTCGCCGTGCCCGACTGGCCGAGCACCTTCGGCTACAACATGCTCCTCTTCCCCTGGGCGCGGATGGCCGGGGGGATTCTCTACGAGCACAGCCACCGGCTGGCCGGGGCAGTCGTCGGCCTGCTCACGCTGGGCCTGGCGGCGGCCCTCTGGCCCGCCGGCGGACGCCTCAGGTGGCTCGGTGTCACGGCGGCCGTCACCGTCGTCGCGCAGGGCGTGCTGGGTGGGCTGCGCGTCGTGCTCCTCGAGGACACGCTCGCGATCGTCCACGGGAGCCTCGCCCAGGCGTTCTTCGCCCTGCTCTCGGCCATCGCGCTCCTGTCGTCGCGCGCGGCCGCCGTGCCCCTGCGCGGCGCCGACCCGGCGGTGCGCCGAGTGGCTTTTGCCGCCGCGGCAGCGGTGTACCTCCAGATCGTCTTTGGCGCGCTGCTGACCCACGCAGGCTGGCTCTGGCTCCACGTGGGCGGGGCCCTCGCCGTCTTCGCGGTCGTCCCGAGCGTAACCGCGCGGCTGCGGGGAACCGGCGACCCGGTCGCGGCGCCCATCGCCCGCGTCCTCCTCGTCCTCCTCGGCCTGCAGCTCCTGCTCGGCGTCGGGACCTTCCTCGCGCGCTTCACCGCGATCTGGATCCCGGGCGGGCAGACGACGCTGCTGGTCCTCCCGTTAGCGCATCGCCTCGTCGGCAGCCTGATCCTCGGCGCAGTCGTCGTCCTGGCGCTGCGCGTCTCCGGCCACCCACGGAGTGCAGCGGCCTCGCGGGTCCCGGCGATGACCTTGGACGTGATGGCGAGTGGCGAACGCGGCCGGGGCGCGCAGGAGTTAGGCCACCCACAGAGTGCAGCGGCCTCGCGGACCCCGTTACAATGACCAGCGCGCGCGCCACGACCGAAGCGATCGTGGCCCCGCTCGCGCGCGACCGTCGCCGCGTCGCTGCCGACCTCATCGCGCTGGCGAAGCCCCGGATCGTCGTGATGATCCTGGTGACGACGGTCGTCGGATACTACGTGGGCCTTCCGAGCGCGCCCGACTACGCCCGCCTGCTCCACCTGCTCGTCGGCACGCTGCTCGCGGCCGGGGGCTCGCTCGCGCTCAACCAGTACTGGGAGCGTGACGTGGACGCCCGCATGGAGCGCACGCGCACGCGGCCGCTGCCCGACGGGCGGCTCGCGCCGCTCGAGGCGCTCCTGTTCGGCAGCGCGATCACGCTCGCCGGTCTGCTGTACCTCGGCAGCCTCGTCAGCCTCATGGCCCTCGCCGTGACGGCGGTCACCGTGGCGCTCTACCTCTTCGCCTATACGCCGCTCAAGCTCAGGACGCC
>QHSZ01000273.1 GCA_003220595.1 Candidatus Rokuibacteriota bacterium | reverse complement strand
TCGCCGCGTACCGGCCCGAGGCGGAGGACGCGAACGAGCGCTGCGCGCTCCACCTCCAGGGGGACAGCGCCCGCGTGACGGTCGTCCAGATCGCCGGCGTCGTCGCGCGGCGCATCGTCTGCCGCGTGGGCCCGGGGGACAAGCTCGCGGCGGGCGAGCGGTTCGGGATGATCCGCTTCGGCTCGCGGACGGACTGCTACATGCCGCGGGGGACCGACGTCCGGGTGCGCACCGGCGACCGCGTGACAGGCGGCATGACCGTCCTGGGTCTCCTCCGATGACTGATCGTTCGCCTCGGACGGCGGGGCCCCAGCCCCGCGACGTCCTGCGGCTCGCAGGGGTTCAGGCGGCGGCGCTGGCACGAGCTCCGCGAGAAGCGTCGGCGGGGCATCTTCCTGCTCCCGAGCCTGCTCACGACCGGCAACCTCTTCTGCGGCTTCTTCGCGCTGCTCCTGACGGTCGAGAACCGCTACACGGAGGCCGCGCTCGCCATCTTCCTGGCGATGGTCATGGACCTCCTCGACGGTCGCGTGGCACGCCTCATGAAAGCGACGAGCCAGTTCGGCGTCGAGTTCGACTCGCTGGCGGACGTCGTCTCGTTCTGCGTCGCGCCGGCGTTCCTGGTCTACTCGTTCGCCCTCTCCGCGCTCGAGCGCCCCGCATGGTTCGCGGCCTTCCTCTTCGTGATCTGCGGCGCGCTGCGCCTCGCGCGCTTCAACGTCCACACGGGCACGGTTGACCGCCGGTACTTCGTGGGCCTCTCGACCCCGGCGGCGGCCGGCGTCGTGGCCTCCGCGGTGATCCTCCTCCAGGGCGTGCCCGCCTCGCGCGCGCTCCTGGTCTCGATCGCCCTCGGCACCTACGTGGTGGCGTTGTTGATGGTGTCCACGTTCCGCTACTGGAGCTTCAAGGAGCTCGACTTCGCGCGCCGCCGGCCGGTCCAGACGCTCCTGGTGGTCGTGCTGGGCGTGATGATCGTGGCCACGAACTACGAGCTCTGCCTGTTCCTCATCTTCGTCGGGTACGCGCTGTCGGGTCCCGTTCGGAGGGTGATCGTCGGGCGCGCGCCCGCGGCCGTCCCGGCCGAGCAGACCGCGCGGGAGCATCCCTGAGTCAGGAGGGTCACATGGATCGCGTCATCATCTTCGATACCACGCTGCGGGACGGTGAGCAGTCGCCGGGCTTTTCGATGAACACGATGGAGAAGCTCGAGATGGCCCGTCAGCTGGCCCGACTCCAGGTCGACGTGATCGAGGCCGGGTTTCCGATCTCCTCGGACGAGGACTTCGAGGCGACCCGCGAGGTGGCCAAGCAGGTCGGGACGCTGGAGAGCGCGCCGTCCATCTGCGGCCTCTCGCGCGTCGGCCTGGGGGACATCGACCGCTGCTGGGAGGCGGTGAAGTACGCGCGGAAGCCGCGCATCCACACGTTCGTGGCGACCTCGGACATTCACCTGAAATACAAGCTCCGGAAGTCGCGGGCCGAGGTGCTGAAGGCGGCGGTCGCGGCCGTCACCCACGCCCGCGGCTACTGCGACGACGTCGAGTTCTCGCCGGAGGACGCCTCGCGCTCGGACTTCGACTACATGTGTGACGTCCTCTCCGCGGTGATCGAGGCCGGCGCGCGCACCATTAACATCCCCGACACGGTCGGCTACGCGATCCCGAAGGAGTGGGGCGAGCGGATCGCCCGGATCCGCGAGCGGGTGCGGGGGATCGACACCGTCGTCCTCTCGGTCCACTGCCACAACGACCTCGGCCAGGCCGTCGCCAACTCGCTCACGGCGCTCATGAACGGCGCGCGCCAGATCGAGTGCACGATCAACGGGATCGGCGAGCGCGCGGGGAACGCCTCGCTCGAAGAGATCGTGATGGCGCTGAGGACGCGCAGGGACTTCTTCGGCGTCGAGACGCGCGTGCGCAGCGAGGAGATCTTCAAGACCTCCCGGCTGCTCTCGCACATCACGGGGATCCACGTCCAGCCCAACAAGGCGGTCGTCGGTGAGAACGCGTTCGCCCACGAGGCGGGGATCCACCAGGACGGCGTGATCAAGGAGAAGCTCACGTACGAGATCATGCGGCCCGAGGACATCGGACGGCCGTCGAACAAGCTCGTCCTCGGCAAGCACTCCGGCCGCCACGCGCTGGCGGCGCGCCTCAAGGACCTGGGCTTCGACCTCTCGGGACCTGACCTCGACCGGGCCTTCAAGACCTTCAAGGATCTCGCGGACCGGAAGAAGGAGGTCTACGACGAGGACCTGATGGCGATCGTCACCGACGAGGCCACGCAGCAGGTCGCCGGGTACGAGCTCGAGTACCTCCACGTGATCAGCGGCACGAGCGTCGTCCCGTCGGCCACCGTGAAGCTCAAGAAGGACGGGCAGGTCTTCCAGGACTCGGGCGTGGGCGACGGACCCGTCGACGCGGTGCTCGCGGCGATCGACGCGATCACCGGCATGAAGGGACGGCTCCAGGACTACTCGCTGCGCTCCGCGACCTCGGGCAAGGATGCGATCGGCGAGGTGGCGATGAAGATCGATTTCGACGGCACGGTCGTCTCGGGCAAGGGCTCCTCGACGGACGTGATCGAGGCGAGCGCCCGCGCCTACCTCTCGGCGCTCAACCGCGTGACGCGGCCGGCTGTCCAGCGCGTCAAAGAAATCGGGCCCTGATGGCGACGTACCGGATCGCGGTCCTGCCCGGCGACGGGATCGGGCAGGAGGTGACGCCCGAGGCGGTCCGCGTCCTGAATGTCGTCGGCAAGGGCGCGGGCGTCGGCTTCGAGTTCGAGGAGGCGCTGGTCGGGGGCGCGGCGTTGGACGCGACCGGCGTCCCGCTAGCGCCGGGGGCGCTCGAGCTGTGTCGCGCGTCTCACGCGATCCTCTTCGGCGCGGTCGGCGGGCCCACATGGGACGACGTCCCGCACGAGAAGCGGCCCGAGCGCGGGCTCCTCGCCCTGCGCAAGGAGCTGGACCTCTACGCGAACCTGCGCCCCGCGAAGTGCTTCTCCATGCTCGTGGACGCCTCGCCGCTGAAGCGCTCGGTCGTCGAGGGCACCGACCTCATGGTGATCCGCGAGCTCACCGGGGGGCTCTACTTCGGCGAGCCCCGGGGCGTCGAGCGGTTCGCCGACGGCGGCGCGCGCGCGGTCAACACGATGGCCTACACCTCCCGCGAGATCGAGCGGATCGCGCGGACCGGCTTCGAGGTGGCGCGCAAGCGCCGGAAGCGTCTCGCATCCGTGGACAAGGCGAACGTGCTCGTCGTTTCGCAGCTCTGGCGCGAGGTCGTCACACGCGTGGGGAAGGACTATCCCGACGTGACGCTCGAGCACGTGCTCGTGGACAACTGCGCGATGGCGCTCGTCCACAAGCCGACGCAGTTCGACACGATCGTGACGGAGAACACCTTCGGTGATATTTTGTCCGATGAGGCGGCGATCCTCGCCGGCTCCATGGGCATGCTCCCGTCGGCGTCGCTCGGCGGGGCCGTCGGCCTCTACGAGCCCGTGCACGGGACGGCGCCGGACATCGCGGGGAAGGGGATCGCCAACCCGATCGCGGCGATCCTGTCGGCGGCGATGCTGTTGCGCTACGCGCTCGGTCTGGAGAAGGACGCCGAGCGGGTCGAGCGCGCGGTGCTGAGGGTCCTCGAGGAGGGGCACCGCACCGCCGACATCGCCCACGTCGGGACGAAAACGGTGGGCACGCGGGAGATGGCGGACCTGATCGTGAGGGCGCTGGAGGCCCAATACTGATGGCATCGGGGGTGACGGTCGCCGCGGTCGGCGCCACGGGTGCCGCGGGCCAGATGACGCTCCGGATTCTCGAGGAGCGGAAGTTCCCCGTCCGCGAGCTCCGGGCGTTCGCCTCGGAGCGCTCGGTCGGCAAGACGGTGACGTTCCGGGGCGAGCCGGTCCGCATCCAGCGCATCGAGCCCGCCGCCTTCAAGGGCGTCGAGATCGCGTTCTGCTCGGCGGGCTCGGCGCAGTCGAAGGAGTACGCGCCGATGCTCGTGAAGGCGGGCGCGACGGTGATCGACAAGTCGAACGCGTTCCGGATGGACCCCGACGTTCCGCTCGTCGTGCCGGAGATCAACCCACACGCGGTGCGCCATCACCGGGGGATCATCGCGTCCCCGAACTGCACCACGATCGTCGCCGTGATGCCGCTCAAGCCGCTCCACGACGCCGGCGGGCTACGCCGCGTGATCGCGACGGCCTACCAGGCGGTGTCGGGCGCCGGCGTGAACGGGATCGCCGATCTCCGCGAGCAGACGCTGGCGTGGGCGCGCGGCGAGACGCTGGCGCCCCGTCACTTCCCGCACCGGATCGCCTTCAACCTGATCCCGGCGATCGACAGGTTCGAGCCCAACGGCTACACGGGTGAGGAGATGAAGCTCGTCAACGAGACCCGGAAGATCCTCGAGACACCCGACCTCCCGATCGCGGCGACGAGCGTGCGCGTGCCGGTCTTCACGTGCCACTCGGTCGCGGTCACGGTCGAGACAGAGACGAAGCTTGCGCCCGAGCGGGCGCGCGCGCTCATCGAGCGGTTCCCCGGTCTCCGTCTCTGGGACGACCCGGCGCAGGAACGTTATCCCATGCCGATCGACGTCGAGGGGCAGGACGAGTGCTTCGTCGGAAGGATCCGCGAGGACCTGTCGAGCCCGACCGGCCTCTGCTTCTGGGTCGTCGGCGACCAACTTCGCAAGGGCGCGGCCACCAACGCGGTGCAAATCGCTGAGCTGCTGCTCGGGTAGGCGCAGGCCCGGCCCGCGCGGCGGGAGCGGCGCATGATCTCGCTTCGGCGCTACTACCACCGCCGCTTTGGCCACCACGAGCGGTTCCACCTCGCCGTCATCCTCACGATCGTCGTCGTCGCCTACGTCGCCGTACCCCGCGTCGTGCGGTACGTGGACGCCCTGCAGGGCTACGCGCCGCCCGCCCACTACGAGCCCAAGGACGTGGAGCGCCAGGAGTGGCTGCGCCATCGCACCGTCGAGGAACTGACCGGCGTCAGCTTCGACGTGGTCGTGGACGTCGTGCTCTTCATCTTGGTGGCGATCGTCTGGCTCACGCTGGTGCCGGTCGGGGTGGGTCGCCACCGCTCGCCGCCGCGATAGCTCCCCGGAGCACCTTCCGGCTGGTGCTGTCGTACGACGGCACCGACTACCGCGGCTGGCAGATCCAGGCCGCGGGCCCGACCGTCCAGGGCGCGCTGCTCCGCGCCGCGCACGCGTTCGACCCGACCGCGCGCGTCGTCGGCGCCTCACGCACCGACGCGGGTGTGCACGCCCTCCGGCAGACGGCGTCGCTCACGACCGCCGCGGCCCTGGCGGCGGGCGCGATCCACGGCGCGCTCAACGCGCGGCTCCCGCGCGACATCCGAGTCCTCGACGTGCACCCCGCTCCCGGCGGCTTCGATGCCCGGCGCGCCGCGCTCGGCAAGCGGTACGCGTACCTGATCGATACGGACCCGGTGGCCGACCCGCTCCTGCGGCGGTACGCGTGGCACGTGCCGGGCGAGCTCGACCTCCCGGCGATGCGACGGGCGCTCGGGCACCTGGTCGGCCGCCACGACTTCGGCGCCTTCTGCGCCGCGCCGGGGCGGCAGAAGGACCCGATGTGCCGCGTCCGAGCGGCGCACGTCGTCCGTCGCCACGGGCGCGTCGCCGTGCTGCTCTCGGCGGATCGCTTCCTCCACCACATGGTGCGGACCATCGTCGGCAGCGCGGTCGCCGTCGGCCGGGGCGCGCGCGCCCCCGAGTGGCTCGCGACGGTGCTCGCGTCGCGCGACCGGCGGCTCGCGGGCGCGACGGCGCCGGCGCAGGGTCTCGCCCTGGTCCGGGTCCTCTATCCGCGCTAGAATCGCGGACGAGAGCGGGCGATGCGTACCTACTTCCGGGTTCGCGGCAGCCGGGCCGACGAGGTCGCCGGTGAGATCGTGCGCGAGCAGCCGCTCACGCTCTCGGTCAACGGGGAGAAGTTCCTCACGCTCCTCTGCTCGCCCGTGAAGCTCGAGGCGCTGGTCGTCGGCTACCTCTGGATGGAGAAGGTCATCGCCTCGCTCGACGAGGTCACGCGGGTCGAGGTGTCACCGGTGGACGGCCACGCCGAGGTGACGCTCTCCCATCCCGTGACGCTCCCGACCGAGCGCATCCTGACCTCCGGGTGCGGCGGCGGGATCACGTTCCGGATCGACCACCGGCTCTTCCCCCGGCTCGCGTCGTCGCTCCGGGTGGCGCCGGAGACGCTCTCGGCGCAGATGAAGGACCTGTTCGCCGCGGCGGTCCATTACCGTGAGTCACGCGGCATCCACGGCGCCGCGCTGAGTGACGGCGAGCGGCTGCTCGTCGTCGCCGAGGACGTCGGCCGGCACAATGCGGTCGACAAGGTCAAGGGAGAGGCGCTCCTGCGCGGGATTCCGACCGAGGACCGCATCCTGCTCTCGACCGGGCGCGTCTCGTCGGAGATGCTCCTGAAGGCGGCGCGCATGGGGGTGCCGCTGGTCGCCTCGCGCACCTCGCCGACCGAAATGGCGGTGGCCCTGGCAGAGCAGCTCAACATCACGGTCTGCGGCTACGTGCGGCCCGACAGCCTGAACCTCTACGCCGGCGGCGCCCTTCTCCTCGGGCGGACGGCTCTCGCGCCCCATGCCTGACGACGTCCCCGCGGAGGAAGCCGAGGGGCGCCACCGGCGGGGCCTCAAGTTCAGGAAGCGGGAGGATTACGCGGTCGAGTTGTTTCGAGAGGCCGAGGCGCATCTATCTGATATCACGCGAGTCGATCGCATACTCCTGGAGCTCGGCCGCTTCTACAATCCGCTCCTCAATGGCCCGATCGTAGACCTCGGAACCCGCCGTCGCATCATCGAATTCCTCGAGGCTCGGCAGCCCGACGAGGCCCGGCGCCTCCTCGACGAGCGCCTGGCCCTATATGCGCGAATCGGCGGGGAGAAGTAGCCTTCAGCTGACACGCGTTGCGGCTTGACAGTCTGGTCTGACCAACCTACCATTCCTGCAGTTCGTGCCTAATCCTCGTCGAAGAGGAGAACACGGCGATGAGCTTCACCGAGTCTCTCCGGTCCCGCCTGATCATCGTTGCGGTCGAGAAAGCCTCCGGAACCGTGCGCGTCCGGAGCGAGGCGGAGGCGTGCACCGACCTCGCATGCTCGGACGCGACGCTCGTGGTGTCCGATGAAGGGACGAGCGCCGGCCTCGGCGCACTGAGTCCCGGTGACATCGTCAAGCTCGAAGGCGATCAGGCGCGGCCCCGGCGGATCGTCATCCTGCGCCGCGCTGCGGACGAGCTGACCAGTCCCGAATGGTAGGGAACGACCACCCACAGTCTCCTGGTCAAGGAGGTTGTCTATGAGTCTTTCGCGACGTGCCTTCCTGAAGTTCGGGAGCGCGACGGCCGCCGGTGTCGCGGTCGGCGCCAGGGGCATCGACCTCGCCCCGGTCGAGGCGGCGGCGACCTCGCTCAAGATCCGAGAGGCCAAGGCCTTCCACGGCGTCTGTCCCTACTGCGCGGTCGGCTGCGGCCAGCTCGTCTACGCCAAGGGCGACCGCATCATCGACATCGAGGGTGACCCCGACACACCGCACACGCAGGGCCGGCTGTGCCCGAAGGGCGCAGCCACCATCCAGCTCTCGAACAACCCCCTGCGGCCGACGAAGGCGCTCTACCGCGCGCCCGGCGCCGACGCATGGGAGGAGAAGCCGCTCGAATGGATGTACACCGAGATCGCCAAGCGCTACTACGACGCCCGGGAGAAGCACTTCATCGAGAAGGAGAAGGACAAGGACGGCAAGCTGGTCACCGTGAACCGTCTGGAAGCGATCGCGTCGCTCGGCTCAGCGTGCATCGACAACGAGGAGTGCTACCTCCTGTCGAAGCTGAACCGGACGCTCGGCATCGTCTACCACGAGCATCAGGCCCGAGTCTGACACTCCGCCACGGTCCCAGCTTTGGGGACCACGTTCGGTCGCGGGGCGATGACGACGAACCTGATCGACATCCAGAACTCGGATGTCATCATGGCGACGTCCAACATGGCCGAGAACCACCCCGTCGGCTTCCAGTGGGTGATGAAGGCCAAGGAGCGTGGCGCCAAGTTCATCCACGTCGACCCGCGGTTCACCCGCACCAGCGCCGCTGCCGACATCCACGTGCCGATCCGCTCGGGGACCAACATCGCCTTCTTCGGCGGCCTCATCAACTACGCGATCCGGAAGAACCTGTACTTCAAGGACTACGTCGTCCACTACACGAACGCCTCGTTCCTGATCGATCCGGCGTTCAAGACGGCCACCGATCTCGACGGGCTCTTCACCGGCTTCGACGAGGCCAAGCGGGCATACGACCGCGGCTCCTGGAAGTACCAGCTCGACGGTGAGGGGAACCCGCAGCGCGACCTCGCGCTGTTAGACCCGAACTCCGTCTTCCAGCTCCTCAAGCGCCACTACAGCCGGTACACGCCCGAGATGGTCGAGCGCGTGTGCGGGATCCCGAAGGCCAAGTTCGAGGAGGTCGCCCAGCTCTACTGCGGCAACTCCGGCCCCGACAAGACGGGGGCGATCACGTACGCGCTCAACCTCACCCAGCACACCAACGGCGTGGAGAA